>CAKMLH010000045.1 GCA_927797855.1 uncultured Clostridia bacterium | reverse complement strand
TTACAGTAGAAAATACCCGTGTAGGTCAGGTTACTGACTACGATAGACTGGTACTTGAAATCTGGACTGACGGATCAATCACTCCTGACGAAGGCGTGTCCATCGGTGCAAAGATTATGCAGGAACACCTTAACCTGTTTATCCAGCTTACCGATGCTACAGGCTCTATGGAAATCATGGTTGAGAAGGAAGAAGACCAGAAGGAAAAGGCTCTTGAAATGACCATTGAAGAACTTGAACTTTCAGTTCGTTCTTTCAACTGCCTGAAGAGGGCCGCTATCAATACGGTAGAAGAACTTACTCAGAAATCAGAAGAGGACATGATGAAGGTTAGAAACCTTGGAAAGAAATCTCTTGATGAAGTAAAAGCTAAATTGGAAGAGCTGGGCCTTTCCTTAAGACCTAGCGATGATTAAATCTTTGCAGAAAGGAGAATCTTAAAATGCCAGGATACAGAAAACTGGGCAGACCTTCAGCTCACAGAAAATCAATGCTGAGAAACCTTGTAACTGACTTATTCAGAGAAGGAAGAATTCAGACCACTGACTGCAGAGCTAAGGAAGCCAGAAGAGAAGCTGAAAAGCTGATTACTTTAGCAAAACGCGGTGATCTTCACGCAAGAAGACAGGTTTTATCATATCTGTTTGATGAGACAGTTGTAACAAAGCTGTTCGATGAAATCGCCCCTAAATACGCTGACAGAAACGGCGGATATACCAGAATTCTTAAGTTAGGACCTCGTCAGGGTGACAACGCTGAGGTTGTATTCTTAGAGTTGGTATAGTATGCCTGAAAAGCTTTTGACAGCATATAACAGATAATAAACAATCAAACGTCGGCTATGCAGCCGGCGTTTTTTGTGGTATAATGGTTTCGCTATGAGAAAGAGAACAAAAAGAACTATTACAATTGTATTCATGCTTGTGCTGATGGCAGGCGCATTTCAGACTGCAGAGGCGGCAGCGTCTCCGGCACAGGTGAACCTGACAGCTAAACAGACCGCTTCAAAGACGGTCACATTGACCTGGAAAAAAGTCAGCGGCGCAGATGGATATGAAATATATCGCAGAACAGGGTCAAGCGGTTCCTATACTAAAATTAAGACCATAACAGGCGGCAGCACCTTAACCTGCAAGAATACGGGACTTTCAATAGGCAAAAAATACTATTACAAGGTAAGAGCCTATGACAAGCAGGGCAGCAGGATTATCCGGGGCAAATACAGTACAGCCAAATCTGTTACGGTAACAAACTATAAACCTGTATTTGCCGTAAGCCTTGCCGCATCCATAAACCGAGGAGAAAAAACAATAAAGATAACCATTACAAGCAGCAGCAAAAACGACACCATGTATATGGATCCGGCTTTTGCCCTGGAGGACCTCGGCAGCGGAGGCAAGGTTCACAACCTGCAGATAATAAGTTATGAAAAACCGGAGAAGAACCTTAAGGGAAATCTGGCTGAAGGCAAAAGACTGCTGCTCAGAGCAGGGGAAAAGGCTATACTGACCTGTAAGATTGACAGCACTTTCAGTTATAACCGGAACAAGGCACAATTGACAGCATGTCTTTCATATAAGCAGAAGGATTATGTAGGTGTATGCGACACAGAAGGTAAAGTAAAAATCTACACCGAAGAGGAGTATTATGACTACATTACCGAAAAACAGGGGGATTAGCCATGAATCTTGATAATTTGAACAAAGAGCAGAAAGAGGCGGCCACATACACAGAGGGTCCGCTTCTTATACTTGCGGGAGCCGGAAGCGGCAAAACCGCTACAATGACCCACAGAATCGCATACCTTATAAATCAGGGAGTAAGTCCATACAGCATACTTGCAGTAACCTTCACAAACAAAGCAGCAGGCGAAATGAGAAACAGAGTTGAAAAGCTTGTGGGGCCTTGCCCCGGTATGTGGATTATGACCTTCCACGCCATGAGTCTCAGAATTTTAAGAGAGCACTACTACGCCGCAGGCTATGATAAGAACTTTGTGGTTTATGATACGGTGGATCAGAAAACCATAATAAAGAACATAATAAAAGCGCAGAATATAGACAGTAAGCAGTATCCGCAAGGCTACCTTTCCGCGGTTATAAGCAAGGAGAAGGAAGCAGATTCGGATCCTGAACATTTTCTTGAAACAAAGGGAGAAAACCCCAAGACAAAGGTTATATATAATGTTTACTGCGAGTACCAGCGTCAGCTTAAATCAAACAATGCCATGGACTTTGACGACCTGCTGGTAAACGCCTTACATGTGCTGCGGGATAATCCTGATATTCTGGCTCAGTATCAGAACCGGTTCAGATACATAATGGTGGACGAGTATCAGGACACCAACCACATTCAATACGAAATAATAAGGATGATGGCCCAGGCACATCAGAACATTTGCGTGGTCGGTGATGATGACCAGTGCATTTACCAGTGGCGGGGAGCGGATATAAGAAATATTCTTGACTTTGAGAAGGATTTCCCCAAAGCAAAGGTGGTGAAACTGGAGCAGAACTACCGGTCAAGCGGCAATATACTGGCGGCAGCTCATTCGGTTATTAAAAACAACAGAGGCCGCAAGACGAAGAAGCTGTGGACTGAAGCAGAGTCCGGAGCGCCAATCGTATATAAGCGATGCGACAGTGATAAAGAAGAAGCTTACTACATCGCACAGGAAATAGACATTCTGTCAAATAACCGCAGTTATGATGACTTTGCCGTGCTTTACAGAACCAACGCACAGTCCAGGCTTTTTGAAGATGCGTTGAAGCGCAGACATATACCATATCAGATACTTTCCGGTTTCAGCTTCTACGAGCGCAAGGAAACAAAAGACATAATCTGTTACATGCGCCTTGTAGTCAATCCGGCGGACGACCTGGCACTGAAAAGAATTATAAATGAGCCTAAAAGAGGTATGGGGCCAACCACACTGGGCAAGCTGGAAGCTTTAGCCAAGGTAAATAATCAGTCCCTATTTGATACTCTTGGGCAGGAAGATGTAGTCTGCAGTCTGCCGGCCAAAGCTTCGAAATACGTTAAAGAGATGATGGATGTACTAAAACTCTGTCAGCAGGAAAAAGATAATCTCAGAATTTCCGACATATATGATAATCTGCTGGTAAAGACCGGCTACATGAAAGCCCTTGAAGATGAAAACACTTTAGAGGCTGAAGGGCGTATAGAAAATCTCCTTGATTTTAAATCGTTTATTTACGATTTTGAAGAAGAAAAGGATAATGCAGGAGAAAAAGCCACTTTGGAGGAATTTCTGGAGAGAGTGGCTACAGACAGTGACACTGACAAATATGACGACAAGGCGGGAAAGGTTACCCTGATGACCATGCACAGCGCCAAAGGTCTGGAGTTTCCCGTAGTGTTCATGCCGGGTATGGAAGACGGACTTTTTCCGGGACACAGAGCCCTTGACAGGGAAGATGGCATAGAGGAAGAACGCAGACTCTGCTATGTAGGTATGACCCGCGCCAAGGAAAAGCTTTTCCTTACAAGTGCGTCATATCGGGTACTGTACGGCCAGGGCGACTACACCAGAGAGTCAACTTTCCTCAGGGAACTGGATAAATCTCTGCTGGATGAAGCGGGAGATACCATTTATGAGCCTTCAAGGAGAACAGCAAACAGACTGGGCGTGGATACGGGAAGCCTTGACGGCTTCAGTGAAAATCCGCCGTTCAGACCCTTCAGCTACGATCCTCTTAAATACGCTAAACAGGCTGTCAAAGACTCAGCAGCAGGGAGCGGAATTGACTTCATGCAGGGTGACCAGGTGACACATGGCAAGTTCGGACACGGTATAGTGGTGGATGTGGACGCAAAGACAGTGACAGTAGCCTTCGATGAGGGAGGCACAAAGAAGCTTGCCAAAGGCATAGCGCCTTTAAAGAAGGTATAGCAGAGCACAATCAGGAGGGAAACAGTGACTGACCATATCAGTAAAGAAGAAAAGCAGAATAAAATAGAGCAGATGCAGAACCTTATAGTTCTCCTGAATCAGGCTTCAAAAGCCTATTATCAGGAAAGCCGGGAAATAATGCCTAATCATGAGTACGACAGGCTTTACGATATGCTTGAATCTCTGGAGAAGGAAACAGGGGTAACCCTGTCTAACAGCCCCACAATGAGAGTCGGCTACGAGGTACTTTCCAATCTGCCTAAGGAAAAACACCCTCAGAAGATGCTTTCCCTGGACAAGACCAAGGATGCAGAGCAGCTGAAGAACTGGCTGGGAGACCAGGAAGGTGTCATGAGCTGGAAACTGGACGGCCTTACTATAGTGCTTACCTACGAAGGCGGAAGCCTTGTAAAGGCAGTAACCAGAGGAAACGGTGATATAGGAGAGGTAATCACCGCCAATGCACGTGTATTTTCCAATATACCTGTTAGCATACCCTTTAAGGAAAGGCTGGTGCTTCGCGGTGAGGCCATAATTACCTATCCTGATTTTGAAAAAATAAACGAGACTATTGCAGATGAAGGAGCTAAATACAAGAACCCGAGAAATCTCTGCTCAGGCTCTGTAAGACAGCTTAACAGCGCCGTGACAGCTCAGCGCCATGTAAGGTTTTATGCCTTCAGCCTGGTATCTGCAGATGGCCTGGAGTTTGCCAAAAGAACTCAGCAGTTTGACTGGCTGGCCTCTCAAGGCTTTGCAGTGGTGCAGCATAAGACGGTGACAGCATCTGATATTGAGGTGACGGTTAAGTGGTTTGAGGGCGAAATACAGGATAATATCAATCCTTCAGACGGTCTGGTGCTGAGCTACAATGACATTGCCTACGGACAGTCTCTCGGCACAACGGCAAAATTTCCCCGTGACTCTATCGCCTTTAAATGGCGGGATGAGATTAAGGAAACCACATTAAAGGAAATAGAGTGGAGTGCATCCAGGACAGGACTTATCAATCCTGTTGCGGTTTTTGAACCTGTGGAGCTTGAAGGGACCACGGTCAGCAGAGCTTCCGTTCACAACATAAGCGTAATGCGTGAACTCAAATTGGGAATAGGCGATACAATAAAGGTTTACAAGGCCAATATGATAATTCCCCAGGTGGCTGAAAACCTGACAGGGAGCAATAACGTTGAAATTCCGGCGGAGTGTCCCGTATGCGGTTCTCATACACAGATTCACAATGAAAACGGTGTGCAGACACTTATGTGTCCTAACCCGGAATGTCTGGCAAAGCAGATAAAGAGCTTCACTCATTTCGTATCGAGGGATGCCATGAACATAGAAGGTCTTTCCGAGATGACCATAGAGAAGCTCATTGCCAGAGGCATGATTAAGGAACTGGCGGATCTTTTCCATGTAGAAAAATATAAAGAAGAAATCATCGAAATGGAAGGCTTCGGAGAGAAGTCTTTTGATAACCTTAAAAAATCTATTGAAAAGGCGAGAAATACCACTGCTGAGAGGTTTTTATACAGCCTGGGTATTCCCAACATAGGGACAGCCAATGCCCGGATTATTGCCCGACACTGCAGGAACAGCTGGCAGCGCGTGCAGAACCTTTCCAAAGAAGAGCTTATGACTATTGAGGGCATAGGGGAGGTTATGGCCGATGCCTTTGTGGGATTTTTTGCAGATGAGGCCAAAGCCCGCATAGTAGAAGACCTCCTTAAAGAGGTTCATATTGACGAGAGATTTGAAGCAGCAGGTACTGCTCTTGCAGGGATAACCTTTGTAATAACCGGCTCACTGAATCACTACGAAAACAGGGATGCTCTCAAGGCGGAAATTGAAAAACAGGGTGGCAAGGTGGCAGGATCGGTCAGCGCCAAAACAGGCTATCTGATTAACAACGACCTGCTTTCCCAGTCGGGAAAGAACAAGAAAGCCAAAGAACTTGGAATTAAAATAATAGACGAAGAGACCATTATGAAGTGGCTCAGGACAGGAGTGACAGAATAAATGCAGGTGCTTAAAGTAGGGAAACTAGACAGCGATTTATTAAAAAATGAAGTAATTGACAGGATAAGCCTCAAGAGACCGGAGGTGCTGGTCCGTGCCGGTGTGGGAGAGGACTGCGCTGTAATTGACTTCGGGGAGTACGAATGTGTGCTTTCTACGGATCCTATCACGGCGGCAGTAGGCGATATAGGGCGCCTTGCAATTCATATCTCCTGCAACGATATAGCTTCTAACGGCGTGGAGCCTGTGGGAATACTTCTGGCGGTCATGCTGCCTGAAGGAAGCACGGAAGATGATGTGAAGACCATCATGGGACAGGCTGCAGATGCAGCGGCTGCCTGCAATGTGGAAATCATCGGAGGCCATACGGAGGTCACCCCTGCGGTAAATAAGCCGGTAATCGTGTCTACGGCAATCGGCAGGGGTCTTCGGGGTCGCTCTGCTTCGGCGAAAAACATAAAGGTGGGAGATGCCGTTATAATGACTAAAACAGCAGGGCTTGAAGGAACCGGCATAATAGCGGGAGATTTCAAGGAACAGCTTAAGGAGATACTGACTGATGAAGAGCTTGCTGAGGCAAAAGCGCTGCTTGGCAATGTCAGCGTGGTCCGCGATGGCACTGTGGCGGGCTCGGTGGGAACCCACGGTATGCACGATGTGACAGAAGGCGGAATTTTGGGAGCCATTTGGGAAATGTGCCGTATTGCAGGCGTAGGCGCCGAAATTCATGAAACAGCAGTTGCGGTCAAGGATGTCACCCGCAAAATTTGCGCTCATTACGGTATAGATTACATGCGGCTTATTTCCAGCGGTTCCATGATTATCATGGCAGGACAGGAAAAGAAAAATGAAATTATAAAGAAGCTGGCAGCCGTAGGAGTGGAGGCAGCGGAAATCGGCGTAATCACACCTCCTGAGTCAGGGCTGGTGCTGGTCAAAGGAAGCGGCGTCGATGAAAGTCGCGTGCCAATCGACCCGCCGGGACCTGACGAGCTGTACAAGGTGGTTAAATAACTAAACAAAACGGCTGGATATTGTTGAGGGATCCATCCGCTTTTTTTAAAACAGCATAGCCACAATTATAGCCAGGATAAGCATATGCACAGGATAGAAGGCATAAAAGCCATACTGGAGCGCCTTGCTGCTGCGACCTTTTTTGCCGTTATACAGCCATATAAATATGAGAGACAGCACCGCAAAGCCCTGTGTAGGAAAGTCGAACGTCATCGAACCCAATGCCAGAGGAATAGTGCGACCCATTAAAGCGAAGCAGTTTATATACACCATTCCTGCAATCTGTGCCAGACGAGCTCCACGGAATCCGCGGCACAGATAAAACAATATGATAGTAAGAACGCCTGTCATTCCATAGTCTGTGAAACCTATGCCGGAGGCAAGTACACATAGGGCAGTTTTAAGGATGCCGAGGATAACAGCTTTGACCTGTGATGAATTCCAGTCTTTAAAGGAACGGTCCGCACATGCCATGCGGATATTATCCAGTGATTTGATGGCCAGAAGCCCCAGCAGAAGAGTGAACATCACATTCTGGTGGAAAGGGTAGATGAACGAACCGGCATACATCAGGTTAAAAGGAATCTCCGAAATGAGTCCGAAAATAAAAAGTCTGCGTGCATACTTCTTAAAGTCGGATGTGTGAAAGAAGCCCTCTGCTATTTGAAAAGCAAATATAGGGAAAGCCATTCTGCCCGCATATGTAAGCCAGTCGCTGCCGGGGATGACTGTCGCCCAGGCGTGATCCATGAGCATTAAAATACAGGCAATAAGCCTGAGAGTATTTGCGTTTATCAATCCAAAAGATTTGATATTATTGTTAACAGTTTGTGTTTCCATAAATACCTCCTAAACATCTTTACAAATATATTCTACCATAGAGGGATGTATAATACAAGATAATAGCCCAACTCTACTTTCCGTGTGTTGCTTTCGACAGGATAAATTGGTACAATTCAATTTAAGAAGGGCTTAAGGAGGCAAGAAATGGATTACGAGAGAACAGGAAATCTGATACAAAAACTGAGAAAAGAAAAGAATATGACTCAGGTGCAGCTGGCCGGTCTGATTACTTTCTACAGTGACTGCTATTACGACCATAAGAGTGATAAATACTATAAATTAAACTGGATGGAGGACCCTTTCCGGAAGATGACCGGAATATGTGAAGACCTCATTTGCGATGAAACCTATGAATATACAGGCTCTACGCACTTTGAGAATCGGGGGTGCACACTTGACGTAAACTGTACTCTCACTGAAAAGCCAATGGAATTGATTGTCGATTACTATCGTCAGCTGATAGATGAGCCCAGGGATGATGAGATAATGGAAATACAGGATAGGTATGTATGCATGATCGGTCAGGTGAAGCCATAAGGATTTACCGGATTCACGGGATTATATTGACCTGAACTTTAAAGCATGATATAATACTACACAGAAAAATTGCCTTTAAAGAGCTCCGCCCGGCATGGTTTGGGTCCTGCGCAATGGGATGCCGTGAACCTTGTCAGGTCCGGAAGGAAGCAGCAATAAGCGGAAGTTCTTATGTGCCGCAGACTAGCCTTCTCCAACGCCTGCGAAGCTCTCTAAGGGCAATTTTTTTAGACTGCGCCAAAAGATAGATACACAACACAAAAATGTGGAGGTTTAAAAATGTACACTGCGTTATACAGAGCCAGAAGACCGGAGGTTTTCAGCGAAATTCTGGGACAGCAGCATATTGTAAAAATCCTTAAGCATCAGATTGATACGGACACGGTGAGCCATGCCTACCTTTTCTGCGGAACAAGGGGCACGGGCAAGACTACCACTGCCAGAATTCTGGCAAAGGCGGTAAACTGCCTTTCAGAGGGTGAGCATCCCTGCGGACACTGCGCAAACTGCATGGCAATCAAGGACGGAACCTTCATGGATGTAATCGAAATCGACGCCGCCTCCAATAACGGCGTTGAGAATATAAGAGAACTCAGAGAAAGCGTTAAGTATCCGCCTGCGGTAGGTCGAAAGAAGGTCTATATCATTGACGAGGTACACATGCTTTCCACAGGAGCTTTCAACGCTCTGCTTAAAACTCTGGAGGAACCGCCTGAAAACGTAATGTTCATTCTGGCGACAACTGAGCCGCAGAAGCTTCCGGCAACCATTCTTTCCAGATGTATGAGGCTTGACTTTAAACGGGTTCCTCAGAACATCCTTATGGACGGAATGAGAGAGATATGCACGGACAAGGGCGTAGAGATAACTGAAAGTGCACTGAAACTTCTTGCTAACTGCGCTGATGGTTCAGTCCGTGACGGGCTCAGCATTCTTGACCAGGTGCTGGCTTCCGGCGAAAAAACAGTGGATAGAGACCATGTGTTGGAATATGTGGGAGCAGCAGGAGAAGACTTTTTCATAGACCTGACGGAGATGGTTTCTCTAAGAAAGGTCGCAGAGGCGCTTGTGCTTCTGGACGGAGTGCTGGCTGACGGCAAGGATGTGAAGCAGCTGATGAAAGACTGGACAGCTCACTACCGGAATCTGATGATGACGAAGTTCATCAAAAATCCAGAGGATATTCTTAATATGTCCACGGAGAATATCCGGCGTGTTCAGGAGCAGAGCATGCACATTTCCCTTGAAGAGATAAACGATGCTATAATCAGGCTTTCCAAGACTATAAACGATGCCAGATGGTCTACTCAGCCGAGAATTCTGCTGGAGCTGGCAATAGTTTCCATAGCATCGGGACTCGATGAGGAGGCGGCCCTTATAAGGCACGAAAGGCGTCCCGTCGTGCAGCCTGCTGCACCGGTATTTGCGGCGACAGCGCCTGCTGTAGAGCCTGTGAAGGCGGCGGAAATTACCAAGCCTGCTGTGCAGAAAGAAACGCCGGTTATGGAGCAGCCTGCTGAGAATGAGGCACTATGGCATGCCGTTTTTGAGGAAGGCGAGGACGGAGCAGGCAGCTTCAACCTCATCAGAAACGGCACGGTTCTGACAGATGTAGGAGACAAAACCTTTACGGTAATTGCCACATCCTCATTCACAAAGCGGTATGCAGAGCAGAAACGGCAGCAGATAGAAGGTATAATGTCCCGTAAGCTGGGACGGCAGATGAAGATGCTCTGCTTTCTGGAGGGAGAGACAGTTCCCGGCAGTAATACTGCGGGGGCGCACAAGGGCTCAGGAAGACCTTCAGGTATGCAGGTGCCGGACGACAATGAAAATCTTGAGGATATGGCAAAGAAGGCCAGTGAAATTCTGGGTATGGATATAGAAATAGAGTAAAAAAGAAAACATGGAGGAAATAAAATGGGCAAAGGAATGAGAGCCGGCAAGAAACCATCATCGGGCATGGGCGGAGGCAGCATGCAGAAGCAGCTTCAGCAGATGCAGGCAATGCAGAGAAAGATGGAGATGCTGCAGGCAGAAATAGACGAGAAAGAAGTTGAGACAACTGCAGGAGGCGGTGCTGTGACTGCAGTTATAAACGGCAAAAAGGAAATTGTAAAACTGGAAATCAAACCTGAGGTTGTTGATCCTGACGATATCGAAATGCTACAGGATCTTATTATGGTAGCCGTCAACGAAGGCTTAAGACAGATAGATGAGATTTCAAATCAGGAAATGAGCAAACTGACAGGAGGCCTGGGCATACCGGGACTGTAAAGAATGAGACAATATCCTAAACCCCTTGCAAAATTAATAAACGAGCTCTCCAAGCTGCCCGGCATAGGCACCAAGTCGGCTCAGAGGCTTGCTTTTCATATTCTGTCACTTGACGACAGGGAGGCAGAGCAGCTTGCGGATGCAATAACCACCGCCAAAAGGGAGATGAAATACTGCTCCGTATGCGGCAATCTGACTGACGAGGATCCTTGCGCAATCTGCAGTGACCCCACCAGAAAGGATGATGTAATCTGCGTGGTGGAAAGCCCCCGGGATGTTATGGCAATGGAGAGAATCAAGGAGTTTAACGGTCTTTACCATGTACTTCATGGAGTAATCTCACCAATGGAAGGCATAGGACCTGAGGACATAAATTTGAAATCTCTTGTTCAGCGCCTTCAGCAGGGAGATGTAAAGGAGCTGATTATCGCCACCAATCCGAACATAGAAGGAGAGGCAACCGCAATGTATATCGCCAGGCTGATAAAACCTGCAGGCATTAAGGTGACAAGGATTGCCCATGGCATTCCGGTTGGCGGCGACCTGGAATATGCTGATGAAGTCACTCTGCTTAAATCTCTGGAAGGAAGGAGAGAGCTTTAGGCTGAGGAAAACATTGGCAGAGCGTCAGGTTCGCAGAGTTCACAGAGAAAGTTTGTTTTCCTTGGCAAGCTTCAGCAGATAGGAATATTTTGCTCTGGCTGCCAGAAGATTATATGATGCATAATCCACGGCGGTATCATCGGTCAGTTCATTAAACAGATCTACGGCTTTTTCAAGGTCCGTTCTGGCAGACTGAAGTGAATTTAAAAGAATCTCATCCTGAGAAATGGGAGGTTGCTTTAATTTCATAGTGTACCATGCCTTTCTGGGTTATTTAATTCTATTTTATTCCAAAGTCACATATTTT
>CAKMLH010000044.1 GCA_927797855.1 uncultured Clostridia bacterium | reverse complement strand
ATTAAGCAGTCAGTCTCTTTCTGCCTCTTGCTCTTCTTCTCTTTAAAACGTTTCTGCCGTTTTTAGTAGACATTCTCTTTCTGAAGCCGTGTTCCTTCATTCTCTGTCTTTTTTTAGGCTGATAAGTCATTTTCATAGTGCGAAGTCTCCTTTCTTAATTGTTTAATTGTGCCGATCTAAATTTCAACAGGCACATACGCTCAAGTATTATACTTTAAAAATGGCTGCTTGTCAATCTTTTTAGGTTTATGATAACTTTATCCTAAGGCTGTGGATAACTCTGCGGAAATGTTTAATTTTAATATTTTCAATATTTTAAAATTATTATAAATTTTCTTCTTGCCTGTGGATAACTTTTTATATAAAATAGAGTAGCAGATAAAATTAAAAGAGGGAAAAGTTATGACAAGCTATGATAAAATCTGGGACAGCGTTCTTGAAATAATTAAAGAAAATACTACACCTATAAGTTTTGAAACCTGGTTTAAACCTTTAAAAATCAGAAGAATAGACAATAATCTCAATATAGTTTACATAGAGGTCAACTCAGATAAAGGCAAGGAATTTATAATTTCCACAATAAAAAACAGGTATCTTACATATCTGCAGAATGCTTTTAAAAAGGTTCTCAACGGTGAATACCGTGTAGTATTAAAGGATTCGGAAGAATATAAAAAAGATGAATTAAAGAATGAACCTGTAAAAGTAACCCCTCCTAAAAAAATTCTCAATAAGGAAAAAATATTTAATCCTAAATTTAATTTTGACAATTTTGTTGTGGGAGGAAGCAACAAATATGCTCATGCAGCGGCACTGGCCGTAGCAGAATCCCCATCGGAAGCTTATAACCCCCTTTTTATATACGGAGGTTCAGGACTGGGTAAGACTCATCTTATGCATGCCATAGGAATTTATCTGCTGGAAAAAAATCCTGATATGAATGTACTTTATGTTTCATCTGAAATGTTTACAAATGAGCTTATCAGAGCTCTGGGAGAACAGAAGATGAATGAATTTAAGTCAAAATACAGAAAAGCCGATGTTCTGCTTATAGATGATATTCAGTTTATAGAAGGAAAAGAAAGTACACAGGAAGAATTTTTCTATACATTCAATACTCTTTACGATTCAAACAGGCAGATTATAATTTCAAGTGACAGAGCTCCAAATAAACTTGTAAATCTTGACGACAGACTTAAATCAAGATTTCAGTGGAATCTTATAGCTGATATCCAGCCCCCTGACTATGAAACAAGAGTCGCTATTCTGATGAAAAAAGCAGAAAATATGAATATAGATGTGGATGATGACCTTTATGATGTAATCTGCATGATTGCAGAAAAAATAAAGGACAATATAAGGGAGCTTGAAGGTGCTTTCACAAGAATTGTATCTTTTTCACATCTTCTCAATGAAAAAGCAGATAAGAATTTTGCCAAAAGAGTTCTTAAAGACGTTATAAACAATAACGACAATTTAGTAACTCCGGAAAAGATAAAAAAAACGGTGGCAAAATATTACAATATTAAAATAAGTGATCTTGAGTCTTCAAGAAAGACCAATAATATAGCATTTCCAAGGCAGGTAGCCATGTATCTCATAAGAGAACTTACAGACAGTTCCCTACCCCAGATAGGAAGGTATTTCGGAAACAGACATCACACAACAGTAAAATATGCCTGCGAAAAAATTGAAGATGATATAAAAAACGATGACACATTAAAAAATGTTATAGAAAACCTTAAAGAGGAAATAAAAGAATAAAAAATAATAACTTTCCACAGATTTTTAACAACAATTTTTTAAGCAAATTCAAGGAATGGATAAGTTATCCACATATTCCACAGCACCTACTACTACTATTACTATAAGATAATATAAAGATTAACAAACCGGAGGTAATTATATGAAATTTTCCTGTAGCCAGCAAACATTAGCAAAATCATTAAATATTGTATCAAAAGCTGTGACATCAAGGACTACAATTCCTATTCTTAAAGGAATTCTTCTCAGAGTAAATGAAGACGGAACCCTGACAATGTCAGCATCTGATCTGGATCTTGGAATTGAAAAAACTTTTGAAGTAGATAATTCAGAAAAAGGAGAAATAGTCGTACAGGCAAAACTCTTCGGAGATATAATCAGAAAGCTGCCAAACGATATTATCACTGTAGAAGATGAAGAAGGAAATGTTATTATCAGATGTTCAAATTCCGAGTTTAATATTGTAGGCTGGCCATCAGATGAATTTCCTAAATTAAATTCAAAGGAAGAACATGAAAGTAAAATATTGTTTGAGAAAGAAATTCTCAAAGATATGATCAGAAAGACTTCATTTTCAGCCAGTATTGACGAGTCAAGAGGCGTAATAACAGGAATATTGGTTGAAATAAAAGAAAAAACATTGAATATGGTTGCTCTTGACGGTTTCAGAATGGCTATTTCAAGGCAGGCTATAAGAAATGACAGAGAAGAAAATATTATTATTCCTGCCAAAACATTCAATGAGATAGCTAAAATTATTTCTGAAACGGAAAACGATGATGAAAAAGGAACAGTTGACCTTTATATAAGTGATAAAAGAGCCGTTTTCATTATAGAAGATACAAAAGTTTTCCTCAGACTTCTTGAAGGAGAGTTTGTAAGATATGAGGATATTCTTCCTAAAGACAGTCAGACATCGGTGGTTTTAAATAAAAATGATTTTCTCGACAGTATAGAGAGAGCATCACTTCTTGCAAAGATAGGAAAAAACAATCTTATAAAGTTAAATATCAGCAATAACAACATTGAGATAACCTCAAAGTCAGAAGAGGGAAAAGTAAAAGAAGATGTTATTGTTTCTAAGGAAGGAAATGATCTTGTTATAGGATTTAATTCAAAATATTTAATTGACGCTCTGAAGGTTATAGATGATGAAGAAATAAAGCTGCTTTTTAACAGCAGCATAAGTCCGTGTCTCATAAAGCCTTTAACCGGAGATGAATACGAGTATCTTGTTCTTCCTGTAAGAATTACAAACAACTAGATTTTTATGTATATAAAGAGTATTAAACTTAAAAATTTCAGAAATTACAGAGAGCTTCAGGCAGATTTCAGCAGCAAGGTAAACTTTCTGCTTGGGCAGAATGCTCAGGGAAAGACTAATTTACTGGAATCCATATATATAACATCTATGGGAAAATCATTTCGTACAAATCGTGACAGTGAAATGATAAGTTTCGGTAAAGATTTTTCTTCAGTATCTGCAGAAATTGTAAGAGAGGATGATATTGAAGGTTCTGTAGAAATAGTAATCGATAAATCAGGAAAAAAATCTGTTAAAATTGACGGAGTGAAGATAAAAAAGGCTTCACAGCTATTAGAAAACGTATATATAGTAATTTTTTCTCCTGAAGATTTAAAAATTGTAAAAGACGAGCCTGAAAAGAGAAGAAAATTTATTGACAGAGAACTTTGTCAGATTAAACCTGCCTATTATGAAAGTCTTTCAAATTATAAGAAAGTCCTGCTGCAGCGCAATGCATATCTGAAAGAGGAAATTGTAGATCCTTCTGTACTTGATATATGGGATATGCAGCTTTCAGAATACGGCCTGCGCGTTATGAAACACAGAGCTGAATTTATAAAAAAACTGGATTTTATAAGCTCGGAAATACATAAAAAAATAACCGACGGCAGGGAAAAACTTCAGCTGAAATATGCTCCCAATATTGATTTTAAAGATAATATTTATGAAATTTTAAAAAAATCCTGTGATAATGATCTGAGGCAGAGGACAACTACAAGAGGACCACACAAGGATGATATGGAGCTTTTTATAAACGGCATAAATGTGAGAAATTTCGGTTCCCAGGGACAGCAGCGTACCTGTGCCCTTTCACTGAAGCTTGCTGAAATAAACATCATAGAGGAGGAAACAGGAGAAAAGCCAGTACTTCTCCTCGATGATGTAATGAGTGAACTTGATTCAATGCGTCAGAAATTTCTTATAAAATCTCTTGATAATATACAGCTTTTTATAACAACTACAGAACTTCCGGAAAGTATGATGGCAGAATTTCCTGAAAAAAACATATTTTTTGTAGAAAACGGTAAACTTCAGAAGAAAGGAAATTAAAAAATGAACCCTGTATACCAGAAATTATTAAGATGCTATGAAAGCGTGCAGAAAAAATTTGATTTTACGAAATTCACTCCTGGTGTTGCTATTGTCCTGGGATCAGGTCTGGGTGACTACGCCGATGATATAGAAGTTGTTGGAGAAGTTGATTACCACGACATTGAAGGCTTTCCTGTCTCCACCGTTCCCGGTCATGCAGGAAAATTCATATTCGGCTATGTGGGTGATGTTCCTGTTGTGTGCATGAAGGGAAGAGTCCACTATTATGAAGGATATCCTATTACAGATGTAGTCCTTCCCACCAGACTGATGAAGCTCATGGGCGCAAAAATACTGTTTCTCACCAACGCCTGCGGCGGAATAAACCCGGAGTTTAAAGCAGGAGATTTTATGCTGATTGAAGACCAGATAAGCGTGTTTGCCCCTAATCCTCTTATAGGGGAAAATATAGATGAACTGGGAACACGATTTCCGGATATGAGCCATGTATACGATGAGGAACTGAGAAAAATTATAAGAAAGGCTGCAAAGGGAAATGGTATAGAACTTAAAGAAGGTGTCTACTGTCAGTTTACAGGACCGTCCTTTGAATCTCCTGCAGAAATAAGAATGGCAGGAAAGCTGGGAGCAGATGCTGCAGGAATGTCCACTGTAGTTGAAGCCATTGCTGCAAATCATATGGGAATGAGAATATGCGGCATTTCCTTTGTAAGCAATCTTGCTGCGGGAATCAGTCCCAATCCTCTTACTCACGAAGAAGTACAGGAAGCTGCAAATGCTGCCGCACCGAAGTTCAAAAAGCTCATAACAGAGTCGGTTAAGAATTTTAAGAAAATACTGTAAAACACACAACACATATATTGTATGATTTTTATAGGTAAAATCAGACTGAAATCGCCCCGCAGGGCGATTTTTTTTATAATTTTGACACAAAACCTTTTTTAGTGATTTCTATTGAAATTTAAGGCAAAAAGTGGTATGATATTCATATCTATTTTTGAAAAAAGAAAGGTAAAAAAATGAGTTTGGAAGAAAAAACAAGCGGACAGTATGATGCGGCGCAGATTCAGGTACTTGAGGGGCTTGAGGCTGTGAGAAAAAGACCGGGTATGTATATAGGAAGCACCGGTCCCAAAGGACTTCATCATCTGGTTTACGAGATTGTAGACAACAGCATTGACGAAGCTCTTGCAGGATACTGTAAAACTATAAATGTTACAATTCAGAAAGACAATTCCATAATGGTGGAGGATGACGGAAGAGGAATGCCTGTGGACAAGCATCCGAAGATGGGAATTCCTGCTGTGGAAGTAATTCATACAGTTCTTCATGCAGGGGGCAAATTCGGCGGCGGAGGATACAAGGTGTCCGGAGGTCTCCACGGTGTGGGTGCATCTGTAGTAAACGCCCTTTCCACCCATATGGAGGTTGAAATAAAAAGAAACGGAAAGATATATAAGCAGTGCTACGAAAGAGGAAAGGCTGTAACCAAACTGGAGGTAATAGGAGAGTCAAAGAAAACAGGCTCCAAGACAACCTTCTGGCCTGATCCTGAAATCTTTACGGAAACAACAGTCTTCGATTTTGATACTCTGGAGCACCGCCTCAGAGAAATGGCTTTTCTCAATAAAGGTATTAAAATCATCTTTAAAGACGAAAGAGAAGGAAGAAAGAGAAGTGAAACCTTCCACTATGAAGGCGGAATCAAGGAATTCGTTAAATATCTTAATAAAAACAAAGATGCAATCCATAACGATGTGATATACTTTGAAATCATAAAGGAAACCTGCGAAGTAGAGGTTGCAATGCAGTACACCGACAGCTACAGTGAGCTTGTCTTAGGTTATGCAAACAATATAAACACCACAGACGGCGGTACCCATATCGTGGGATTCAAGAGCGCTCTTACCAGAGTTTTCAATGACTACGGCAAGAAAAACAAGATTCTTAAGGAAAACGATACTTTAAGCGGTGACGATGTAAGAGAAGATATTACAGCTAACATATCAGTAAAGCTGGCCGAGCCTCAGTTTGAGGGACAGACCAAGGCTAAACTTGGAAATTCGGAAATAAGAGGCTTTGTAGAAACTTCCACAAACGAAAATCTGACAGCTTTCCTTGAAGAAAATCCTGCACAGGCCAAGATGATTCTTGAAAAGTGCATAAGAGCATCCCGCGCAAGAGAAGCAGCGAGAAAAGCCCGTGATCTTACCAGAAGAAAAGGCGCCCTTGACAGCTTATCTCTTCCGGGCAAGCTTTCCGACTGCTCAGAAAAGGACCCGGCACTTTCGGAAATTTTCCTTGTGGAAGGTGATTCCGCCGGAGGATCTGCCAAGGACGGCAGAGACAGGAAGCGCCAGGCCATACTGCCACTGAGAGGTAAAATTCTCAACGTGGAGAAGGCACGCCTTGACAAAATCCTTAATTCAGAGGAAATAAAAAATATGATTACTGCATTCGGCTGCGGCATCGGAGATGACTTTAACATTGAAAAACTCAGATACCACAAGATTATAATCATGACCGATGCCGATGTTGACGGAGCACACATCAGAACTCTGCTTCTTACTTTCTTCTACAGGTACATGAAACCTCTTATAGAAGAAGGCTATGTTTACGCTGCCCAGCCTCCTCTTTTCAAGGTAAAGAAAGGAAAAGAAGAGTGGTACACCTACAGCGACGCGGAGCAGGAAAGGCTTCTTGCCTCCATCGCCGACAAACCGGGTAAAACGGACATTCAGAGATACAAAGGTCTCGGAGAAATGGATGCGGAACAGCTCTGGGAAACCACAATGGACTACAACCACCGTACTTTGGTGCAGATAACACTTGAGGACAGCGCTGCCGCCGATGAAATTTTCACTACTCTTATGGGCGACAAAGTACCGCCTCGCAAGAAGTTTATCGAAGACAATGCGCAGTACGCCACTATAGATGCATAGAAAGGAGGGCTCACATATGACAACATTACTTGAAGACAATAAAATGATTCAGCATGAGATACATGACGAAATGAAAAAGTCATATATCGACTATGCAATGAGTGTAATCGTAAGCCGTGCCCTTCCCGATGCAAGAGACGGACTGAAACCGGTACACAGAAGAATACTTTACGGAATGAATGAGCTGGGGGTAACACCGGACAAGCCTCATAAGAAGTCAGCACGTATCGTCGGCGAAGTTATGGGTAAATACCATCCTCACGGCGACTCATCCATTTACGATGCAATGGTAAGGCTGGCACAGCCTTTTAATATCAGATATACCCTTGTGGACGGACACGGAAACTTCGGTTCTGTTGACGGAGACGGCGCCGCAGCAATGCGATACACCGAGGCAAGGATGACTCCTCTGGCACTTCAGATGCTGAGGGACCTTGACAAGGAGACGGTGGATTTTGTTCCCAACTTCGACGGCGAGGAAAAGGAACCTACTGTCCTTCCTTCAAGATTTCCAAATCTTCTTGTAAACGGTTCAAACGGTATTGCCGTAGGTATGGCCACGTCTATACCGCCTCACAATCTTGGTGAAACCATCGATGCGGCAGTTAAAATCATAGATGATCCCGACTGCACTATAGATGATCTCTGCAAAATAATCAAAGGACCTGACTTCCCTACGGGCGCCATTATCATGGGCAAAAATAATGCCAGAGAAGCCTACAGGACAGGTCAGGGAAAGGTTATCGTAAGAGCCGTAACGGAAATTGAAGAAACTTCCCGTGGCAGACAGCAGATAGTTGTAACGGAAATTCCTTATCAGGTAAACAAGGCAAGACTCATAGAAAAAATGGCGGACCTTGTTAAGGATAAAAAACTTGAAGGAATCTCCGAAATCCGCGACGAGTCCAGCCGTAAGGGAATGCGTATAGTAATAGAGCTTAAAAAAGACGCCAATCCGCAGATTATTCTCAACAGGCTTTTTAAGCACACCCAGATGCAGGAAAGCATTTCAATGATAATGCTGGCTATTGTAGAGGGTAGACCTAAAATTTTAAATCTGCGGGAAATTTTGGATGTATATCTTAAACATCAGAAGGAAGTCGTAACAAGAAGAACAATCTACGACAAGAAAAAGGCAGAAGCCAGAGCTCATATTTTAGAGGGATACAGAATCGCTCTTGATAATATTGATGAAATAATAAAGATAATCAGAAACAGCTATAATGATGCCAAGGAAAAGCTCATCGCCCGTTTCGGATTTTCCGAAATACAGGCCCAGGCAATTCTTGACATGCAGCTGAGAAGACTGCAGGGTCTGGAAAAAGAAAAGATTGAAAACGAATACCAGGAGCTTATGAAGAAAATCGCTTACTATAACGAGCTTCTTGCAGATGAGCATAAGCTTATGGGAGTTGTCAAAGATGAGCTCCTTGAAATCAAGGAAAAGTGGGGAGACAAGAGAAGAACCAAGATCAAGGCAGATGCAACGGAAATCGACGAGGAAGACCTTATCGAAGAGGAAAACGTCTGCATAACCCTTACACATCTGGGATATATAAAGAGAGTTCCTGTTGATACCTACAAGTCTCAGAAGAGAGGAGGAAAGGGTGTAACGGGAATTACCACCAGAGAAAACGACTTCGTAAAGAACCTGATTATGACATCAACTCATGACTACCTCATGTTCTTTACAAATACGGGAAAAGCTCACAAGATTAAGGCATATGAAATTCCTGAGGCAACAAGAACAGCCAAAGGAACGCCTGTGGTCAACTTCCTGAGTCTCATGCAGAAGGAAAGGGTGACAGCCGTAATTCCTATTAAGGAATTTGCAGAGGACAAGTACCTCATCGCTGTAACAAAGGATGGTATCATTAAGAAAACAGCCCTTTCAAACTTCGACACCAACAGAAAGACTGGGCTTATCGCCATGAATCTTAAGGAAGGCGACGAGCTCATCGGAATCAAGCAGACTACAGGCACAAACAACGTAATCATAGTAACCAAGCAGGGCAAGTGCATATGCTTCTCCGAAGACGATGTCCGCCCTATGGGAAGAATTGCAGGAGGCGTAAGAGCCATCAAGCTGGAAAAGGATGATGAAGTTGTGGCTATGGAACTGGTTGAACCGGGTCAGGAGCTCCTTGTTGTAACCAAGAAAGGCTTCGGAAAGAGAACCAAGGTTTCCGACTATAAGATCCAGGTAAGAGGCGGCAAGGGCCTTCTCACCTATGATAAGGCCAAGTTCAAAAAGACAGGAGAGCTGGTTGGAGCTATGGTTGTGGATGAAGAAGACGATGTTCTTCTCATCAATTCAAGCGGCGTAATAATCAGAATTCCGGCAAAGGAGATTTCAAGACTTGGCAGAGCAACACAGGGTGTAAAGATTATGAATGTAGGCGAAGATGCCAACATTATCGCCCTTGCAAAGGTTATAAGAGAAGACGAGCTTGAAGATAGCGAAAAGGATGACCAAAAGAGCCAGGAAACCAAAGACGGCCAGGAGCAGATGAAGTTCTGATTTTAAACAATAATTCCGAAGAATGAGGAAGGAAGTGTCATAGAAATGGCAGAAAAAATTAAATTTATAATTCCGGGAAAGCCGGAGTATCTAACTATGGTCAGACTGGCCATCGGATCAGTGGCAGAGGTTGCCGATTTCAACATAGATGAAATAGACGACATAAAGACCGCTGTGGGAGAAGCCTGCAAAAATATTTCCTGCCACGGCAAGGACGGTTTTGCAGAGGAATACACCCTGGAATGCATATGCGAAAAGGGCTGCCTTGAAATTTATGTTACCGACACCAGCGCAGGCCATAAAATAGAAAAACTTTCGAAGATTTGCGCCGACTGCCCTAATGAAGGAGATTTAGGAATTTTTGTAATTAAGTCACTGATGAATGAAGTAGAGCTTCTTGACAATCCTGAAGGCAAGAAGACCATAAAGATGGTAAAGAGAAAATGACACCACACGAAATACAGGAATTTAACGAGTACAGACAGCATCCTTCTACGGAACTCAGAAATAAGATCGTAGAAGAAAATCTCTACATTGTGGATATTTTAATACGAAAATACCTGGGCAAAGGTGTTGACTACGATGATCTGTATCAGGTCGGCGCCATCGCCCTGGTTAATGCTGTAGAAAGATTTGACCCGAGCCGTGGATACGAGTTCCGGAGTTTTGCCACGCCTACCATTCTGGGAGAAATAAAGAAATATTTCCGCGACAAGGAGTGGAGCCTTAAAGTCCCTCGCCGCATGAAGGAAATTGCGGGAAAGGTTCAGGAAACAAAGGACAAGCTTACATCGGAGCTGGGAAGAGTTCCCGGTGTTGATGAGGTTGCCGCAGCAACGGGCTTCACGCCGGAGCAGATAATGCAGGCAATGGAAAGTGCCAAGGCCTACGGAACCTACTCTCTTGAAAGCGCAGGACTGGGAAACG
Source organism: uncultured Clostridia bacterium (assembly GCA_927797855.1). GTDB lineage: Bacteria > Bacillota > Clostridia > Peptostreptococcales > Anaerovoracaceae > SUG1106. The sequence goes on along the minus strand of CAKMLH010000044.1, from coordinate 1,279 downwards.
ACGAAGAAGATACGGGCAGCATGCTTGAAAAGTATATAGGCTTTGAGGATACCGGCTATGAGCGTATTGAACTTGGTCAGATAATAAATTCGGTTTTATCCAACTTCAGCGATACCTACAGATATATTTTTAAACAGCGATTTATAGAAAATAAATCTCAGGCCGAAATAGCCCAGAAGCTGGGGGTTTCCCAGATGACCATTTCCAGATCGGAAAAAGCCATCGTAGAGAGTTTTAAGCGTGAGCTTAACAGACATTAGATTTTATGCGTCACAATACGCAGCATATATGGAGGATAAGAAAGTGAAGAGAGTATTTTCCGGCGTTCAGCCGACAGGAAACATACATTTAGGCAATTACCTGGGCGCACTGAAGCAGTTTGTCGAGCTTCAGGACGACCATGAGTGCATTTACTGCATAGTTGATATGCATGCCATTACGGTTCCTCAGGACCCGAAGGAGCTGAGAGAGCATATTCTTGATGTGGCGGCTCTGTATCTGGCAGTAGGAGTTGATCCGAAAAAATCTATAGTATTTGTTCAGTCAGATGTGCCGGGACATGCTGAGCTTTCATGGATTCTCACCTGCAATTCATATACAGGAGAGCTTTCCAGAATGACACAGTTTAAAGATAAGAGCAAAAATAAAGAATCTGCCCCGACGGGACTTTTCTCCTATCCTGTGCTCATGGCTGCAGATATTCTTCTTTACGATACGGATATCGTGCCTGTAGGAAACGACCAGAAGCAGCATATAGAGCTCTGCAGAGACATTGCAACAAGAATCAATAATAAATACAAGAAGACTTTCGTAGTGCCTGAAGGAAGATTCCTCAAAGAAGGCGCCCGCATTATGGCCCTGGACGACCCGACAAAGAAGATGAGCAAGAGCGCCGAAAATATCCATTCCCGCATCTCCCTTCTGGACGAGCCTTCCAAGATTAAAAAATCAATTATGAAGGCCACAACAGACTCAGACGGGGTGGTACGGTTCGACGCTGAAAACAAGCCGGGTATCAGCAATCTTTTAAATATCTACAGCGTGCTTTCGGGAATGACCATCCCTGAACTGGAGACCAGGTACGAAGGCAAGGGCTACGGAGACTTCAAGAAAGACCTTGTAGATGTTGTTGTAGAGGCACTGGCTCCGATCAAGAAAAATTACGAGGAAATCAGACATTCTGAAGAGCTTATCAAGATTCTGAAGGATGGCGCAGTCCGTGCCGATGCTATCGCGCAGAAGACCATGAAGAGGGTAAAGGACAACTTCGGACTGGGAA
>CAKMLH010000043.1 GCA_927797855.1 uncultured Clostridia bacterium | reverse complement strand
AGGGAGGAGTAATATGAATTCAGTGATAAAACAGGAAACCGGCAAAAAAATATACGCTGAAATCAGAATGTTTTTATTTTTGACTCTGGCGTCGGCAATTATTGCTTTTAACCTGCGCAGCTTTGTCCGGGTAGGAGGCCTTTTTCCGGGAGGTTTCAGCGGTCTTACCATACTGATTCAGCAGATCAGCTCCCAGTTTTTTAATTTGAATATTCCCTATTCAGTTCTTTATCTGCCTTTGAATCTGATTCCGGCATATATTGGCTTTAAGCATATAGGGAAAAAATTTACAATATATTCCTTCTATGTGGTTTTTCTCTCAGGTATATTGACCGATATTTTCCCGCCCATTACCATTACCTATGACACACTGCTTGTGGCAATCTTCGGCGGACTGGTAAACGGAATCGCCATAAGCATATGCCTTGTAAACGGAGCCAGCGGCGGAGGAACAGACTTTATTTCCATATACTTCTCAGAAAAAAAGGGCATCGATGCGTGGAACTACATACTTGCGGCCAATGTGGTGATACTTACAACTGCAGGTATCCTGTTCGGCTTTGATAAGGCTCTTTACTCCATTATATACCAGTTCACCAGCACGCAGGTAATTCAGACACTTTTTAAACGCTACCAGAAAGACACGCTGCTTATCATCACATCCCAGCCACAGGCGGTCTATGGAAAGATTCGTGAGCTGACTCATCACGATGCCACCCTTCTTCAGGGAACCGGCTGCTTTGAGGGAGCGGAAAGGAACATTCTTTATTCCGTTGTGGGCAGAGAACAGGTAGACAAGGTAATTGCAGGAATCAAGGAAATCGATGAAAAGGCCTTCATCAATGTAATCAGAACTGAGCAGATTAACGGCAGATTCTACAAGGTGCCGACAAAATAGGAGAAAACTTTGGATCGTTTTAAACTACATTCAGAATACAAGATGACAGGCGACCAGCCTCAGGCGGTGGAAAAGCTGGCAGAGGGAATTGCCGACGGACTGAAATATCAGACACTTATGGGAGTCACCGGTTCCGGAAAGACCTTTACCATGGCAAATCTCATAGAGAGAGTAAACAGGCCTACCCTGGTAATTTCACATAATAAAACTCTTGCGGCTCAGCTTCACGGTGAGTTCAAGGAGTTCTTCCCCGAGAATGCGGTAGAGTATTTCGTCTCATACTACGATTATTACCAGCCTGAAGCCTATGTGCCTTCCACAGACACATATATAGAAAAGGACTCGGATATAAATGGGGAGATTGAAAAACTCCGCCACTCGGCAACGGCTGCTCTTGCAGAAAGAAGAGATGTAATTATCGTCGCCTCCGTTTCATGCATATACGGTCTCGGAAGTCCCTTCGACTACGAAAACCAGATGCTTTCCTTAAGACCGGGCATGGAAAAGCCGCGAAATGAGATACTAAGAAAGCTTGTGGACATTCAATACACCAGAAACGATATGGCTTTTGAGAGGGGAACCTTCAGGGTTCGCGGAGATATTATCGACATTTATCCTGCCGGAAATGACTCTGCTGTAAGAGTAGAGCTTTTCGGCGACGAAATAGAGAGCATCAAGGAGATGAATCCTGTAACAGGTGAAATTCTGGGCATCAGAAATCACATTTCCATCTATCCGGCATCTCACTATGTGACTTCCCCGGAAAAGATGGAGCATGCCCTTAAGACCATAGACGAAGAGCTGACGGAGAGAGTGCAGTGGTTTAAGGATCGGGGCAAGCTTCTGGAGGCACAGCGTATAGAGCAGAGAACACGCTATGACCTGGAGATGCTTCGTGAAATAGGAACCTGCAAGGGAATCGAAAACTATTCGCGCCATCTGGCAGGAAATCAGCCGGGAGAGCGGCCTTACACACTCATTGACTATTTCCCTGAGGATTTTCTCGTAATAATTGATGAATCCCATGTTATGCTGCCTCAGCTTCGCGCCATGTATGCGGGAGACCGTTCAAGAAAAATGTCTCTGGTTGAATACGGATTCAGGCTTCCTTCGGCTCTGGACAACAGACCCCTTAGATTTGAGGAGTTTGATGACCTTATCAATCAGGTTGTCTTTGTCAGCGCAACGCCGGCCAGCTATGAGAGAGAGGTCTCAGGAGGCATAAGCGCAGAGCAGATAATAAGACCTACGGGACTTTTGGATCCTCCTATTGAGGTGGTTCCTACAGAGGGACAGATTGATCATCTTATAGCGCAGATAAAGGAAGTTACAGCTGCCGGCGAGCGTGTCCTTGTCACAACCCTTACAAAAAAAATGGCAGAGAGTTTAACCGACTACCTTAAAGGGGTAAATATAAAAGTAAGATACCTTCATTCAGAGGTGGATACCCTGGAGAGAATGGAGATAATAAGAGACCTGAGACTGGGGGTTTTTGACGTTCTGGTGGGAATCAACCTGCTCCGTGAAGGACTGGATATACCGGAGGTTTCTCTGGTAGCAGTACTGGATGCAGATAAAGAGGGATTTCTGAGAACAGAGACTTCCCTTATACAGACCATAGGCAGGGCCGCCCGGAATGTGGACGGGCGTGTCATCATGTATGCCGACCGCATAAGCCCGGCAATGGACGTGGCCATTAAGGAAACGGAAAGAAGGAGAGCTATACAGGATGCCTACAACAAGGCTCACGGAATAACTCCGGAATCTGTAAAGAAATCCGTTCGTGATGTCATCGAGGCCACCAAGGCGGCGGATGATGTTTCCGATTATGAAGGAAAGAGCCCGCTGGAGCTTACCAAGAAAGAGCTGACCGAGTACGTGAAGAAACTGGAAAAGGAAATGAAGCAGGCTGCTGCCGACCTTCAGTTCGAGCGCGCCGCACAGCTGCGTGACCGGATTTTTGAGTACAAGGTCAGACTATAAAGGAGAAATTAAAATATGTCAAAGGACATCGTAATAAGAGGTGCCAATGAGAACAATCTGAAAAGTCTCGACGTGACAATCCCCAGGGACAAGCTGGTGGTCTTCACCGGACTTTCCGGATCGGGCAAATCATCACTGGCCTTCGATACCATATATGCAGAGGGACAGCGGAGGTACATGGAGAGCCTTTCTTCCTATGCCCGCCAGTTCCTTGGTCAGATGGAAAAGCCTGATGTGGAGTATATTGAGGGGCTTTCGCCGGCTATTGCAATAGACCAAAAAACCACAAACCGAAATCCCCGATCTACTGTGGGAACCGTAACGGAAATCCACGATTATCTGAGGCTGCTCTATGCCCGGGTAGGCAAACCCCACTGCCCGGTCTGCGGCAGACCTATTGCCAGCCAGTCGGTTGATCAGATGGTAGATACCATTATGGGATTTGAGGAGGGTACCAAGCTGATGATAATGGCCCCTGTGGTCCGTCAGCGAAAAGGAACCCACGAAAAGATTATTGAGAGAATAAAGAAAGAAGGTTTTACCCGTGTAAGGGTGGACGGCGAGATAAAGATAATAGGAGAGGATGAAATCAAGCTGGAAAAGACCTTCAAGCATACCATAGAAATCGTTGTAGACAGAATCGTCGTCAAGGCCGGTCAGGAAGGGAGAATTGCCGAGGCCTGTGAGCTTGCCATAGCTCAGGGTGACGGCCTGGTGGAAATTGAAGGGGACTTTTATGACCATCACTATGAGAAGACCTTCAGCACCAAGCTGGCCTGCCCCGACCACGGTGTCAGTATTGAAGAGCTGGAACCAAGAATGTTTTCCTTCAATGCACCTTTCGGAGCCTGCCCTACCTGCAACGGTCTGGGATTTACCCAGAAGCTGGATCCTTCAAAACTCATAAATGAAGACTTGAGTATACGTGAGGGGGCTCTTCAGCCCATTTTCGGCACTATGGAGTTCAGCGGCTATTATCGCCAGATAGTGGACGCTCTTATAGCAGAACACGGCGTGGATCCTGATGTACCTCTTAAAGACCTGCCGGAGAGATTCAGAAAGGAGCTTTACTACGGCACCGGGGACAGAAATCTGAAATTCAACTATGTAAGCCGTTCCACGGGGGCAAAATCCGAATATAACAGACCCTTTGAAGGGGCACTGAACAATATAGAGAGAAGATACAGGGAAAGCACCTCGGACTACTTCAAGGAAAAGATGAACCAGTACATGGTGACAAGAGAGTGCCCGGACTGCCGAGGCAAAAGGCTGAAGCCTGAAGTCCTGGCGGTAACCGTTGGAGGTAAGAACATCGCCCAGCTTTCTGAAATGTCCATCAGGGAGGCCCTGTCCTTTATTGACGGACTTGAGCTTTCCGAAACGGATTCCAAGATTGCTCATCAGATTCTGAAGGAGATAAAGGCGAGACTGACTTTCCTGGCAGATGTTGGACTTGACTACCTGACCCTTTCCAGGAGTGCAGGAACCCTGTCAGGCGGGGAATCCCAGCGTATAAGGCTGGCCACACAGATAGGTTCAAGTCTTGTGGGAGTGCTGTATATACTTGACGAACCCAGCATCGGTCTCCATCAGAAGGATAACGAAAAACTGCTGAAGACTTTGCGCCATCTGACTGATATAGGAAACACCCTTATAGTGGTGGAGCACGATGAGGATACCATGTACGCCGCAGACCACATTGTTGATATCGGTCCGGGAGCGGGAATCTACGGCGGAGAACTGGTGGCTCAGGGAACTGTAGAGGATATTAAGGCCTGCAAAGAGTCCATTACGGGACAGTACCTTTCCGGAGAAAAGAAGATATATGTGCCAAGGGAGCGCAGACCGGGAAACGGAATGAAGATTACCGTAAAGGGTGCCCGTCAGAATAACCTTAAGAATATAGATGTGGATTTTCCCCTGGGGAAATTCATATGCGTCACAGGTGTATCCGGGTCGGGAAAGAGCAGCCTGGTAAATGAGATTCTGTATAAAGGGGCTGCGAGGATAACAAACAGGCTTCAGGAGGAACCGGGAGACCACGATGCTATCCTAGGTCTGGAAAATATTGATAAGGTAATAGATATCGACCAGTCGCCTATAGGCAGAACGCCTCGCTCCAATCCCGCAACCTATACGGGGATGTTTAATTATATCCGCGACCTTTTTGCCAGCCTGCCGGAATCCAAGATAAGAGGATATGCCAAAGGCAGGTTCAGCTTCAATGTAAAAGGGGGCCGGTGCGAAGCCTGCGGCGGGGACGGTATTATTAAAATAGAGATGCATTTCCTGCCGGACGTTTATGTGCCTTGCGAGGTGTGCAAAGGCAAACGGTACAACAGGGAAACCCTGGAGGTAAAATACAAGGGGAAGAGCATTTTCGATGTGCTTGATATGAGCGTCAGTGAAGGAGTGGAATTCTTTAAGAATGTGCCGACAATTGCAAGGCATCTCAACACTTTGGAAGAAGTGGGGCTTGGCTATATCAAGCTGGGACAGCCGTCCACCCAGCTTTCCGGAGGCGAAGCCCAGAGAGTCAAACTGGCCACGGAGCTGACCAAAAGAGGAACGGGAAAGACACTTTATATACTTGATGAACCAACCACGGGACTGCACTTTGCAGATGTGGACAAGCTCCTGACGGTACTTGACAGACTGGTTGACGCAGGCAACACGGTCGTTGTAATAGAACACAATCTTGACGTAATAAAACGTGCCGACTATATTATAGATCTTGGTCCTGACGGAGGAGACAGAGGCGGTACCATAGTAACCACGGGAACACCTGAGGAAGTGGCAGCCTGCCCTGACTCTTACACGGGACAGTTCCTTAAGAAGCTTTTGCAGCAGAAAAAAACGGAGGAAAAAAATGGATAACAAACTTAATCTCACCATGCTGACCGACTTTTATGAACTGACTATGGCAGACGGATACTTTGAGACAGGAATGGCCGAAGATATCGCATATTTCGATATGTTCTTCAGAAAGGTTCCTGACGGCGGCGGTTTTGCCATTATGGCAGGACTGGAGCAGACAATTGACTATCTCAAAAACCTGAAATTTACTGAAGAGGACATCGAATATCTGAGAAGCAAGAATATGTTCTGCGAAGAATTTCTCGATTATCTCAGAAAATTTGAATTCAAGTGCGATGTGTGGGCAGTTCCTGAAGGAACGCCGATTTTTCCCCATGAACCCATCGTCACTGTAAGGGGTCCTGTAATGCAGGCTCAGTTCATTGAGACAATGGTGCTGCTGACCATCAACCATCAGAGTCTTATTGCCACCAAGGCCAACAGAATCGTAAGGGCTGCAAAGGGAAGACCGGTTATGGAATTCGGAACCAGACGTGCTCACGGGGCGGAAGCAGCCATATTCGGCGCCCGTGCGGCATACATAGGAGGCTGTGCTGGAACGGCCTGTACTATCGCAGACAGAGACTACGGAATCAAGGCCCTTGGCACTATGGCTCACAGCTGGGTTCAGATGTTCCCTGACGAATATACAGCCTTTAAAAAATATGCTGAAATATATCCTCAGAACTGCACTCTGCTGGTGGATACATATAATGTGCTTAAATCGGGCGTTCCTGCTGCCATCAGGGTATTTAAGGAAATGAAGCCTGAGACCATGGGCATCAGAATTGACTCGGGAGATGTGACATATCTGACCAAGAAAGCCCGTAAGATGCTGGATGATGCAGGCCTCAAGGATTGCAAAATTGTTGTTTCCAACTCTCTGGACGAGTACATTATCAGAGATGTGCTGCTAGAAGGAGCATGTATTGATTCCTTCGGCGTAGGCGAAAGACTGATTACTGCAAAATCAGAGCCTGTATATGGTGGAGTCTATAAGCTTGCGGCACTGGAGACAAACGGAGAGCTTATTCCGAAAATTAAGATTTCCGAAAACATAGAAAAAATTACTAATCCTGGTTTCAAAGGACTTTTCAGACTTTACGACAAGACCACAGGAAAGGCCAGGGGCGACGTGATTACCGTGGCAGGAGAAACTATTCCCGAGCAGGATGAGTATGTGATTTTCGATCCTAATGCTGTATGGAAAAAGACAAAGGTTACTAACTATACTGTCAGAAACCTTCAGGTTCCTATCTTCAAGGAAGGAAAGTGCGTCTACGAAAGTCCGTCAATAGAGGAGATTAAGGATTACTGTAAGGAACAGATAGACACTCTGTGGGACGAAACTCTCAGGTTTGAAAATCCGCAGACCTACTACGTTGACCTTTCACAGAAGCTTTGGGATATGAAGCACAGGCTTCTGGAGGAACATTCGGAAAAATAGATAACAAAAATAAACCTCCTAGGGCAAGTCACCCAGGAGGTTTTCTTGTTTTACAGTTAAACGGTCCGCAAACTGTTACAGGGTATTGGACGCGTTGAGGACATTTCTGATCTTATGCTGCACCATGGCCTGAATGGCATCTCTGCCAGGACCAAGGTATTTGCGCGGATCAAATTCGGCAGGATTTTCTGCAATGAATTTGCGGACTTCGGCAGTGAGAGCCAGTCTCAGATCTGTGTCGATGTTGACCTTGCAGATGCCGTACCTGGTGGCTTCCTTAATCATTTCCTCAGGTACGCCCTGAGCTCCCGGAATATTGCCTCCGTACTTATTGCACTTGTCTACAAATTCTTTGAGAACCGATGATGCTCCGTGAAGAACCAGCGGAGTGTCGGGAATCAGTTTATGTATGGTCTTTAATCTCTCAAAATCAAGATACGGTTCACCCTTAAACTTGTATGCACCGTGACTGGTGCCGATGGCAATAGCAAGGGAGTCCACACCGGTTCTCTCTACGAATTCAGCTGCTTCGTCCGGATCAGTGAAAGTAGCGGAGCGCGCGTCTACTTTTACATTGTCTTCCACTCCTGCCAGCTTTCCAAGCTCAGCTTCCACTACAACGCCATGAGCGTGAGCATAGTCAACGACCTCTTTTGTAATGCGGATGTTTTCTTCAAATGGATATCTGGAGCCGTCTATCATGACTGAGGTGAAGCCGTCATCCACGCACTTTTTGCAGATTTCAAAGTCTTCGCCGTGGTCAAGGTGAAGGGCGATATCAAGCCCGGTATCAAGAATAGCTGCTTCAACCAGCTTTAAAAGGTATGCCGGCTTTGCGTATTTCCGGGCACCTGCCGAAACCTGCAGAATAAGAGGCGACTTCTCGATCTTTGCAGCCTCCACTATGCCCTGAATTATTTCCATATTATTAACATTAAAAGCGCCGATGGCGTAGTCGGATTTAAGCGCCTTGGCGAACATTTCCTTGGTAGTTACCAGTGCCACAATAATACCTCCTGATTTATTGCAAATTGCATAATTCTATAAAACTAATACAAGTATACAACAAAGTCAGGTTAAAGGGAAGACGGCATTTGAAAAAATCATTTGTTTAGATTACCGAGTATCGGCCCGATCATATCCATGATGCCGGATAGGTCCGGCACCGAATCCGAATTGATAAGCCGGCTTGGGTCAGGGAGCTTTGGCGGGCTCAAAGCCATCTGCCCCATGCTGTCTATTTTTTCCATTGTTTCTACCATTCTGTGAAAATTATTTATCATACCGACGGGTTCAAATCCTTCAAACAGAGGACGCCGCGTGCCTCCGCTATTGTCCCCAAGGGCGCCTGACACCAGAAGCAGCAATAATATAATACCGATTGCATCTGAATTTTTACCCATCATTATACCTCCTGTTTATTAAACATATTATGAAACTTGAAGGCCTGAGGTGCATAGATTATATTATAAAGCAGTCAGGAGGTTTTTTATGGATTTAAACGAACAGATGGCTGGTGAAATAGCCCGTCAGTTAGGCCTCTCGGGAAGCGGAGGAGTAAGCCGCAGCACGGTCAGGCAGCTTGAAAACAAAAGTGATGAGGAGCTTACAAGAGATATTCTCCGTTTGAAGCAGCAGCTGGCAGCCAACAACATCAGTCCTCAGCAGCAGATGGCAATAGTCAGAAAGCTGATGCCTATGATGGATGCAAATCAAAAAGCCCGACTACAGAAAGTAATCGAGCTTCTGAACAGATGACAGTATGGACTGAGGCCCTAGCCCCAGTTCATTTCTTTTGCAATATCCTTCTTGGTTGAACCTTGTTTAAAGGTAAAGGTGCCAGCTTTAACCTTTTCGTGATCGAGACCGTTTTCTTCACATATCTGCTGATACTCTGCATAGTCTTCAAAGAGTCCCTTGTCAATGAGGCACTGGATTGCTGCAGAAGCGCTGTTGCCGGTTACATCTACCTCAACATCCTTGGTAAGAACGCCGCCCTGCCAGAGGGAAGCATCCTGCTGATCTGTTTCAGCATCATTGCCCTCGGTTTGGGTACCGCTTTCGGGTTTATCATTCTCCGCTGCAGGATTACCATCGTTGTCAGGATTCTCGGCGGGTGTCTCTACAGAAGGCTCCTCCGCTGCAAGAAACTGTTTAGGATAATCGAGAATTACGTTAAGCCGCCAGAAAATAATAAGAGCAGCTGCAGCCATAATCAAAATTGCTATTATTATATCGTTTTTATCGTAAATAAAGTCTTTAAATTTCTTCATTTCTTTTCCCATCCTGTTGTATGGCAGGTTATGCAGCCTGTCCAAGAATAATACATATACATTTTAACAGATTTAGACTTTTTTCACAAGGTGTTTTGGTGTATAATATTTTGGTAAGTTCCGTTAGTACGAGAAAAGGAAAAGTATGATAAAGATTACTATCAGTGAAAACCAGGGAGGGCAGAGACTCGACCGGTTCCTGAAGAAATATTTTGAAAAGGCGCCTCTAAGCCATATATATAAGATGATAAGAAAGGATGTCAAGGTTAACGGCAGACGTATGCCTGCAGAGGGAATCATCAGTCCTGGAGATGAGCTGACCCTGTACATGAGCCCTGAGGATGCGGCAGCGCTTCAGAGACCTCCGAGAAATGTCAGAGCAAAAAAGCAGTTTACCATAGCATACGAGGATGAGAAGATTCTGGCAGTGGAAAAGCCTTTCGGCCTTCTGACTCATGGCGACCGGACGGAAAAAAAGAATCATCTGGCCAATCAGGTGCTGGACTATCTCATAGAAAAGGGAGAGTATAATCCCAGAACCGACAGGACTTTTGCACCTGCACCTGCTAACAGGCTGGACAGAAACACCACGGGGCTGGTACTTTTCGGTAAGACTGCACCGGCTCTGAAAGAGCTCAATCGCCTGATAAGAGAGAGAAACTGCATTAATAAATATTATATGACCGTATTGTGCGGCAGGCTTGAAGAACCTTTGGAACTCTCCGACAGAATGACCAAGAATCAGCAGCTTAATGTTACAAAGGTAATTCCTCTGGACAGCCAAGAGGGAAAAGTCATGGAGACCGCAGCAATGCCTCTTGAGTACGGTAAAATGGACGGCCGGGTTTTCACCCTTGCGGAAGTGAAAATAGTCACAGGAAGAACTCACCAGATCAGGGCCCACCTTGCCAGCGCAGGCTTTCCTCTTTTAGGTGATGCCAAGTACGGCAATGGGGCTGTGAATAAGTGGGCGGCTGCAAAGCTGGGGCTTCATACGCAGCTTCTTCATGCCTGCAAGATTGAATTTGCCCGCTGTAGAGAGTCTGAGGAGCTGGCCTATCTTGAGGGTAAGGTTATCAGTGCGGGAATGCCTGAAAACTTTCAGCGCATAAATCAAAGAATTTTTGGAAAAAATTAAAAGGAGTAACGAAGATGAAAAATTTACTCGAGTGGATAAGAGATATTGTTATAGCGGTAATAATTGCAGCCATAATACTGGCCTTCTTTAAGCCTATAATAGTTCAGCAGGAATCCATGCAGCCGAATTTTTATTCCGGCGATTATCTGATTACCAGCAGACAGGCATACAGGCTTTTCGGCCAGCCGGAGAGGGGCGACGTAATAGTATTTAAATCCCATCTCTACGATGAAAAAGGCAAGCAGAAAAACCTTATCAAAAGGATAATAGGTCTGCCGGGGGACACAGTTGAAATAAAGAACGGGGATGTCTACATAAACGGTGAGCTGCTGCAGGAGGAATATGTTGCCGAGCAGGGACTTTCGGGCGAAATGGAAGCTGTTACTGTTCCGGAGGGCAGACTTTTTGTGATGGGTGACAACAGAAGGGTGAGCCAGGACAGCAGAAGCCCTGAGGTTGGGACTATAGAAATGGACAGCATAGTCGGAAAGGTAGTTCTAAGACTTTATCCGTTTAACCAGATTAAAGTGTTTTAGCCGGTCTGCTGTCGGTGAAAAACACCGGCAGAAAGGCGGTTTAGTCCTATGGGGATTGTCCGTGGATTTTTTAAAACAATAGGAGCAGCCACTGCAGCACTCGCAGGTATTGCCGCAGCTTTGATGCTGTTTTTCGGACTTACTGTTGCAGAGGTTGAAGACAGCAGCATGCTGCCTGAGCTGGAACCGGGAGAAAAAGTTCTGGTTCTTCGTTGCGATACCGTGGATTTTACATTTCCTTCGGTGGGGGATATTGTTTTATACGAAGCCCCCTATTACGAAATCGGAGAGAAGGAAAGTACGATGCTGGGCCGAGTAACAGGCATAAACGGCGACAGAGTTGAAGTTGGACGAGATACAGGTATTGATTCAGAACGCACCGAGACCATAAAGAAGGAAAGAATTCTGGGAAAGGTTATTTACCATGGCTAAAAAAGAGCGAAAATTAGTTGCAAACAATAAAAAAGCCTATCACGACTATTTTATTGAAGAAACATATGAGGCAGGCATAGTTCTCACCGGCACTGAAATTAAATCGGTGCGTCAGGGAAAGGTGAGCATAAAGGAAAGCTACGCCAAAATAGAAAAAGGCGAGCTGATTCTTTACGGAATGAATATCAGCCCTTACGAGCAGGGGAACCGTTACAATGTGGATCCCTTAAGACCGCGCAAACTGCT
>CAKMLH010000042.1 GCA_927797855.1 uncultured Clostridia bacterium | reverse complement strand
TTCTATCAGTCCAATCATGAGGGAGACCTGGTGGACAGAATCCAGCAGGCATATTCTGACGGTACCGATGCCATAGTCATTAATCCAGGGGCCTATACCCATACCAGCATAGCTCTTCTGGATGCGGTGAAGGCCGTGGGGATTCCCACGGCGGAGGTTCACATTTCAAAGCTTTCGGAAAGAGAAGACTTCCGGCAGATAAGCTACATCAGAGCCGCCTGCTGCTTCACTGTGACAGGTCACGGCACCGACGGCTATACGGAGGCCATAGATTATTTAATGAAGAAAAAAGAGAAAGAAAATGAATGTTAGAATAGGAAAAGGCAAAGCACGGGGCACTGCCCAGGCACCTGCCTCCAAGAGCATGGCCCACAGGCTGCTCATATGTGCAGGTCTTGCAGAGGGCACATCGGAAATACAGGGTATCGCCAGCTCTGAGGATGTGGCGGCAACTATAGATTGTCTTTCATCCCTGGGAGCCCTTTGCCAAAGAAAACCGGATGAGGAGGAAACCCTGCTGGTGACGGGAGCAGGAAGCAGGGTGACAGAAAGAAAAAACAGGGTCGAACTTCCATGCCGGGAAAGCGGAAGCACTTTAAGATTTTTTATACCCCTCTGTCTCCTGTCAGATGCAGAGGCTGTACTTTACGGCAGCGAGAGACTTCTGGAAAGACCCCTTACCGTATACGAAGAGCTTTGCCGCCGGCAGAATCTGACCTTTTGCAGGGAAAAGAACAGTATTTCCCTGAAGGGACCTTTAGAGGCAGGAACTTTCAGAGTACCGGGGAACATTTCAAGCCAGTTCATAAGCGGACTTCTCCTGGCTATTCCTTTGCTGAAGGAAGAAAGCAGACTGGAAATTGTGCCGCCTGTTGAGAGCAGACCTTACATTGAAATGACCCTTTCCGCCCTTGAAACCTTCGGCATTACATTCCAAAGGCCCGACGAAAATACAATAATGATAAAACGCGGGCAGATCTGCAGCCCTCGGCATGTTAAGGTTGAGGGAGATTATTCCAATGCATCCTTTTTTCAAGCTTTGGACATCCTGGGAGGAGATGTATGTGTGGAAGGGCTTAATCCCCACAGCTTGCAGGGGGATAAGGTCTGCGGCAGTATGCTGGAGCTTCTTAAAAACGGCAGGCCCGAGCTTGATATTTCCCAGTGCCCTGACCTGGGACCTGTTCTCTTTGCGGCGGCAGCATCTTCAGGCAGGGGTGCTGTGTTTACAGGAACCGACAGACTGAGAATCAAAGAAAGCGACAGGGCAGGAGCCATGGCAGATGTGCTTTCACGCTTCGGCGTTAAAACAGTTGTGCGGGACAGCCGTTTTGAAGTATCCTCAGGCGGGCTGGCGAAGCCTCTTGAGCCTCTTCCGGGCTATAACGATCACAGAATCGTAATGGCGGAGGCCGTGCTGCTGACACTTACAGGAGGAATAATAGAGGGTGCGGAGGCCGTATCAAAGAGTTTTCCTGACTTTTTTGAAAGGCTGAGAGCCCTTGGAATAGAGGTAGAGAAAATTGAAGATTGATAAAGATACAAATATACTAATTGTAGGTCTGGGAATGATCGGCGGGAGCTACGCCAGAGGCCTGACCAAAAAAGGCCTTAAAATCCATGCAATAGACACGGATGAAGATACTATACAATACGCACTGGAAAACAACATAATTGCTGAAGGAACCACGGAAGCGGACCCGGCCATGATAGGCAGGGCAGATGTTGTTATTTTTGCCCTTTATCCTCACATTTTCAAAGAATGGATAAGGGATAATCAGCAGTATTTGAAAAGCGGAGCCATCATTACCGATGTAACAGGTGTCAAGGTATGTGTTGTAGGGGATGTGCAGAACATGCTGCGGGATGACTGCGAGTACATAGCTGCTCACCCTATGGCAGGCTGTGAAAGGCTGGGCATAAGAAACAGCAACGAGAAGATTTTCCACGCGGCCAACTACATAGTGGTTCCTACGGAAAGAAACACTGAAGAAGCCAAGGATGTATGCAGGCAGATAGGAAAGCTTCTCCGTTTTGCCCGCATTTCCGAACTTCCGCCGGATCAGCATGACGAAATGATAGGTTTCGTTTCACAGCTTACCCACTGTATTGCCATGTCACTGATGACCTGCAACCACACGGAAAAGCTGGAGGATTTTACGGGAGACTCTTTCCGCGACCTGACCAGAATTGCCCGCATCGACGAAACCATGTGGAGCGAACTTTTCCTGCTCAACAAGGATGCGCTCCTTCATCAGATGAAACTGTTTACCATGGAGTTTTCCAAACTGGAGAGAATGCTTATGGAAGCTGACAAGGAGGGCATAAAGGATATGATGAGACGATCCACGGCAAGAAGAAAACTTTTTGACAAGGAAAAAACGGAGGAATAACCTATGAATATGGAATTTAAAAGGAAACTGATCATTCCTAAGGAGATAAAGGAAATGTTTCCTGTTACAGAAGAGATGGCAACCCTTAAAAAAAAGCGGGATGCCGAAATTAAGGATATTATCGCCGGCCGGTCAAAGAAGTTTATGCTTATAATCGGACCTTGCTCTGCGGATAACGAGGACGCAGTCATTGACTATATTTCAAGGCTGATACCTGTTCAGGAAAAAGTGGCCGATAAAATTTTTATTGTGCCTCGCATATACACCAACAAGCCGCGCACTACGGGTAAGGGCTACAAGGGACTGCTGCACCAGCCTGATCCTAACTTAAACGAGGATATGCTTAAGGGCATTATCGCCGTAAGAGAAACCCACATAAGAGCCGTTAAGGAAACGGGATTTACCTGCGCAGACGAGATGCTTTATCCGGAAAATCACAGGTATCTTTCAGACCTTCTTTCCTATGTTGCAGTAGGCGCACGCTCTGTGGAAGACCAGCAGCACCGGCTCACTGCCAGCGGCCTTGATATTCCTGTGGGCATGAAGAATCCTACCAGCGGTGATTTTGCAGTAATGATGAACTCCATCACCGCGGCTCAAAGCTCCCATACATTTATATACCGCGGCTGGGAGGTTACCAGCAAAGGCAATCCTTACGCCCATGCAATCCTGCGGGGCTATGTGAACAAAAGAGGCCGCTCGCTGCCAAACTACCACTACGAGGACCTTGCAACGGTCTGCGATATGTACCATGAGGAAGGACTTGAAAATCCGGCTGTTATCGTCGATACAAACCATGCCAACTCTGGCAAGAATTACATGGAGCAGATCAGAGTCGCCAAGGAGGTTCTTTACTCCATGCGCTTCAATGCCGATATAAATCATATGGTAAAGGGGCTGATGATAGAAAGCTACATTGAGGACGGCTGCCAGGCCATAGGCGAGGGTGCCTACGGAAAATCCATCACAGACCCGTGCCTGGGCTGGGAAAAGACGGAAAAACTCATATACGAGCTGGCAGAGATACTATGAAAAAAGCACCTTATCGCAGGTGCTTTTCTATTAGGTCGATAAATGTATCCACATACTCTTTCTTGGTG
Source organism: uncultured Clostridia bacterium (assembly GCA_927797855.1). Taxonomy (GTDB): domain Bacteria; phylum Bacillota; class Clostridia; order Peptostreptococcales; family Anaerovoracaceae; genus SUG1106. Next base: position 8,539 of record CAKMLH010000042.1, on the reverse strand, counting down.
AAAATTGCACGGGCGGAAGTTTTGCTGCCGCCGCCTTTGCCGCCGTAAATCGAAGCATTTTCCTTTACCAGTCTGCCGCAGTCCACAGAGCCGTCGGACACCAGAAATACCGTAAAGGACGGTTCGTGGACGAGAAATGCTATTTTATCCACATTTGGAGAAAGCTCTCTGGCCAGGGTGTTCAGATCGTCCAATGACAATATGTGATAACGCCGGATGTTTTCGCCTTTTTTCAAGGCTTCTGCAATATCTGAAGTTTCCCGAGCCATGACTTCCTTTTTGAGAAAATGCAGCTGATTCCGGGCCTCCTTGTTTTTCTCAACCTGAGCATGATACTTGGACAGCACATCATCGGTTCCGGCGCTGAGGGAGCCTGCCAGGGCCGTAAGGGTATCAAGCTCATTCTGATATCTGAGAAAGGCCCTCTTGCCCGCCTCAAAGTAGATGCGGAACATACCCTTGTTTGACTCAACTTTAAATATCTTTATAAGCCCTACCTGGCCGGCAGCAGACGGGTGTGTGCCGCAGCAGGCAACGCAGTCTGCGGGATTTTCCGTATCGCCTACACATACGATTGTAATATCTTTTTCCAGAGCCAGAGCCTTTCTGAGAGGAAGGTTTTCGGCTTCTTTTTTTGTATCAAAATGACGTGTAATTACCGGCTGGTTCTGCCAGATAGCTTCATTGGCACACTCCTCGGCATGCTTGGCCATTTCCCATGTGATGGAAGTGAATTGAGGCATGGCTTCCAGGCTGATGTCGATGGTCATATATTGCTCTCCCATATGAAAGCCTCTGTTTACGCCGCCGTATTCGCGGAAAAACATACCGCTTAAGATATGCTCCCCGCAGTGGCGCTGCATATTGTCAAAACGGTGATCCCAGTCAAGAACCAGTTTTACCGGCTCCCCTGAGGCTGCAGCCGCTTCAAGCTCAGCGGGAGTGCAGTCCAGTATGTGAACTATGTCATCAAGTTTTTCATCTTCGTAAACATCCACAACATTGAATCCGGCTGCAGTGCCCCTGTCACAGCTCTGGCCGCCGCCTGTGGGAAAGAAAACGGTTCTGTCAAAAGTCACAGCTGTTCTGCCGTCTTCAGTTTCCGCGGCGGAAGTGATAAGTGCCTCGGCTTCTCTCATGTATACATCTTCTTTAAAAAGTCTTTTTGTCTTCATAATAATAAATCTCCTTCGCTGAAAAATATATCACATTTAAGGTAAGAATGGCAAGGTCTGCTCATAAAATATTGAAGGTAAACAGACAAGGAGGGCAGGGCGTGAAGAAGAAATATCTGGGGCAGACTGCGGTGGTGCTGGCGGCATTTGTCATAAGCTGCGGCTTGAGCTGCTGGTCATTCAGCGGCATGAGTCTTTATGAAATCGGCAGGCATGAGCAGCCGGTCTCCGCAGAAGAAGGAATCGGAAGGCCGCTTATAGTGATAGATCCGGGTCATGGCGGTATGGACGGCGGCGCATCAAGTCCGGAAGGAGTGCAGGAAAAGGATATAAATCTCAGCATTGCCCAGAAGCTGGCAGAGGAGGCCAGGGCCTGGGGAGCAGAGGTACTATTGACCAGAGAAAGTGACGTGGGGCTCTATACAGACGACGGGAAGTCAATAAGGCAGAAGAAAAGGGAGGACCTTCTGGCCAGAAAGAAAATAATTGAAGAAAGCGGAGCAGCCCTGGCAATTTCCATTCACCTGAACAGTTTTCCGCAGGATGCATCAGTATACGGAGCTCAGGTTTTTTATCCATGGGAAGAGGCAGCACGAACAGATGTGCGAAGCGGCGAACACAGCAGCAGAGATTTTGCCGAAAGTGTGCAGAAATCCCTTGAAAACAACATTTCCGACGGACGTGAAAGAAAGGCCATGGCAAAAAATGATATCCTGATTTTTGACAATGTGAAAGCAAAGATCATACTGATTGAATGCGGATTTCTATCTAATCCAAAAGAGTCACAATTGCTGCAAACCCCTGAATATCAACAACAATTATCAAATGCGATCTGGGAGGGGGTAAATGAAATTTTATGCTTAAAAAAGGTTGAAAGAATACAAGTTATTGACAGTGCGAACAAGGACACGTAAAAAGGGTTTTTTGGTCAAAAAAATCTGTGGATAACTTTCTCTTGACAAAAGGATAACGATGTGTTACATATTGAAATTTCAAGGTTATGCCTGAATGAAGTTATCCACAGGGAACTGTGAATTAAATTGTATACGATTTTGGGACAACTTGTGGATAAACCCCAAAAGTATTGGAAAATTAAGGACTTCGAAGTGTTGAAAAGTGTTTGACAATTTAAGAACAAAGGTTGACATAATTCGACAGAAAAACACAAAACCTACCGGTCATCGCCGTCGTCGTTTTCCCCATCTGAGATTATGTCAGCGAACTCCAGAAAATCCTCGCTGCCGCTGCCTATGAATTCATAGAGGACAGGCTCTTTGAACTGATATCTTGCGGCCAGGTACAGGTAAGGGCCTATACCGGAAGAACTGATGTCCTTTTCTAAAAGTTCTATGCTGCTGCTATCGTATGCACAAAGAACAAACTGACCGTTGTCCAGTATATAATATACGCCTCTGACATCGTCGCTGAGACGGTATTCCCTGCTGCTCACGTGATCGTTGTTGGGATAAAACATCATGTAGACACGGCCGGCCTCATGCTCCGTAACCATGGCAGTAGACACCAGGTCCGTTGAATCCAGGGTAAAAACCAGCCCCGGGTTGTTTTCTATGGTTATTTCATCGGATTCATATATATTGCCCTCAACCGGGTTGAAGACAGTAATAAATTCCGGCCTGGACGTCATCATTGTGGCTTCGGCTGAGGACACTCTGAAGGAGGAAATCTTTTCATACTTTACAACCTTCAGCTTGTCCAGGGTAACCTGGGTAATTACAATGTAGTATTTGCAGTCATATTCGATAAGAGACTGGCAGAGATAGGACCTGCGGGTGCTGAAAGTCCCGAAATCCTTGTCGTCATCTGTAATGTAATAGTTTGTATTGGATCCGCTGTCGGCGTCGTCAGCATTGTCTATGGAGTTGGACATAAGGGTTGCCGCTTTATGCTCAGGAAAAATATCTGTACGGACATATCCTCTTGTAAGAAATTTTGCGGCCTTAAAATCCCTGCCGAAGCAGCGCATAAGGAAATAGTTTATCACCTGATATGGAGAAGAAATGGCAGTGCATTCCTTGCACATTAAAGCATACTCCTCATCGGAAGAAAGCTCTTCAGAAGGGGAGAGAAGGAACTCATATTCTTCAGTTTTGCCGGGAAGAGGAATATTCATTTTTCTGTTCATTTTGGCGTATGACTGAATAAGAAATCTTGCCTCTTTTTCCGAAATGCGCATCTTGCGTCCGCCGAGACCGCCGATCATTTTATTCTCTATCGCTTTTATATCGTAATATCTGCCGCCGTCATCGCTCTCAAGAACACTTTCATAGGAATCAAAACCGAATTCTTCCGCATCCAGATAGAAGAACTGATGAAAATGCTTGAGAAAATTGTTTTCAGGGAGGTACCAGTGGATATATACTCCCATTACCCCCATGAGCCGGGTGTCAGTCACATATGATGAAACGAACTGTCGGCTGCTTGTAAAAGCCGTTTCCGCCAGGCCGCCTTTTAATACCTGAAATGTTGTTGTATTTTCCATATGTAAATTTGCCTTTCTGCCGTAGTGTCTTTTTATGCAGAATTCTCCGCATAATAAAGTATATACATTTTTCCGAAAAAAACAAGATAAATTAGGCATAAGCATCTTTTTGACCAATTTTTCGAAGGCCGGGAGTGTTGACAAGAGCGGCAAATAGTATATAATACTATGTGCAAACAAAAAACAGACAATCCTTATCGAGAGTGGCTGAGGGAATAGGCCCGAAGACGCCCGGCAACCTATGTGCTTCTGAGAAAAGAGTGAAGCAGAAAAGGTGCTAAATCCTACAGGAATCCCGGCGGGAAATTTCCTGAAAGATGAGGTAAAGACTTCTTTACGAAATCAAACGCCTCTCTTTCTGTGAGAGGTGTTTTTTTCTATGATAAGGAAAGAAAGGGGAAACAGACATGAAAAGACTTTTTACATCAGAATCAGTAACTGAGGGGCATCCTGACAAGCTTTGCGACCAGATATCAGATGCAATACTGGATGCAATATTTGAAAAAGACCCTTACGGCAGAGTAGCAGCAGAAACGACCACTACCACAGGATATGCCATGGTAATGGGTGAGATCAGCACTCACTGCTATGTGGATATTCCTAAAATAGTAAGACAGGTTATTCTGGACGTGGGCTACGACAGAAGTGAATACGGTTTTGACGGCAACACTTGTGCGGTTCTTTCCGCTATTGACGAACAGTCCGGCGATATTGCAATGGGCGTTGACAAGGCCCTCGAATACAAAGAAGGAACAATGGACGATGCCATTGACACCATCGGCGCAGGAGACCAGGGCATAATGTTCGGATTTGCCTGCAACGAAACTCCTGAGCTTATGCCTATGCCTATTTCTCTGGCTCACAAGCTGGCAAAGAGACTTGCAGACGTAAGAAAGGACGGTACACTTAAATACCTGAGACCTGACGGAAAGACCCAGGTAACCGTAGAATATGACGGAGACAAAGTTAAGAGAATCGATACCGTGCTCATCTCAACTCAGCACGATCCGGATGTAACTCAGGAGCAGATTAAGGCTGACCTCATTGAGCATGTAATCAAACCGATTATTCCGGCAGAGCTCCTTGATGACGAAACCAAGTATTTTGTAAATCCTACAGGCAGATTTGTAATCGGCGGACCTCACGGCGATTCAGGACTGACAGGACGTAAGATTATTGTAGATACCTACGGCGGATACGCACGTCACGGCGGCGGTGCATTCTCCGGAAAAGACCCTACAAAGGTTGACCGTTCCGCTACATATGCAGCAAGATATGCAGCCAAGAACATTGTAGCCGCAGGACTTGCAGATAAAGTTGAAATTCAGCTGGCCTATGCTATCGGTGTGGCTAAGCCTGTTTCAATTCTTGTAGACACCTTCGGTACGGGAAAGATTGCAGACGAAAAGATCGCTGAGCTGGTTGAAAAGAACTTTGATTTAAGACCGGCGGCAATTATCAGAGATCTCGACCTGAGAAGACCGATTTACAGACAGACCGCCGCTTACGGTCACTTCGGCAGAACCGACATCGACCTCCCTTGGGAGCACACCGACAAAGCTGAGACATTAAGAAAGCAGGCAGGACTGTAAAAGACAAAAAACTAAAAAACCGGGGAACTCCCGGTTTTTTTGTGATTACTTCTGAAAAGCCTGCCTAAAAAAGGCGATTGCCAGAATCGCACTTAGAACAATGGCAATCAAGAACCAATTTTTACCCTCTCCCATAAATCCTGTAATCCTAAAAATTATCATAGCAATAGCCAGAAGAGTGAAAAAAACGGCCTTAAGCAGGTTAGCAGCTTTGTTTGACATTTTCGTATACCTCCATTATTTTAACTGAAGCGCTGGCGCCGATTCTGTCAGCCCCCGCCTCTATCATTGCCATTGCTGTGTCATAGTCACGTATACCGCCGCTGGCCTTCACCTGAAGAGCATCTCCTACGGTTTTTTTCATGAGAGCCACATCCTCTGTCTTTGCTCCGCCGGAATTGAAGCCGGTGGACGTTTTGACGAATTTGGCGCCTCCTTCTTTAGAAAGCCTGCATGCTTCCTCAATCTCTTCCGGGGAAAGGAGACAGGTTTCAAGTATTACCTTTACAATGGCATTATATTTTTCCGCGGCTTCTACAACTGCATATATATCGTCTCTTATGTAATCGTAGCGGCCGTCTTTAAAAGCGCCTACATTGAGAACCATATCTATTTCAGCTGCGCCGTCCTTGCATGCCTCTTCGGTCTCGAAAGCCTTGGCTGCCGTAGTGCAGGCACCAAGAGGAAAACCTACCACAGCGGCCACCTTCACATCGGTGCCTTTAAGATTGTCGGTGCACCTGGCCACATAGCAGGTGTTGACGCAAACCGAGTAAAAATCGTACTGCTTTGCCTCGCTGCAGAGCTTGTCTATCTGCTCACAGGTGGCTTCAGGCTTAAGCAGAGTATGGTCAAAATACTTATTAAGGGGTTTTGATAATTTCATATAAATCCTCCTTTTAAAGCAGCTTTTGGGTTAAACTGCCTTTAGAAATGTAATTATACCACTTTTCCCGCAAAAATAAAAGACATATTGCCAATAAAGAAATTTAATAATATAATGATGTCATAAGATAGTTAGAAAGGAATGCTTAATGGAAAAAGTAAAAAAGACGATCAGATTGCTTGGCAGACTCAAATGGCTGGGACTTGTTCTGGGCGGAATTATGTGCTTTCTGATACAGCCGCGCCTGGGCAATATATGGTCCGTGGTTTTGGGAACTGCTGCCGGAATAGGATTTATGTTTATATGCGAAAATGAAAGAAAAAATGTCCTCTGTGACCATGTGGCCGACGATCTCCACAGCGCTCTTGAGGCCGGCGGATACGGCGACGCGGCTTTTGAGATAAAGGTCATGAAGCCCGGAATGATTATAAGAATCTACGCTATCGGAGAGGATGTGGATGCAGCCCGGTGCAACGATATAGTGGTTAAAAAGATTGCCGGCAGCTGGTACAAGGAAAGAGTGTGGATAACTCAGCTGGTCACTGTTGACAGCGAAGAGGAGATAGAAAGCACAAGGAAGGCCCTTGATGAAGAGCTCCTTTCCGATCTAAAGAAGATGAAAGACGAACAGAGAAATAACCGCAGAGGCTAGATGGCGGCAGGTAACCGCCCAAGGCCCGGCTGCATATAAATATTGAAAAAAGCCCGATTTTGTAATATAATAAGGGGATACATAAGATTCGACATCACAGGAGGTACACATAAATGGGCATTAAGGTTGCTAAGTTCGGCGGCTCATCTGTCGCTGACGGTATTCAGCTGACCAAAACCAAAGCAATTATAGAACATGATCCGGACAGACGATATATAGTCGTATCTGCACCGGGAAAAAGATTTGACGGAGACAACAAGATTACCGATCTTTTATATCTGTGCAAAACACACATAGAGCATAACCTGCCTTACGACCAGCTTTTTCAGGTGGTGGCAGACAGATACATGGCCGTTGAAGTAAATCTGGGCATAAAAGTTGACCTTTTAAAATATTTTGATGAAATAAGGGAAAACCTTAAAAAAAATCCTTCTTCGGATTATATAGCATCAAGGGGAGAATATCTTAACGCAATTCTTGTGGCTGCTTTCCTCGGATATGATTTCGTGGATACGGCAGATCTTATAAAATTCGATTACAAAGGCAAGCTCCTTATGGAGGAGACTGACAACGCTATCAGAGAAGAGCTTTCGAAACACGAAAGAGCGGTGCTTCCGGGCTTTTACGGCAGTACGCCCGACGGGAAAATAAAGACTTTCTCAAGGGGCGGCTCGGATATTACCGGAGCTCTTGTTGCCAGAGCCGTAGGCGCTGACGTTTACGAAAACTGGACAGACGTTTCAGGTTTTCTCATGGCGGATCCGAGAATAGTAAAAAACCCAAAACAGATTCATTACATTTCATACAAAGAGCTCAGGGAGCTTTCCTATATGGGGGCAAGCGTTCTTCACGAGGATGCAATTTATCCTGCAAGAATGGCCAATGTGCCTATCAATATAAGAAATACCAATAACCCTGATGATATGGGAACCTTCATCACAGCAGAAGGCGCTCAGCCGGAAGCCGAAGATGAAAAGAATATAATAACGGGAATTGCGGGAAGCAAGGACTTTACCGTAGTGGCACTGTACAAAAACATGATGAGCAGCGAGAGAGGCTTCGTAAGAAGAATCCTCGGAATTCTTGATGACTACAACATAAACTTTGAACATCTGCCAAGCGGAATCGACACGGTTTCCGTAGTCATGTCCAACAAGTCCATCGACGGAAGACTTGATGAGGTGCTGGACGAGTTTGAATCGAGACTGAGACCTGACAGTATAGATGTATTTGAAGACATCGCTCTCATAGCAACGGTGGGTCATGGAATGAGCGCCAGGACGGGAGTTTCCGCAACGCTTTTTAAAGCTCTGGCAGATGCGGGAGTAAATATCAGAATGATAGATCAGGGCTCCAGCGAAATGAACATTATTGTAGGTGTTGAAAACAAAGACTTTGAGAAGGCTATAAGAGCTATCTATGATGCTTTTGTAGGATGAAAATCGGAGGGATGAATATGAAAAAGCTAGTTACTATCAGCAGAGAATACGGAAGCGGCGGAAGAATAATAGGAAAACTGCTGGCTGAAAAACTGAAGGTACCTTTCTATGACAAGGAAATCATTGATATGGCCGTAGAACAGAGCGGGTACTCCAAAGAAGTTCTGGAAGGCGCTGAGCTCAAGGCCAAGAGCAGTTTTGCATATAGTCTGGCTTCGGCATTCAGCTTTAATGAGGGAGGCACGGGAAGCGCACTTTCTGTCAATGACAGACTCTTTCTTGCACAGTTTCAGGT
>CAKMLH010000041.1 GCA_927797855.1 uncultured Clostridia bacterium | reverse complement strand
AGGAGAGCTGAAACGTTTTCCGGCTCTGGCAGATACAAGCAGGTGGCTTGATATATATTTCTGCGGCCAAGATCCCGGGTACATTCCTCTATTAGCTCCAAAGGCTACTGTGTTCCAGCGAAATGTATGGGATTTTTTGCTGACCATACCTTTCGGACATACTGTTACCTACGGAGAAATTGCCCGGCACCTCGGGGAGAGATTTGGGAAGCCGGTGTCGCCCAGAGCTGTAGGCGGAGCTGTTTCTCATAATCCCATTTCTTTGATTATACCGTGCCACAGAGTTGTGGGAGCCGGCGGGCGGCTCACCGGATATGCCGGCGGCATAGAAAATAAAATAAAACTTTTGGAACTGGAATATAATGCTGTAAACAAAAAATCCGACTTTTAGCCGGATTTTTGATTTCAGCACTATGCTTAAAATTTTATATAATCTGCAGGATTCACATAAACGCCGTCTTTTAGCATTTCAAGGTGCAGGTGTGCAGGCTCCAGAGATTCGAAGAGACCGGAAGTACCTATTCCTCCTATCACCTTTCCCGCTTCCACAACGTCGCCTATTTCACCTAAATCTGCTGTAGCCCGGTTGGAATACACCGTCGTGAATCCTCCGCAGCGAGTTATTCCCACAGAAGTTCCGTACCGGTCGTCTTCATAGATTGCTGTAACTGTTCCCGAAGCAGCGGATGTGACCTGTGTGTCCTCCGGAGCTTCTATGTCCATGCCGCAGTGGGTCATGTACTGATCTAATGTTACTGAATAGATGAGAGCATCCATGGAGTACTCGTTGGTAACATAGGCTTCGTCGGATTTAACCGGATTGATGAATCCGGAAGAAGAGGTTTTTTCTTTTGAAGTTTTGGAGCTGTCAACTGTAGGAACCTTTGCAGAGGCCTGTGCGGTATCTGCGGCATTTTCAGCAGGCTCCTGTCCGGCTTTTTGCGGATTTTCGGTTTTTGTTTTTTCAGAAACCGGCACGTTGGTATTGCTGTCATTGATTTTATCTATATTTGATTTGATCGTAAAAATTGAAGTAAGGGCGATGACACAAAAGGCTAACATCAGAGCAATAGCAACCTTATCCTTCTCTTTCTTTCTTTGTGCTTGACGCATATTTTCACCTCCAGTTAAAAATATTATTAGCAAAAAATCCGTTTTTAATACGAAACACAGCTTGTAATAATTGCACAAACATAGTAAAATATTAAAATCAAAAAATGAGAAGGAGGCAGCCTGTGGAAAAAATGATTTTTGCGGCTCCGCAGGGAAGGAATATTCCCAAGGAAGACAAGATTTTCGGTATAAGCAACAGAGCCAAAGCGATGATAGCTAAAGAGGGAAAGGAAAAGGTTGTCAATGCCACTATCGGGGCATTGCTGGATGATAATGGACAACTTATTGTATTGTCATCGGTGACCGATATTTTTAAAAATTTAAGTCCCGAGGAATTTGCCGAATATGCACCTATTTCCGGAATTCCTCAGTTCAGGGAAGCTGTAAAAAAAGATGCTCTCGGCAATTATGTTCCTAAGGGAACTGTTGAGGCAGTGGCTTCACCGGGAGGAACAGGCGCCATAAGAAATACAATAGCAAACTATTCGGAAAGAGGAGACAGTGTTCTTGTGGCTGACTGGTACTGGGCACCTTATAATACAATCGCTCAGGAGCAGGGAAGAAAGATAGAGACTTTTTCTTTCTTCAACAGTGAAAGAAAATTCAATTATGAGGACTTCGGCAGAAAAGCTGCCGAAATTCTCCGAAAGCAGGACAGACTGGTTATAATACTTAACACCCCGGCACATAACCCTACAGGATATTCCCTGACGGAAGAGGACTGGCAGAAAGTCAAGCTGGTATTATCAGAGCTTCCGGCAGATAAAAAGGTAGCTCTTCTTGTGGATACAGCCTATATTGATTTCGCCGGAGATGAGGAAGAGTACAGGTCGTTTTTACCTGTTCTTGAGGAGATGCCTGAAAATGTCCTTCCTCTCATTTCCCACAGCCTGTCAAAGGCATACACTCTGTACGGAATGAGATGCGGCGCTTTAATCTGCCTGGCTCCTGATGGAGATATTGCAGATGAATTCAGGCGGGCCTGTGAATTTTCATCCAGGGCATCCTGGTCAAACTGCCCGAGAGCTCCTCAGGTTATTCTGGCAAAGATATATGCTGATCCGGAACTGAAAGCCAGAGTGTGCGAGGAAAGAAAAGGCTTCCGCGATATGCTCATCAGAAGAGGCCGTGCCTTCGAAGAAGCTGCGGCGGAGTGCGGACTTCAGATGGTTCCTTTTGATGCGGGCTTTTTTGCATCTGTACCATGTGATAATCCTGACGAGATTTCAGCGCGCCTTGAGAAAGAAGGAATTTTCCTGGTACCTCTTGCCAAGGGACTGCGTGTTTCAGTGGCATCGGTTTCCGAGGAAATATGCCGAAAACTGCCTCGGAGAATTCTAAATGCAATGAAGAAATAACAGTAAAAAAGGAAAAATATATTGACAAATAATTACAGTGATGTTAAAATGTAGCTGCAAAGGGAAATTTGGAAAGGAGAATACATGCCAAGACAGATTAACAGAGCACAGGACATCACTTTTGATATCGTACAGCACTACGGTGTACTGGACAAATCCCAATCCGGGTGGACCAAGGAAGTAAACCTGGTGGAATGGAACGGCAAACCGGCCAAGGTTGATATACGCGAATGGGATCCTGAACATGAACACATGAGCAGGGGGATAACCCTTCGCAAAAGCGAAGCTTTAAAGCTGCTTGACATACTGCTTCGCAACTTTGGCAGGGAACTGTCTGATATCAGGGCAAAGGCTGCGGCAGAAGCGGCTAAGGCTGTTGAAGAAATTGAAGCGTCCACTGCATCCCATGCTGCAGCAGATGCAGAGCCTATAGAGCCTATGGAGCCTATGGACGAAGCCGAAACCGAAAGCATGCAGTCACCATTTTAAAAAACTAAAGGCACTTTTCATCTGAAGAGTGCCTTTTCTCAATATTGCGGATGTTTTCGCCGGCATACATTAACTGTGAAGCCTGTTGTCCCTGAAAAGAAACGAAATAGCATACAGTGCCGCAAGACCGACAACCGCATAAATAATCCGGGATATTACTATCAGATTGGCACCGAAGATGCCTGAAACCAGATTATAATTAAAGAAGCCTATAAGACCCCAGTTGATGCCGCCGATAATAAGCAGAATGAGAATTAGCTTTTTCAAAGTAATCACTCCTTTCGTAAGATATTTTGTCCCGAAATGTTTTTTTTATCACGGATTTATGGTACAATTAAACCGACTGCAAGCAGAACAGGAGGGGAATTTTTTGTGAAAATTCAGCTAAAAAGAGAATTAAGAGGACAGTTTGAGGAAATAACTGTAGAAAGAGGAGTAACTATAGAGGAAATATACAAATCCCTCGAAGAAAAACCGCCATACACAGTGCTGGCAGCCAGAGTGAATAACAAGGTCGAAAGACTGGGGCACCGACTGTTCAGCGACTGTCGGGTAGAACTTCTTGATATGCGTACTCAGCAGGCCAACCTGATATATCAGAACAGTCTTTGCCTTATATACCTGAAAGCTATAGAAGATGTGCTGGGAAATGTAGAGGTGGACATAGAAAATTCATTAAACAAAGGATTGTACACAGAAATAAAGAGACAGACGCCTGTAACCGCCAGAGAAGTGAAAGAAATTCAGCAGAGAATGAAACAGCTGGTGGAAGAAGATATTCCTTTTGTCAGGGAAAAGATATCCAGAGAAGAAGCAGAAAAAATTTTTATCGAGACAGGCTGTCCTGAAAAAATAGAACTTCTTTGTGAAAATCAGCATATGCGTAAAATACCTTTCTATTCCCTTCAGGGGTACAGAGACTTTTTTTACGGGCTTATGGTGCCGTCAACGGGATATATCCGATACTTTGAACTGATGAAGTACAAAAGAGGTGTGCTTCTGCGCTTCCCGCATCCTTCCAATCCCAATGTTATACCGGCGTATGTAGATGAGAAAATGCTTTACAGAACATTCGGAGAACAGAGCAGATGGGGAAAGCTCATGGGTATAGACTACGTTTCCGATTTAAACAGGAAAATAGAAGAGGGAAAGTTTACGGAGCTGGTTCAGCTCAGCGAAGCCCTTCACGAGCGCAGAATCGTTGAGATTGCCGACATGATAACCAGGCAGAAAAAGAGAATAGTGCTTATTGCAGGTCCTTCATCTTCAGGGAAGACCACATTTGCCCGCAGACTTTGCATTCAGCTTCGCGTAAACGGTCTTCAGCCTCTTTACATGGGCACCGATGATTATTTTGTGGAAAGGGAAAACACACCGGTTGACGAGTTCGGAGAAAAAAATTATGAGGATCTGGCTGCTGTGGACGTTCACCTTTTCAACAGTAATATAAATGATCTGCTGGCAGGAAAGACAGTGGATATGCCGACTTTTAATTTCCTTACCGGTCACAAGGAGTTCGGAAAAAGGCTCACCTCTATAAAGAGCAGCCAGCCCATTGTCATAGAGGGAATTCACGCGCTGAATGAAGACTTAACCAGAGAGCTGCCTGCGGAACAGAAGTTTAAAATATATATAAGTCCGCTGACGCAGCTTAATATTGACAGCCACAACAGGGTTGTAACAACAGATCACAGAATGCTGAGACGAATGGTCAGAGACTATAAATATCGGGGGCACAGTGCTCAGAGCACCATCGCCAACTGGCCTAAGGTAAGAGCAGGAGAAGATAAAAACATTTTCCCTTACAGCAACGAGGCTGATGTACTCTTCAATTCTGTGCATCTTTATGAAATATGCGTTCTCAAGAAGTATGCCAGACCGCTGCTGGAGGCTATAAAGCCTGATGAACCTGAGTACAGCGAAGCCGTGCGTATGCTTAATTTCCTGCGGTTTTTCAAGACCGCAGATGATGATTCGGCTATAGTAAACAACTCCATACTGAGGGAATTCATCGGAGGAAGTATTTTTGTTGACTGAGTGAGGACTTGAATGTCAGAGATAACAGTTGTGGGCGGAATCAATATAGATATTGAGGGAAGCCCTTTTGAAAAATTGAAATATTGCGATTCAAACCCGGGGAAGATTAATCTTGCTTTCGGCGGCGTAGGAAGAAATATTACGGAAAACGCAGCCCGTCTGGGAGCAGATGTTGCCATGGTTTCCGTCATAGGCGATGATCAGATGGGTGCTGCCGCTAAAAAAGAGCTTGATATGCTGGGGGTCGATACATCGTGCATACGGACCCTGCCGGGACACAACTCGGCAATGTATTTATCCATACTGAACGAAAAAAACGACATGGAGCTTGCTCTTTGCGATATGGATATAATCGATGCTATAACCCCTCAGGTTCTTGAGGAACACAGAGACTTTATATCACGGTCAAAAGCCATCGCTCTGGATGCGAACCTGAGCGAGGAGCTTCTTTGCGCCGCGACAGAAATGTTTAAGGATATCCCCATTTTCTTTGATCCCGTTTCATGCGCCAAGGCTGCTAAGGCCAAGAGTTGCATGGGAGGATTTCACAGTATTAAGCCTAATATTATGGAGGCAGAAATTCTTTCAGGTGTTGCCATAGACGGCGACGAAGATATAAGAAGAGCCGCCGATGTAATGATAGCCAAGGGAATAAAACAGGTTTTTATAACTCTTAACAGAGACGGAGTTTATTACACTGACGGCTCAAGGGAAGGGTTTATCCGGCCGGCCGAGAATCTTAATATAGTCAGTGCAACGGGGGCCGGGGACAGCTTTTCGGCTACAATTCTTCTGGGAATGGCCCGCGGGAAAAGCACAGAGGAAACTGCCCGAATGGGCATGGCGGCAGCTTCCATTGCAATGGAATCAAGCCGTGCGGTAAACAGCAAAATGAATTTACAGGAACTTTTAAGGAGGTCGAGAAAAGATGTATAGAAATTTTATGGATATCAAGCCTGAAGTGGAAAAGGCATTAGAGGAGGGGACGCCCGTTGTAGCCCTTGAGTCAACTATTATTTCTCATGGAATGCCTTACCCTAAAAACGTAGAGACGGCTCTGGCTGTTGAAGATGTAATCAGAAAGCACGGAGTCGTTCCGGCAACCATTGCTATTATAGGCGGCAGAATCAAAATCGGACTGACATCTGATGAAATCGAATATATGGCAACGGCGGAAAATGTCCTTAAGGTAAGCAGAAGGGACTTTCCTCTGGTTGTTTCACAGAAACTTGATGGAGCTACAACTGTTGCAGGAACCATGATTGCGGCCAAAATGGCGGGAATCAAAGTATTTGTCACAGGCGGTATAGGCGGGGTACACAGAGGTGCAGGAGAAACCTTCGACATATCTGCGGATCTGGAAGAGCTGAAGATGACAGATGTTGCTGTAGTATGTGCCGGTGTAAAGTCAATTCTTGATATCGGAGCTACACTGGAGTACCTTGAGACATCGGGGGTTCCTGTTATCACATACAGTGCGGATACTTTTCCTGCCTTTTACAGCAGAGAAAGCGGATTCCCGGCGGAATGCAGAATTGACCGGCCGGAAACAATTGCGCAGCTTATTAAAACAAAAGATGAGCTAGGCCTTCGCGGCGGCATGCTTATAGCCTGCCCTATTCCTGCCGAGGACGAGATTCCTTTCGACAAGATGGACGTGGTGATTAAAAAGGCTTTGAAAGAATGCGAGGAAAAGGGCATTAAAGGAAAGAGAATCACACCTTTCCTTCTGAGCAAAGTAAAGGATCTCACTGAAGGCAGCAGCCTTGAGGCAAATATAAAGCTTGTTCTCAACAACGCTGAATTAGGAGCAAGGATTGCGGCAGAACTTTAAGCCGCGTCATTTTTAACAGAAGTAACTGCGAGTTTACGCACATATGCGGAGGAAAGATTATGAAAAGGAAGAGCAAATTATTAACGGTGCTCATTGCGGTATGTATTACAGCAGCCCTTATTCCGTCGGCTTCATTTGCTGCTGACACCGGAGCATCTGCTGCACTTGACGAAGATGTCGCAATACTCTTTTCCGGAGATATTAACGGCAGCGTTGATGCAAACATAGGGGTTGCCGGAATGGCTGCCTATGCAAACGAAATGAAGACAAAGCACAGGTATGTTGAGATGGTGGATATAGGCAATGCTGCAAGCGGTACTGTCCTGGCATCTACCTCAAAGGGCGAGTATGTAGCCGAGGCCATGAACGCTGCAGGTTACAGTATAGCGGTGCCCGGAGCAGGAGAGTTCAGCTACGGCGTTACGCAGCTTGTAAGCGGACTTGCAAAGACTGCCGACTATCAGTATATAAGCTGTAATTTCAAATATGCGGCAACCGATGAGACCGTTTTTAAGCCGTACAAAATAGTCTCCTACGGGGACACAAAAGTTGCATATGTCGGCATAAGTGATCCCGATATTATGGTTCAATATGAGTCTTTCTTTAAAAACAGTGATGGATCCTATGCTTATTCTTTCTGCGACGGAAACGGAGGAAAGGATCTTTACGGAGCTGTTCAGACTGCTATTGATAAGGCCAAAGCCGAAGGGGCCCAGTATATCATTGCATTGGGAAATCTCCGCGACACGGAAAATTCAGCCTTTACTGCAAAAAGCATTATAGAAAACACAGGTGGAATCAATGCATTTATAAACAGTAATTCCGGAAAGGCTTCCTCCGGAGAGCAGATTAAAACCGCTGACGGTATGTATGCTCTCCTCGCAAGCCCGGGAGAAGGAATAAAAAGCATCGGTGTGCTGACCCTTTCCACTGCGGGTAAAACTGTCTCATCCCAGCTTATTAACGTATACAAGCTTAAAGATATTAAGACCAAAGATGCAGTGGACCAACTTACAAAAGAGTACAGCACCGATCTGAAAGAAGCTTTCGCCACCACCAGCAGCAGACTTGCAGCGACTGATACATCCGGCGTGAGAATTGTTGAGAATTCGGAAACAAATCTGGGAGATCTGGCGGCAGATGCATACAGAGCCGTGACAGGTGCTGATATTGCATTTGTAGAGGCATCGGAGCTTAAGGCAGACATTGCTGTGGGAGGAATGAGCTACAACGATGTTATAAGAGCCCTTCCGGGAAATAAAAATATCAGTGTTGTCAAGGTCAGCGGATTTGACCTTATGGATGCTCTTGAAATGTCGGCAAGACTTTATCCGAACAGAAACAGCGGCTTTCTGCAGGTGTCGGGGGTTACCTTTGACATTCAGGAGACTGTAATTCCGTCAGTTACCGTAGATGGCCTGGGCAATTTCGTAAGTGTTGATGATGACTACAGAGTAACCAACGTTATGGTAGGCGGCAAGGAACTGGATCTTATGGGAACCTACACAGTGGCGGGAACCAACGATCTCCTCAACGGGAAAACCGGATACACCATGTTCACTAACGGTCCGCTGACAAAAGCAAATGTGACGGTGGACAATCAGGCTCTGATTACATATATAATAAATAACCTTAAGGGTTCTGTAGGCGGGGCTTACAGCAAGTCACAGGTGAGAATAGATTCTATCAAGCTGGCGCGTCAGAGTGAAATAGACGCTCTGGTGGAGAAAAAAGCCGAGGAAAAGATAAAGGATTATAAGGCGCAGCTTGAGGCTCTGCAGAAGCAGGTTGATGCCCAGAATCAGATTATCGCGGTCAAGTCACTTTCTATCGACGCATCTTCAAAATTCAGCAAGTCAAGCTCCGGCAAGCGCTCAATCAGAGTCAGCTGGACAACTTCGTCAAATGTGAGCGGAATCAGATATCAGGTATATAAATCAGCAAAGAAGACCGGCGGTTTCAAAAAGATGGTAACCACAAGCAAAAAGTATTACACCAACACTTCCGGCCTGAAGAAAGGCAGTACCTATTACTATAAAGTAAGGGGATACAAATACCTGAACGGAAAATATTATTATTCACCATGGTCGGATGTGACCTACAAGAAGGTGACAAAATAGTGCCGTTATTGCTTTTTGAAGTATAAGATAAAAGTTTTTATTCTGAAAGGAGAAGAGAAGATGAAAACAAGAAAACTCCTGGCCGTTTTGACCATCATTGCGGTTGTAATCGCTATGATGCCGGCTATGGCCTTTGCTGAAGAGGCGGATGTTGCTCCGATTGCCAGCGCCCCGGAAAAATCAAACGACATCGTTATTCTTGCAACCAGCGATGTGCACTGTGCCCTTGATACGAACATCGGCTATGCGGGTCTTGCCGCGTACAGGAAGCAGATGGAGGAGCAGTATAATTATGTTGCTCTGGTTGACGCGGGCGATGCCATTCAGGGCGGTGTTGCAGGGACACTTTCAAAAGGTGTTTACCCTAGGGACATTATGAATGAAATGAAGTATGATGTTCGCGTGCCGGGCAATCATGAATTCGACTACGGCATGGATAATTTCCTCAAGGAGATTGCCGGAAAAGCAACATCAAAGTACATCAGCTGCAATTTTGTAGACAAAGACGGCAAAACTGTATTCGATGCATATACAATAAAGGAATATGGGGACAAAAAGGTTGCCTTTGTAGGTATCACCACGCCTGAAACATTCTTCAAATCAACCCCTGCATATTTCCAGGATGCAAACGGCAAATATATCTATGGATTCTGTGAAGGCAATGACGGCAAAGATTTATATAAGGCGGTTCAAACAGCGATTGATTCTGCAAAGGCTGCAGGGGCTAACTATGTTGTAGCCGTAGGTCATTTAGGTGACGATCCTGCGAGCGCTCCTTGGACTTCATCAGAAGTTATCGCCAATACCACGGGACTTACAGCATTTATTGACGGACATGCACATTTGACCTTTACAAAGCCGGTAAAGGACAAGTCAGGGAAGTCTGTTCAGGTAGTATCAACAGGAACAAAGCTTGAGAATATAGGACAGATTGTAATCAACGAAAAAGGTATCGTTACAGCTTCCAACATCAACAAGGAAGCAGCCTCTGCCATAGATGCAGATATGGATAAATATGTAAAGGAGATCATATCCAAGTACGAAGCAATCATAAAGCAGAAGGTGGCTACAAGTGAAGTTGATTTAAGAATAAACAGCGAAGATGGAACTACTAGGCTCGTAAGAAGTCAGGAAACAAATCTCGGCGATCTCTGTGCAGATGCATACAGGATAACCATGGGGGCCGACATTGCCTTTGTAAACGGCGGCGGCATCAGAGCAGATGTTAAAAAGGGCGATGTTACATACGGGGATGTTATTTCCGTTCATCCTTTTGGCAACACGGCATGCCTTATCGAAGCTACAGGTCAGCAGATTCTCGATGCCCTGGAATTCGGATCGAAGTCTGTGGGCGTAGCTGAAAACGGCGGTTTCCTTCAGGTATCCGGTTTAACTTATGAAATCAACCCGTTTGTAAAATCAACTGTAGTTACAAATGAAAAGGGTGAATTTGAGCGTGTCAGCGGTGAACGCAGAGTTTATAACGTAAAAGTTGCAGGGGTGGACATAGATCCTGCTAAGACTTACACCCTGGCATCTCACAACTATATGCTCAAGCTCGGCGGAGACGGCTATACAATGTTCAAGGGCAATAAGATTCTTAAGGATGAGATTAAGGTTGACAATGAAGTCCTTTTAGACTACATCAAAGACAATCTGGGAGGAAAGATCGGAACTGAGTATGCAGAACCTCAGGGGAGAATCAAAATTGCCACGGCCGCAGATGTTATCAATCCTATCTTGGAAAAGCTGGAGGTTGCCGAGTACACCTGCACTGTAAAGGCAAAGAGCACAAAGAGCTACGTTCAGCTCACATGGAATAAATGTAAAGCTGACGGCGTTAAGTATCAGGTTTACAGATCAACCAAGTCCACAGGCGGATATAAGAAGGTTATAACAACTTCCAAGAATTCATACAAAACAGCTAAGCTTACAAAGGGTAAGAAGTACTACTTCAAGGTTAGAGCTATAAAGAATATAGGCGGCTCAACCTACTACGGCCACTGGTCCAATGTTGTGTCAGGCAAGAAAGCTGCATAATGTAATGTGTTGAAATTCAAAAATAAGCAAACGCCGGGGTGTACACACTCCGGCGTTTTTAATCAATTTGACAGACAAGCCTGTTCATTAAATGTGACACGGTTTCCTGATGCAGAATGTTGCATAAAAATAAGAAATTGTATTTCCTATACGACATAGCTTACAAACTATTAGATTTTTTATCTGCACCTTACTGCGCGTAATACGCAGAAACCTTTTCGTTGATCATTTTAAAAAGCTCATCGTGACCTTCGACGCAGATCCAGTCCTGGGCCAGATAGAACTTTACTGTATCATAAACTTTCTTTTCGTAATATTCCATGGCGCTATCATAGTCCAGTCCCTGCTTTTTAAGCTGTGCCAGGTCATAGGGACCGAATTCTACGGTAATTTTGCAGCGCCGGCGCGGTTCACCTTCACGTCCTGACGGAAAGTCCAGCACATTTACATCCACTTTATCGAAAAACGGTGTATCACACACTAATTTAATTTCTTTCATAATAGCCTCCATCTAAGTCGCTTGTATTTAATATTCTACCACAAATCCGGACAGGAATAAATGTTGTAATTATTTTCGCAAAAGTGGCTGATGTACAACATAATGCCATATGAGCAGGTCCTGCAGGACTGTACCACGGCTAAACGTTGTAGAAAAACGGGGTTCTGGAGCGGTTGTACAACCTTATTTCCTTTTGCGTTGTAAAAATAGCATGTACTCTCATAATTAAACAACGGAAGACTCTGGTACCGCATGCTGTGCCGCTTTCCGGGAGTGCGATGTTGTAAAAATAATTTGTTCTGCGAAATTTTTACAACGCAGGCCCTGCCAGCTTTAAACACAGAACAGAACAAATGGGAAACGCCGAACACAGTGTATGCATTAGACGGCACGAAACCATTGAAAATACATATTTTGCATCTCAAAAAAAGTTTAAATTTCTTCAAAAAAATTTCAAAAAACACTTGCATATTTGCCAAATATCATTTATACTAAAAAAGCTTGCTTAAGGCGATGAAACGGGAAGTTGCTGAGCTATCAGGTAATTTCCGTGGAGAATTGTCCTCACTCGATGGGGGCGAAGGGATTCGCCTGATTTTTGCTTTGTGCGTAAATGTAGGAAACGCACGTGCACGTGTACTAAGTAAGCGAAAACCTGTACACGTTGAAAAATAAGGCATGAGAACCCCTTGTACGAGCATAGCGTAAACAGTACAAAAAAGAAAGGATGAAAAAAATGAGCGAATTACAGAAAATCAGAATTAAGCTTAAAGCTTATGACCACGCGTTATTAGACCAGTCTGC
>CAKMLH010000040.1 GCA_927797855.1 uncultured Clostridia bacterium | reverse complement strand
TGTACACAGTCTCCGCCCGAAATAACCTGAGGCAGAATAAAGCTTACAAAGAAGAAAGAGTTAAGACCCATTCCGCAAGCCTGTGCAAAAGGCTTTCTGGCATATAAAGCCATAAGCAAAGTACCGATTGTAGCTGCCAGAATTGAAGCTACGTAAACTGCGTTCCAGATTTCACCGAGGCCTTCAGTAAATCCGGTAACCTGATTAGGGTTAACGAACACGATATAGGCCATTGCGAAGAATGTCGTAAATCCTGCGATGATCTCAGTCTTTACTGTGGAACCGTGCTGTGAGATTTTGAAAAACTTGTCCATGTTCCTGCAAATTCCTTTCTTTTCTACAAAAATAAAAATAAGACTTAAAAAAATAAGTCTACTCTACATTTATACCATTGTAGAGTAGACTTTTCAAGGGTTTACAACAATTTTTTTAAAAAAATTTTTCGTCGCGGCAGCGCAGTAAAGCACTATTGAGGTTCCTCACAGGTTTTCATTGCCTCCAGTGTTTCGCTGAGAAGCTTATCAAGATCCCATCCCAGCATTTCAGCGCCCTGAATAATTACATCCCTGTCGCAGCCTGCTGCAAATCTCTTATCCTTAAACTTCTTCTTAAGGGATTTGAGCTCCATGTCCTGAACGCTCTTGGAAGGTCTCATGAGAGCAGCTGCGCCGATGAGTCCTGTAAGCTCGTCACACGCAAAGAGCACCTTCTCCATTTCGTGCTCAGGTTTTACATCTACGCAAAGACCGTAGCCGTGGGAAACAATGGCGTGAATCATATCTTCGTCCACACCTGCTTCCCGGAGAAGTTCAGGAGCTTTTTTGCAATGCTCTTCCGGCCACATTTCAAAGTCAATATCATGAAGAAGGCCTACTATACCCCAGAATTCCTCTTCATCACCATATCCCAGCTTATTGGCAAAATATCTCATGGTTCCCTCTACCATCCTGCCGTGGTGAAGGTGAAAATCTTCCTTATTATATTTCTTAAGTAATTCATATGCTTCATCTCTGGTTATCATTTTATGACCTCTTTTCCAACGAATTTTATAATAGCAGTATACAATATTATTTATTTTTTTGCAACGTCTGAGAAAATAAGGTATACTTTAGATACGGAGGATAAAAAGTTATGAAAAAAAGAGAAATCAGAAAGCTGACACCTGCCGATATGCCGGCTTATATGGAAATTTACCTCAATGCCTACCCTGCAGGAAAAGATCTGTCAGAGGAATGTTATCAAAAATACTATGACAGAAACCTTCAGTCACTGGAAGAGTTCCGGCATGTAAATTTTTTCGGAATGTTCGAAGATGATACTTTGATTGCTTCCATGAAACTCATTGATTTTGATATCAATCTTTTCGGAGAAATGAGAAAGGCCACGGGTCTTATGGCTCTCGGAGTTCATCCTCTTTATAAGAAAAAAGGGGCTGCTCGGGAAATGGTACGTTTTTTTGAAGAATATACGGTTAAATCAGGCGGTGCAGTCTGCCTGCTGCTTCCTTTCCGTATAGATTTCTACAAGAACTTAGGATATGGCTGCGGCACAAGGCTTGATGAGTATCATATTCTGACCGACTATCTGCCTGAGGAAAAAGATGTCACGGGACTTCGTCTCATGGGAAAAGAAGATGTGGACCAAATGGTTGAGTGCCACACTGCCTTTGTTAAAAGGTACCACGGTGCTCTGTGCAAGTTCGAGGAAGAAATCCGTGATATGAGAAATGATGATGAGGTGCGCCGCCTGGGATTATTTAAGGGTGATGAACTCCTGGGCTATGCCGCCTTTACTTTTGAAAACACTTCCGACTGCAATTACACCCTTAACAGGATGAATGTTAAAGAGCTTGTATACAGGGATGAATTCGTACTGAAAAAACTGCTGGGAGGGCTCCGGATGCAGAGCGATCTGGCCCAGACAGTTGTTATCAGAAGCGGTGAGCCTGAATTTTATCATCTGCTTGACAGTCCACAGGATGTAAGCGGCAATTACATAGATTTCGGTTTTATGCAGACAAACATTTCTGCAGTAGGAACCATGTATAAGATACCCGATGTGGAATTCTTTATAAAGGCTGCCGCTCACAGAAGCTTTCCGCCGGAAAATATCGATGTGGCCTTTTCCGTAACCGACAATGCCGGTACAGAAGAAAACAGATTTACTGTTAAATTCAGAACATCAGATGATGGCTCCTGCAGCCGCTGGTACTACGATTCCTCATCAGACGTGTGGAAAGACGCAAAGGTTCATCTGTCCTGCAGGCTTATGGATTTAAGCACATTGTTTATGGGAAGCTCCGAACTTGCAGGCCTGATAAGACTGGGGCTTGTTAAGACAGATTGCCCTCAGAAAACAGGACTTTTGGATTATCTCTTCCACACTGAGCAGAAACCGTTCACAAATACAGATTACTAAATTAAATTAACTTCACCGCCTCAAAAAATAACAGACCCGGAAGTCCAGACGGCTCTTCCGGGTTTATGTATTTCTTTAGTTTTTCTTTAGTTCTGAGTGTCAGGTAGCTTGTTTTTTTCCGGCAGCTGAGCTATTATTACAGCCGCGAAAATTACCACGCAGCCCAGAAGCTCTCTTGCCGACATGGTTTCGTGGAGAAGCACCGCTCCGGATATTACCGCAAACACAGATTCCAGACTCATCAGAAGTGATGCCACCGTAGGCTCCGCATGTTTCTGCGCAACAATCTGAAGGGTATATCCGATGCCGCAGGAGAGAACGCCCGCATAAAGGATAGGAAGCCAGCAATCCAGTATTGCGTTGATATCCGGATGTTCAAAAATGAACATACAGATGATGCCCAGAAGTCCTGCAAAAAGGAACTGTATGCAGGAAAGCTTAACCCCGTCAACCTTAGGCGAAAAATGATCTATGATCATTATATGTAGTGAAAATGCAAAGGCACACAGCAATACCAGCATATCGCCGAACTTCAGTTTAAAGGACGCATCTGTCATACACAGCAGGTATAACCCTACGGCACCCATTATTACGCACAGCCACATAATCGGTCTGACCTTTTTGCCTATGATTACGCTTATAATAGGTACAATAACAACATAGAGGGTTGTTATGAATCCGGCTTTGCCTGCAGTTGTATAGCTTACTCCGAACTGCTGCAGGGATGATGCAACAAAGAGTGCCGCTCCGCAGCAGATACCTCCGATTATGAGGAGCTTATTCTGTGCAGCCTTAGCTGCCTGCTCCTCCTCAGTAAGTTCTGTCTCTTCCGGCTTGGCTTTTCCTCTGTTCATAATCAGAATTACAGGTATAAGTACCAGTCCGCCGATAAAAGTACGGATTCCGTTGTAGGTGAATGGCTCAATGTAGTCCATTCCGCTTTTCTGGGCCACAAATGCGGATCCCCAGATGAAAGCCGTAATCAGCAACAAAATGTTGCTTTGCATTTTTTTGCTCATTTTATCTCTTCCTTTTCTTATTTATACTAAGCCACATTTTCAGTTTACCAAAAAAAACAGATTTTTGCAACATATTTGCGATGGGATTATACAGTATTACTGTTCCAATGTGCTTTTCTTTGACTTTAGCTGTCTCATAGTCTATAATGATTCTGGACTATTTTAAGCGGAGGAATATACATATGAATAACGAACTCAAAAACATAATTTCTTATATAGAGGCCTCCGGTGACCTCAATGAAAATGCCCTTAAAGAAGCCTCGGCACGCCAGGAAGTACTTGCCAAGCCTACAGGCGCCCTGGGAACTCTCGAGGACATTTCCGTGCAGCTTGCAGGGATTACGGGAAAAGTCAAAAACTCCGTGAAACATCAGGCTATCGTTATAATGAGCGCCGATAACGGAGTAGTGGATGAAGGAGTTGCCTCTGCACCCCAGTCGGTTACACTTTCCCAGACCATTAACTTCACTCGTCATCTTACCGGCGTAAGTTCCATGGCCGACTACTTCGGAATCGATCTTCTTGTTGTTGATACCGGTGTCAAAATGAAAATTCCGGCCTCCCTGTATACCGATAACATGGTGGACTGTACAGCCGGCATGTTTCATCTTACCGGTAAAATCGTAAACCGCCGCATTGCAGACGGAACGCGCAATCTTGCCAAGGAGCCTGCCATGACCGAGGATGAGGCTCTGCGTGCTTTGATGACAGGTATGGAAGCAGCAAAGTCGGTAAAAGAGTGCGGCTATGATATTTTCGGTGTTGGAGAAATGGGTATAGGAAATACAACCACAAGTGCATGCGTTCTTGCTGCTCTCTGCGGCAAAAATGGTGAGGACGTTGTGGGACGCGGCGGCGGTCTTAACGACGAAGGTCTTGCCAGGAAAATCCGCCTCGTCAATGAGGCCGTTAAAGGCCTTGACCCTGAAGATGTTATGGATGTTCTGGCAAAAGTCGGCGGATTCGATATATGCGCTATGACAGGAGCATTCTTAGGCGCCGCATATTACAGGCTGCCTGTGGTAATAGACGGTTATATTTCAGCAGTTGCTGCCCTGGCGGCCGCAAGGCTTGCACCAAATGCGGCAAACTTTATGTTCGGTTCCCATCAATCCAAGGAAAAAGGCTATCTTATCGCCATGGATGCCCTTGGCATCAAGCCTTTATTTAACCTCGGCATGAGGCTGGGCGAAGGAAGCGGATGCCCTATCAGCTTTAAGATTATAGAAGCTGCCTGTGCCACCATGAACGGAATGGCAACCTTTGACGAAGGAGCCATTGATGCTGATTACCTTGAAGAAGGCAAGAAAGGAAATTTCTTTTAATGAACATATTCATAAGCGGAGGCTGTAAAAACGGAAAGTCACATCATGCACAGGAGCTGGCGCGGAATATGTCCCGGGAAAAATCACTGCCCCTTTATTATCTTGCTACCATGATTCCCTGTGACGACGAAGACAGGGCCCGCATACGCCGCCATCTGTCGGAGAGGGAAGGCTGGGGCTTTGAAACCATAGAGCAGGGCCGTGACATATGCAGGGCTTTAGATGGCTATACGCTCTCAGGTGAAAAAGTATCTCCAAAAGGTGTTTTTCTCCTTGACAGCGTAACGGCACTTCTTTCCAACGAGATGTTTCCGCCCGGCGGAGAGGTTTCCTCCGATGCCGGCGACAGACTTGCCGCTGAGCTTAGTGAGTTTGCAAGGCGCACAGGAAACACGATTTTTGTTTCCGATTACATATATTCCGACGCACGTATTTTTGATTCCTATACGGAGAATTACCGCAGAGCCCTTGCCCATATAGACAGAACTCTTGCGGCACTGTGTGATCAGGTGATTGAAGTTTCTTTCGGATTTAAGTATATGTATAAATGAGAAAAAAGGAGTGATATAAATTGAAATATTTAACCGGTTTTGCTATGGCATGGGGCAACTTCTGCTGCCTTCCATGTCCTGTAAAGAAATGGGATGATAGCTGTAAAAGTCTCATGCTGGGCTTTCTTCCCACAATCGGCCTTGTAATAGGCCTTATCTGGGCAGCTCTTTATGTAGCTCTTGTATATCTTGGTTTTCCTTTTCTTGTGGTTTCTTTTATATTGACACTGCTCCCTTTCGCCCTCTGCGGCTTCATGCACATGGACGGATTTATGGACTGCTGTGATGCTATAATGTCCAGGAGATCTCTTGAAGAGAGGCAGCGCATCCTCAAGGACACCCATACCGGTGCTTTTGCTGTAATAAGTGCAATTTTTATGATACTTGGCTATTTTTCCTTTATTTCAACAGGAGCCAGCATGGGTATGGACTTTGCGAATCTGGTAATCATAGCAGTGCTCAGCAGATCGGTCTCCGGACTGGAGGTTCTCCTGAGCAAACCTCTTGTAACCAGTCAGTATGCCAGGATGTCATCTGTCGAACCTGAGATGTCTGCCGCGGAGACTGACGAACAGGAGACTGCTGAATCAGAGACTGCTGAACCGGAAGAAAAAAAGCCTGCCGCCCCATCAAAAAAGCAGGGCATTATCCTTCTTTTAATTCAGCTGGCGATTTTCACCGCTGCAGGATTTATTGCAAGCTCTTACTATGCATCTACGGCCTTTGTCTATGGTGCCGTTGTGCTCGGTACTTTTTTATCTATTACTTATGCAAAGAAACAGCTTGGCGGGATGAGCGGCGATATTGCCGGATACGGAATTGTCTGGGGCGAACTTATTGGAGTCCTGGCTCTTGTTTTCTGCTAAAGGAGGCATTATGATTTTAATTTTTGGCGGCGCATATCAGGGTAAACTTGAATACGCTCTGCATAATTTTCAGATTAAGGAAAATGATGTTTTCTGCTGCGGCGAAAGCACGGAAATCGATCCTTCATACAGCGTAATATACGGCCTTGAGAACTTTATCATGGGATGTGTCAAAGAGGGAAAAGAGGCCAAAGAAATCCTTGCCGAATATGAGAGCCTCCTTAAGGATAAGATAGTTATTATGACCGATATTTCTCAGGGCATTGTGCCTATGGATCCTGCTGAGCGCAGCTGGCGTGAAATGGCCGGCAGAACCATGCTGTATCTGGGAGAAAGAGCCCAGACGGTAATCCGCGTATTCTGCGGATTAGGTCAGAAAATAAAAGGTTAAAGGGAGATTGCTTGATGAGATCATATATACATTTTATAAGGCACGGAATCACGGAAGGGATAATTAACAAGTGGTATTACGGCAGTGCTGACCTTCCTCTCACTGATGAGGGGTACGAAGCCTTAAGAGAACTTATGGCAGAGGGAATCTATCCTCCTTTGGGAGATGCTGACTGCTACACATCCGGAATGCTTCGGGCAGACCAGACCCTGAAGGTTATTTACGGAAATGTTCCTTTTAAAACCATCCCCCTCCTCCGTGAAATGAACTTCGGCAGTTGGGAGTGCAAAACATTTAATGAACTGCAAAAGGAACCGGAGTATGAAGAATGGATTAACAACAAAGAAGGCAGCTTCACTTTTCCGGGAGGCGGAGACTCTGTAATTTCATTTAACGAAAGAATACAAAAAGGTTTAAAAGAGCTTTGCGGCTATCAAAGGCTTAAAGAGCTTTCCCACAGGCACAGCGGAAAAGATGCGGTTTCCATAATGGTATGCCACGGCGGCACTATTGCAGCTGCAATGGAAGGCTGGTTTCCGGGAGACCGGGAAAACTTCTGGCAGTGGATACCGGCCACAGGCAGAGGCTTCACGGTGGAATTCAAAGAAAGCGAACCTTTCTCATATAAGGCAATTTAGCACGGGATACCCGTGCTAAAATTCTTTTTTGCCGTATATTTTTATGCTTGCCGCAAGAGACAGAACTCCTGCCAGAACCAGCGCTGCGGCTGTAACTGCTCCCAGAATTGCAGGACTTATCAGTGCAAGGCGGTCTACAAAAGATACTGCCTTTCCGTCCAAAAGAAATACTGCAGCTGTAGGCAGCAGAATAATAACCATCATTATAATGCGTGCTTTTTCTGCGCCAAACTTGAACATAAAAGGTATCACCACAAATCCGAAGACCATACCCAGTATAAATCCCACAACAGCACTCATAGAAAGGTCGGGCAGAGCCATTTTTTCCTTGGCAAAAATGTTTATAATCAGGGCAAATATAAAGCCCACAGCTGTTCCTGCCAGACAGTAAATAAGATGAACAGCATACTTGGCCGCCACGCAGTCTCTGCGGCTTACCGGAAGAGTCGCGGAAAATCCCTGCCATCTGCATTTCTCGTCAAGTGTGAAGGTCGTAACAATCATAGTCGCACAGATTACCGATGTGGCAGCAGCTATTCCTCCTGCCCCTATGGACAGTCCCAGACATACACATACGATGGCCAGGGCAAAAAGAGTGTTTCTGTACAGCCCGCCCATAGCATACAGATCTTTTAAAATAAGGCCTTTCATTATCTGTGCCCCCTTACATATTCAGTCATTATATCATCGATATTTCCTATGGCCTGCAGCTCTGCTTTGGTTTTGGTAAACACAACCTTTCCCTTATGTATAAAGGTTATGTCATCGGCCGCTCTTTCGAGATCGCTGGTTATATGAGATGAAAGCAGAATGGAGCCGCCTTCTTCTCCTGCAAACTTTTCAAACTCTTCGAGAATCTCTTCCCGGGCAACAGGGTCAAGTCCGCTTGTAGGCTCATCCAGAATAAGAAGCTCGGCGCCGTGGCTCATGGCCGCTGCCAGCGAGAGCTTTATCCGCATTCCTTTGGAATAATCCTTTATTTTCTTATTCATGGCCACATTCATTCTTCCGAGCTTCTGTTGAAAGATTTCCTCATTCCAGCCGCTGAAAACTCCTGCACAAACCTTTCCGACCTGCTTTGCCGTCATAGTCTCATAGAAATTAACTTCATCAAGAACAACCCCTATTCTGTTTTTAAGTTCCACGTCATCGGAGCTGAAATCTTTTCCCAGTATCCTGACAGCTCCTCCATCCGGCCTTATTATTCCAAGCATAGCTTTCATGGCGGTTGTCTTGCCTGCTCCGTTTTCACCTACCAGACCCATAATCTTACCTTTTTCAATGGTCAGATTCATTCCTTCCAGAACAAATCCGGGATACTCCTTCCTCAGCCCTTTAACTTCCAGAGCCGCTGCTTTTTTGTAATCCATTTTTCATCCCTTCTTTACTAATATTTTCTGCTGAGTATGAGATAACTTATCCAGTACAGCATAACCATAATGCCGACTCCGCATCCGCATGCCACAGACAGTTCATCCTGTCCGGCCACTTTAAATGCCACAGTTGCCACAGCACTTGCAATAACAAAGATATACCCTGCCCATGCCCATGCTTTGTTTGAAATGTACCGGTTTCTTTCATCCTTGCCGGCTGTATCCACCTTTTCTCTGTACTCGCTGTCTCTGCTGTATCTTGCATATCTTATCAGCTGCAGAATGGCTATTGCCATTAATCCGGCACCCATTCCCGACCAGAAGCTGTCCAGCTTTCCTATAAATTCAAGTATTACCAGGGCTGCTCCAAGTACCAGCCAGAAGATACTTATGTACACTCTTTTACCATAACTCTTCATTTTATTCCTCCTCAAATATGAACACTTCTTCAATAGTCATCCCGAAATATCTGGCGATATTGTGGGCAAGCATTATGGACGGGTTATAGCGACCGTTTTCCAAAGAGCTGATGGTCTGGCGTGACACCCCCATAGCCTTTGCCAGTTCTTCCTGCCTTATTCCTCTTTCCCCTCTTATTTCTTCGATTCTGTTTTTCACATTTATACCTCGCAAATGTAAAGTTGGCTTTACATACATTATAGCACTGCTGACACATATGTCAAGCTAGCTTTACATTTTTCTTTAAAAAAATTCCTGCCCGGCAATACGCTCAGGCAGGATTCTTTCACACTTATTTACCGCTTACCCTCGGGTATTCCTCAAGGAATTGGCGGATTTCCTCCACTATCTCCTCACAGCTGCCCTCGGTAACCTCAACGTTGAGAGGCATAATCGGGTCGTGAAGGGACTTGCGAAGAAGGCACCATCCGGAAAGCCCCTCCCGTCTGAAGTTCAGCCTTACTCCTTCAAAGTTAGGTTTCACCACTGATATGCCCTCTGCGGCATGAGCTTCGGCCCATTTCTTCAGCCCCTCAAGAACCTTTTCGCCGTATTCGCTGAAATTGTCACCTTTTATGGGAAACCTTAATTCTACGGCCTCCTTCGGCTCCTTAAGGCTTGAAAGGAGCACTTCTATTCCCACTCCCTGCCCTTTGAGCTGTGCAGCTTTGATTACTATTTTCGTAGCAAGATACGCGCCGTCATCGAGGAAATAATTTTCCTTATATGCCGCATGGCCTGATGTTTCAATGGCAAGCTGGCTGTCGATGCCTTCCTCATTGAGTTCAATGGATTTGTTGATTACATTTTTATAACCACGTTTAAATCTCAGATGCTTCATGCCCAGGCACTGCTCAAGGTATTCGGTCAGCTGGTCGCTTGTTATGCTGTCAGTGACAACCGTTGTCCCCGGATGCTCCCTTGCAATAAGCGCTGCCGCCATGGCAACAATGCCGTTTCTGCTTATCTCTTTTCCCTTACTGTCCACAGCAGAGGAGCGGTCAACATCAGTATCAAAAATCAGTCCAAGATCCGCACCTGCCTGGATAACTTTCCTGCAGATCGACTCCATAGCCCCTTTATTCTCAGGATTAGGTGCATGATTGGGAAATCGCCCGTCCGGCTCAAGAAACTGGCTGGCACTTACATCGGCGCCCAGAGCCTCCAGAATTTTCGTGGCATAAAAACCACCTGCACCGTTTCCTGCATCCACGACTATCTTCAGTCCGGAAAGAGGTTTCTCTCTGTTCTCAGGGCTGTTCACCTCGTCTATTATTTTCTTTCTTAAAAATGCTGAATATGTATCAATTAGATCTGCCTTTGTCACTTGCCCCGGCTTCCGATTGCGGTCTGCCTCTGCATCTGCTCCGGCATAGGAAATTATCTGCGTAATATCCTGTTTGTTTAGTCCTCCGTCTCTGTCAAAGTACTTAAAACCGTTTCTGTTAAAAGGCAGGTGGCTGGCGGTTATCATTATTGCTCCGTCACAGGCGTATTCGGGAAATACCGTAGACATGAACATTGCCGGTGTAGATGCCATGCCGCAGTCAAAGACATTGACTCCTGCAGAAATAAGAGCCTCGATAACTGCTTTCCGCAGAATATCCCTTGAAATCCTGCTGTCAGTTCCCACCGACACCTTAAGGGTTTCCGGTGCCTTTCCTGTCTTCTCACAAAGCCACCTGACAAAACCTGCTGTCAGTGCCGCTGCCTCTTCAATACCGAGATTTACAGCCTCCCCCTTGACGCCTTCAAGGGCAACTCCGCGAATATCGCTGCCGTTCTGCAGCTTCTTTAAGTCTGCTCCCATTATTTCTCCTTTTCCTTATGATAGTAGTTTTATAACTGAAAAAAATACCAGACACATGATAAACCATAAAGCTGTAAAGGCGGGACATATCTGACCCAGCACATTTCCCGGCTGGGATGAATAGTCCCACACATGCCAGTTAAACTTAAGGTTTACCATGACGCCTACGAAGAATTCGTAACATGTTATAATCATAGCTCCCGCAAGGGCGCTTAAAATCAGCGGCATAGACAGAAGCCAGCCGCTCAGATAATACAATGTCAGTACGCAGGCTCCCCCGGTGAGAACCATTGTCCAATGAGTGTGACCCCGGAACAGAATCTCAATCAATCCGTAAGCGGCCGCTCCTATGGAAAAGACGATAAAATCTATCCATATGGAATTGCTTTCGTTAAATAACTCCTTAATGCTCATAAATTTATTATGAGCTGCCGTGTTCCGTTTATTCTGATTGCCGGCCTTCCATTTGCTTCAGAATTTCGGTAATTTTAACCTTGGCTTCTTCCATAATTTCCGGCACATTACTTCCCACAATATCAAGACTCTCCGCCGACACAAAATGGGTTTCGTCGATTCCGAAAAGGCCGCAGAGTCCGCATATATAATCATAGCCGAAGTTCATGTCATCTATAGGTCCGCCGGATGTGGTTATGTATGTCAGCCAGTGGGCGCGGCACTTGCCATGAGGCACTCCATTTTCATCGTACACAAAGGTCAGACCCGTTACCGAGCACCTTTCCAGATATGTCTTCAGAATGGCCGGAAACTGCAGATCCCAGTAAGGTGCACCTATTACAATATGGTCTGCCTCTATTATCTGCTTTGCCTGATTAAACATCCCATGACTGAAATCTCCCTTGGAAAGGAGCTTTTCTCTCAGCTCAAGCTCAGCTCTGTCAAGGGGCTTAAGGCTGCCCATTATGGCGGCAGTGACCTCTTCGGTTTCCCATTCCAGGCCGTGCTCTTTCTGGCTTTTTATAAAGCCGTCTATATAAAACCGGCACAGCTCCTGAGTCCTGGAAGCTTCTCCCCTTACACATGAATTTACAAATAACAGCTTCTTCATTTTTTTCTATTCCTCACCGTAAATGTGTGCCTCTTCCTTTCCTTCCAGAATACGCTCCGCACCCTTGGCCAGAGCAAGAAGCTCATCTTCTCCCGGCATTATTACAAACTTTCCTATGTGGCCTGCATAATCCTGTATCATTTCCGTAAGCTTTTTGGAATGTGCGGCTCCGCCGGTGAGTATTACTGCATCCACTTTTCCTTTTAAGGCAACGGAAGTCTGTGCTATGCCCTTTGCAACCTGATAAGCCATTGCCTCATATACTGTCGCCGCTTTTTTGTTTCCTTCTTCTATCATCTTCTCCACTTCACGGCAGTCAGTCACACCCAGATATGAGTAAAGGCCTCCTTTTCCGCAGATGAGCTTTTCAATTTCTTCTTCTGTGTATTTTCCGGAAAAACAAAGCTTTGTCCATAGAAGCAGCGGTATACCGCCCGTCCGTTCAGGGGACATAGGTCCGTCGTCATAGGACACTCCGTCTATTATTTTTCCTTCCTTGTGGGCACTTGCGGAAATTCCGCCGCCCATATGGCAGACTATCAGATTAAGCTCTTCATATTTTTTCCCGATGGACTCAGCATAATTCATTGCCTGGGCTCTTGAATTAAGCACATGATAGCATCCGTAACGGTC
>CAKMLH010000039.1 GCA_927797855.1 uncultured Clostridia bacterium | reverse complement strand
CAGGTGAGGGGCTCAAACTCCAGCAAGCCGTCCTCTCCTCTTACGCACAGAATTTCATTCTCAAGTCTGATTCCGTACCGGCCCTCAAAATACAGTCCCGGTTCATCGCTTGTAATCATTCCCTCTCTCATTACGCTGCTGCCTCCCAGAGGGCTGATCTTGTTTGGTCCTTCGTGAACGCTGAGAATATGCCCCACACCGTGGCCTGTACCGTGGTTAAAGTCAAGACCCTCATGGGCAAGAGGCTTTCTCGCAATTTTATCAAGCCGGGCTCCCGTAGTTCCCTCAAGGAAACGGGCGGATGCAAGTGCTATATGACTTTTGAGCACCAGAGTATAGTTTCTCTTCATATCCTCCGTAAGAGGTCCTAAAGCGATGGTTCTGGTAATGTCCGTGGTTCCGTCGTCGTACTGGCCGCCGGAATCAAGAAGCATAAAGCCCTCCGGTTTCAATTTAAGGCATTTTTCCGGGTCAGGGTCATAATGAACCACTGCACCGTCAGGGCCGTATGCTGCGATGGTGGAAAAACTCAGTTCTTTAAATCCCTTCTGTCTGCGTCTGAACTCCAGAAGCATATTTGCAGCGCCTGCCTCAGTCAGCACACCGCCGAAAGAAACCACCAGTTTAAGCCAGTGTATAAACTGCGTCACCGCCGCTCCGTCTCTCAGGTGAGCCTCCTTGGTGCTGCAGATTTCCCTTTCGTTCTTTACAGCTTTCATCAGTTCCGCCGGATCTTCCCCATCAATCTGCGTTACATTCTCCGGCAGGCTTTTTACCATGGCATAGCTTACTCTGTCTTTGCTGAGAAGAAGTTTTCCTGAAGGAAGGCTGCACAGATCATTGAAAATCTGAAAATACGGAAGTATCTCCGTGGTTTCAGGCAGATGTTCCGCTGCAGGGCTTTCCTTAAAAGTATCATCGAGGACATACAGCTTTTCGCCTTCCGGCTCTATTATCAGAAAGGCAAAAAACACCGGAGTATGCTTCACATCCTCTCCCCTCAGGTTGTAAATCCATGCGATTTCCTCAAGAGATGTGATTAAATGCATGTCCGCATTTTTTTCCTTCATGGCCCTGCGCAGACCCTTCAGCTTTGATTCCGCAGTTTCACCTGTAACGGACAGAGGTATTTCGTATATCTGTGACGGACAAAGCTCAGGCCTGTCATCCCATATTTTATCTGCAAGGTCCATATCCCAGCGAAGTTTAAAGTAATCTTCAAACTTTGCAGCCTCCCTCCAGCTTACGACCCTTCCGTCAAAGCCAAGACAGCTGCCTTGAGGAAGCTCTTTTTTCAGAAATTCATCAATGGCGGGAACTTCCGGCTCTCTTTCCTTCATAAGCTCTATGCCGCTTCCTGAAAGCTGCTCTTCTGCCTGCAGGAAATACCGTCCGTCAGTCCAGAGCCCTGCCCACCGGCCCGTCACAACCAGCGTCCCCGCCGATCCGGTAAATCCCGACAGAAACTCTCTGCTCTTAAAATATTCGTTCACATATTCTGAACCGTGAAAGTCCGCCGTGGGGATAAGACAGGCGTCTACGCTCTCCTTTTCCATTATGCCTCTCAGGTCTTCAAGCTGCTTTCTCATTAAAAATCCTCCGTCCTTAATTTTTCTCCGTCCTCAATTCTTTAAAATCAATTATACACCATTATTCTGAAAATATGGAGAAAGAAAATGTATCAGAATTTTGTTGGTTATACCATTAACCTTTTCGTCCTCCATGAGCTGCCCCAGTGGCTCAGCCGGGCTGCACTCCCCGCAGATGTCCACGCCGATTACATGCTGGCGCATAAACACCCGGGAAAGGAGCTTTTCCAGAGTTTCAACGGACATGTTTCCCTGGTTCCAGTTGGTTCTGGCTCCGTAACGGTCAAGAACGTCCTTGTCGATTGAAATATATGCGGGAAGGTCCACTCTTATCTTTGACAGCTCTTCCTCTGCCTTATGCTCCTCTATGTCCTGTATGCTTATGCACACAAGTTTCTCCTTCAGCTCCCGGGGAATATCTCCTATGCATTCTCTGCCGGGTCCTACAAGTATAAGCTGCTTTAAATTATGGTTTTCATCAAGCATCTCCCCTGCCCAGCTTCCGCATCCCGTCAGCTGGTGAATCATAGGCTGCTGCATATCGCTGTGATGATCAAAAAGTACAAGTGAAAAAGGTACATTGATTTTTTGCCCAAAGAATTTGGTCACATAGTGGTAGTTTCCGCTGTCCAGAAAATGGATTCCCTCAGGTCCGAATGGCTCAAGACGTTTTTTTATCTCTTTCTCAGCCTCTTGGGAGCAGTACATATCAGTACCGGATATATCGCTCATATCAATTCTTTTGAAGTCTTTGTTTTCTTTCCGGGCGTCTTCCGGATAAATATGTGAAAAATCAAGTATCAGGTTCTGCATTTTATTCCGGCTCCTTTCCTGAAAAAAAGAGGGCTGCATATCTGCAGTCCAAATACACAGTCCTCTCAATTAACCTTTCTGTTATCAGCCTTCAATGGCGATATAGTGTTTCTTATCTTCAATTGCTTTTTTGTCCTTCTTTGGAACGCTGAATGACAGGATACCGTTTTCATACTTAGGATGAATGTCCTCTTCGGTAATTTCATCGCCTACGTAGAAGCTGCGGCTCATGCTGCCGGCATAACGTTCACGTCTTACATATGTACCTTCTTCATTCTTCTCATCCTTATCAAGGCCCTTTGCAGCACTTACTGTAAGGTATCCGTCTTCAAGGTGCATTGTAATTTCGTCTTTCTTGAATCCCGGAAGGTCAATGTCAACTTCAAAGCTGTCGTCCTTTTCCTTGACATCTGTCTTCATAATATTTCTTGCATTCTTTCCGTACAAAGCCTTGTCAACGTCCGGAAATGCCGGGCATCCAAAATCATCCATAAAATCATCAAATAAGTTTTCTCCGAAAATGCTAGGTAATAACATTTTTCACATCCCCTTTCCTCTTTACAAGTATAATATAGCACCGTTGTTAGCACTTGTCAAGTGAGAGTGCTAACATTTTTTGTGAAGATTCTGTGACGTTTTGGGCACTTTTGCTGTGTGTCCGATTGTATCCGGTGTCAAGCTGTGCTAAAATGTTTTTATCCTGAAAGAATCGAGGTTAATAAAATGAAAAACAAGAATATATCCAAATTCGTCTCATCACTTATATACATTCTTATGGGACTGGCCCTAATTATGAAACCGGGCCTTGTGGAAGACGCTTTCTGCTATATACTGGCTGCAGCAGCCATTCTCATGGGTATAGTAAAGCTTATCGCATACATGGCCACCAAGGTGGAGACCAGAATTGCAGAAGATACAAACGGCTTTGCCGTGGGAATCAGCCTGATTCTCCTCGGTCTCTTTGTACTGATGAAGAGCACCATGTTCGTCCTTCTGGTTCCGTTTGTTCTGGGATTCATGATCACCTTTAAGGGCATCGAGGGCATTCAGAATGTTCTCAATCTGAAAAAGTTCGGTTTCGGATATCGCAAAGGTGTTATGGCCGTATCTGTAATAATTGTTATCTTCGGTATTGTGGTTATGGTCAACCCGTTCTCAACGCTGAAGGTTCTCCTGGTTATGCTGGGCATAGGCCTTCTTGCCAGCGGCGTTTTCGATCTGCTTGCAGATATGGTTTTTACCAGAACACTTAAAAAAGAAGAAAAAAGGCAGGCTCAGTAGGCTGCGGCCCTTGGGGGCTGGCGGTGCGGCACTTGCAAGCGTTATGTTGCTCAATGTATTTAATCCATCCTGTAAGAGTCCTGTCGAAAAATGTCGAAACATGAATAAATATCTCTCATAGCCCGCAAACGTTGAAAATAAATCGCAAAAGAGATAAGTAAAAAAATGTAAATTGTAAATATATGTTATAATATGTAAAAACCACGGGTGTTTAAGGCACAAAACCCGTGGTTTTTTACTATTTCTTATATTTTCTTACATTTTGACCCGGTATAGCCGCACATTGCTCAGCTGCCGGCGCCGGCATTTGTCTCTTTCGGTCTTAAGTTATGCGGGTTTCAGGCCGAGGAGAGATATTTATTCATGAATTTACATAAACTGTATTCAGTCCATTCAGTCCTTTGCTGAATTTTTCAGTGAAACCAGAAGCAGAATTATTCCGGCCCACACAAGGATATGGCATAAATCATAGAAATGTTGATGTATTTTTTCATTTTTCTTCTTTCTCATTTTCTCCGGTCAAGCTGTCCTTTACAGTTTGTTTATGTCCGAAAGTTTAAATGCTGATATTTTCCTGAGAGCAGCCGCGCAAAGCACAACAGCCAGTACTGCACTGGCAGCCGCCCCTGCAATACAGGCGAACCAGTCAATGCCTTTGACAAAGTATGCAATATCAGGCTCCAGTGTCATTATAGTAACATTACCCATTACAACACCGAAAACAATTCCCAGGATTATTCCTATAACAGTCAGGACTATGGTGTCACGGTAAATATATTTTCTCGCATCGCCGGCCGAGAAGCCGTTGATCATCAGCACTATAAGTTCCTTCTTCTTTTCTTCAATGAATACGGAATAAAGGTCATAGAGCACTATGATGGCCATAAGCACGGACAATACAAGATAAAGTATTATTACCGCCCGGGTAATGCGCGAAAACTCGTTGAAAACGTTCTCGGATGCCTTATAATCGTCCTTTACCATACGCACAGCTTTAATTCCGGACAGAGTATCCTTTACCTTCTGGTAGCCGCTTTCTCCCGAATCTACAAGGAAAGCATTGGCCTCTGTCTCCTGGCCGAATTCATTGCTATACACTTCACGGCTCATAATCATCTGGTTGCTGAGAAGATAATGTTTGAAGAATCCCTGAAGGGTAAATTCATGAATCTGTCCTTCACTGTCCATTATCTCCACCTTGTCTCCCACTTCGGCACCCAGGTGGGAAGAATAGGCGGCATTCATCCAGACACCGTCATCATACTCGGTGTCCGCAGTTTCACCGAAAGGCTCCATCTTAACAAAGTTATCAAAGGATTCCTCGTCGTAAGGCACTGTTACCGTCACTGAGCTTCTCCTCCCGTCCGGCTGAAGAAGTCTGTAGGGACCGGTGTAAACAGGAGTGCTTTCCGTGCCGAGCTTATCAAGAGCGCCGGCTATCTCCCCTTCGGCATCGGGATAATTCACATTGTATCGCACAACCGTATCATAGCTGTAGACATCCTCATACTGACGTTCAAAGCTCTTCTGTATATTGTCGTTTACCAGAATTGCAGTCACCATGAGAGCTGTGCAGCCTGCTATTCCAATAATAGTTCCGAAAACACGTCTCTTGTCGTTTATGCAGTTATTGATAACTGTCTTTGTAAAGAGAGGCAGCCTCTGCCACAGCTTCCATTTTTCGAAAAATCTAGGCTTTGCCGAAGGCGGTTTTTCTCCCTTTAAAAGCTCTACGGCCTGCTGTTTAAGGACGCTGCGGCAGGCCAGCCATGTGGTCAGAAGTATCATAGCAAGCTCTATTGCCATAAGTATGAGACCTTCTCCCGTGGAAAAGTACGGAGCGTAGGCACCCATAATGAAGCGGCTGCCTATAGGTCTGGCAAGAAGTCTCTCAATTACAAGACTGCCGGCTGCAAGTCCGAGGACGCCTCCTATGATAACCGCCGCACCGGAATATGCCAGATAGCTGAGTGTTATCTCCCGGCTTCTGAGGCCCAAGGCCTTTTTGGTACCGATGGATACAAC
Organism: uncultured Clostridia bacterium; assembly: GCA_927797855.1. GTDB lineage: Bacteria > Bacillota > Clostridia > Peptostreptococcales > Anaerovoracaceae > SUG1106. The sequence continues at coordinate 7,117 of CAKMLH010000039.1, read as the reverse complement.
CTGATCCCGCACTATACGCGATATTGAGGAATAGCTTACAAGAAGTCCGATTATTATAAACAGGGCAGCCATACTGAACCTCAGGTTTTCTGTCAGTCCGCTGAACTGATTCATCATCAGCACGCCGCCGTTATCTTCCCGTGAAAGAACGGTCCAATCGTAGTCCTTTATCTTGGAAAGCTGCTTTTCGTAATCTTCCAGCTTAGCCTTGCCATCCTCATACTTTTTCTTGCTTTCTTCAAGCTGTTTTATCTTTTTATCAAGCTTTTTCTCGCCGGCCTCAATCTGCTGACGAGCCTCTTTCAGCTTGGCGGCACCTGCGTAGTACTGATTCCAGCCCTCTTTAAGCTTTTTATCACTCTTGTCAAGTTCTTTCTTCGCAGAAGCCAGCTCTTTGCCTCCCTCGTCTATGGCTTCATCCATATCACTCAGAACCTGTCTGCGATATGCGCTTGTCAGCTCCGTATCTTCCTCCCAGGTCTCTTCATCAAATTTTTCCGTTATCTCATCAAGAGTTCCCTGAAGCTGTGCCACATTATCCGAACCAAAATCCTTCATGTTGGCGTCTTTTGAGAAAGAATTAAGCTGCCGGTTCATCTCAGTGATTTCCTTATATGTCAGGTCCTCTTCCTTAAGCTGACTGCGCGACTTCTTAATATCCTTATATGTAGCTGAGGCCTTTTCATAGTTTGCCTTGGCAGTGTTATACTGCTGCTGGCCTGCCTGCAGCTGTGAAAGCCCTCTGGCAAGCTTCTTTTCCTGAGCGGCATACTCAGCCTTACCCTCTGCCAGAGTCTTCTTTCCTTCTTTAATTTTCTTTTCTGCGTCTTTTATCTTGGCTTCGGCTTCCGAAAGTTTTTCATAACCCTCTTCCAGTTTGCCCTTGGCCTCTTCCCAGATCATTCCGTAGCGCTCCCTGGCCAGATTATCCCCAAGGGCGGATATGCGGTCCTTAAGCTGCTGTGAAAGTCTCATGTACTCTTCATCTGATGTACTGCTTGACCTGAGCATATTGCTTCTTATAAAGGCCTGAGTGTAACCCGGATAGGCCGAAGTATCAAAGCTTTGAGGCGCGGTAAAGGCCAGACACTGAATGTATCCTGAGCCTATGTTTGCAAATCCGTAGGAGGAAAGGCTGTATGAAATATATGCCGGGCTTTCAACCAGTGCCGTTACCAGGTAGGTATCCTCTGTCAGGTACTTCATACCATCCCTGTCTCCGGCGCTCCCATCGTGCTTAAAGGTTACAGTGTCTCCCACCTTGATTCCCTGATCCTTTGCCCAGCTTTTGTTCAGGGCTATTTCTCCTTCATTCCGCGGCAGTCTTCCGTCTTTCTGAACAGGGACGTTGATGTTTTCCGTAAGGGACATTACCTTGGTTACATATTCCTTTCCGTTTCTCTTCATCATCTGAAGAGATGAATATCCTGTAGCAATCTCGTCTACACCGTCCAGGGCCATAATCTGCTGAAGGTCTTCGTCCGTAAGTCCGTTGGGAAACTGGATCTCTATATCGCAGAGATTTCCTTCGTCAAATATTTCTTCGGCAGAGCGCTGAAGAGCCGGAGAAGTCCAGCTTATGCCCGTAAAGACCCCCACACTCAGGACAACAAACAGAACTATGGCCATAAAGGACATGAAAGTGGCCTTAATATTGCTGAAAAGCTCTTTTATCTGCGTCTTCTTCATGTCGTCACCCTACCATACCAAGTCTGCCGCATGGGCACGATGTCTGTTTACAGTTACTTCATACATGCGTCCGTTGCGCATGTGAACCACGCGGTCAGCCATCCGTGAAATTTCCTCGTTATGAGTTACCATTACCAGGGTGGCGCCGGATTCTACTATACGCTCCATTACGGTGAGAACCTCAATACTGGTAGCGTAGTCAAGGGCTGCCGTCGGCTCGTCGGCCAGAATAAGCTTCGGCTTCTTCACCAGAGCACGTGCTATGGATACACGCTGCTGCTGACCTCCCGAAAGCTGGGACGGATAGTTGGTCTTTCTTTCCGAAAGGCCTACAAGTTCAAGTGCCTCTGAAGAATCCATAGGATCCTCCACCAGTTCTCCTATGAGATCAAGATTCTGTATGGCATTAAGGTTAGGCATCAGGTTATATCCCTGGAAAATGAAGCCCACATTGCTGCGTCTGAACTCTGTCAGCTGCTCCTGAGTTGCATGGGAAAAATCCTCTCCCATATATGTAAAGCTGCCGCTGGTGGCCTGATCCATGCCGCCTATTATATTAAGCAGTGTGGATTTGCCGCAGCCTGACTCTCCAAGAAGAACAAGGAATTCACCTTTATAGATATCAAGGTTGACGCCTTTAAGCACCTTGGTAATTACTTCACCGTTTTTAAACTCACGGCATATATCGCTGAGAGAAATAACCACTTCTCCCCCATGCCACGGCACCAGCCGATGTTCATTGTCCGTGATGGCCATTGCCGCCATCATAACCATGATTTCGCACATATCGGCGTCCTCTTCTGTGAAGGAACGGTTGCCCGAAGTGGTTATCAGCTGAATACAGCCCAGATTTTCGTATTCGTTGGAAAAAGGCACGCAAATCATGGACCCTACTTCTACACCGTCAAAATCCGCCGCCGTAAAGGAATCGGGGGCCGCCTTAAAGTCCGGTATGTATTCCGTCTTCTGGGATGCGTATACCCTGCCCACAGCGCCTTCGCCGGCAGAATGGGTTCTGGACATCATGTCAAGAGGGCTTATCCAGTAATATGGGTGGAGCCTGTCCTTATCCGACTTGTCCGCATACCAGATGACCGCCTGCTCTGCGTTGCAGTTTTCTATGATTATGCGAAGGCTTCCCTGAAAAGCTTCGTCAAGGGTCTCTGCATTAGCTATACATTTTTGAATTTTGCCTATAGCAAGGTAATAGTTTTTTATGGAAGCATCCATGGTTTTTTCCTCCTGATTCTGGCGCTACTCGATTGTAAGAATATCTGCAAATCCGGTCATTTCAAAGACTTCCATAACAGCATCGCATACGTCTGTAAGCTTCATAACGCCCTGCTTGTTCATCTTTTTCTGAGCAGCCAGAAGCACGCGGAGTCCTGCGGATGATATGTATTCAAGTCCCTTCATATCAAGAATCAGTTCCCTGACGTCTGCAGTTTCCTCGTTTACCACTTTTTCCAGCTCAGGGGCTGTAACCGTGTCAAGTCTTCCTTCAATTGCAAGAGTAAGAATTCCGTTGTTCTTTTCTTTGTTGATAGTCATTTTTTTCATTCTCCTTTTTCATATTTTTTTAGTCATAGTCAGAATATTTTCGCCGTTTTCACGGGTGTATCCTATTTCATCCATGGTTTTCTTGCAGATAAAAATCCCAAGACCTCCGATTTGCCGTTCATCAGCGGAAAGGGTAATGTCAGGATCTTCCTTTTCAAGAGGATTGAATCTTACTCCTCTGTCGGCAACCCTGAAGGTCACACTGCGGTTTTCTTCGTCGAAAGCTATGGCTACCTTCACCTGTCCCTTTTCCTCAGGGTAAGCGTAATGAGCCGAATTTACAAAAACCTCCTCCAGTGCAACTGTAAGCTGCATCACAGTTTTCGTAGGGCACTGCACCTTCTCAAGCTCCTCTTCTGCAAAGGCCAGTACGTCCCTCAGTGCGCTGTCGTCTGCAGGAAACACTCTCTCATTCATGTTTTCACCGGTCTTTCTCTTCTTAAAATCAAGCATCAGCATGGTTATATCATCAAACTGAGGGGCACTTCCCACAAAGCTGTCGATATCACTTTTAAGATCCCGGAGCATTTCTTCTGCCGAATCGGACTGACACCTGTTAAGCAGGCTCACCAGCCTTTCCTCGCCATAAAGCTTTCCGTCCCCGTCGGTGGCCTCTGTCACTCCGTCCGTATAGAGAAAGATTCTGTCCCCCGGGTTCAGAGTAATCTGGCTCTGCCTGTACCTTGTGGTGTCCATGCCTGCCAGAACGAAGCCGGGTCTTGATCTGAGATACTCAAATTTTCCATCTGCCCCTTTTACCAGAGGCGGATTGTGTCCCGCGTTGGCATACTTCATTACACCGCTTTCCAGATCCAGAATCCCCATCCATGATGTTACGAACAGACCTGCATCGTTGCCCTCACAAAGGAGCCTGTTCACCGTGTTAAACACCTCTCCCGGCTCTTTTCCCATCTGCGCATAGTTTTTTATAAGGGTCTTGGCAATAACCATAAACAGGGCCGCCGGCACTCCTTTGCCTGAAACATCGGCCATGACCACGGCCAGATGGTTTTCATCGGTCATAAAGAAATCGTAGAAGTCGCCTCCCACCTCCTTGGCAGGAGTCATTGTGGCATAAATATCGAATTCATCGTACTCGGGGAAAGCAGGAAAAATGCACGGCAGCATATGTGCCTGAATGTCCGATGCCAGGGTCAGCTCTGCTCCGATTCGTTCTTTTTCAGCCGTGACTTTCTCAAGCTTTGCGATATACTCTCCTATCTCATGGTACATTTTAGAGAAGGAATCCGCAAGATCCCTAATCTCATCATCATTTTTCACAAAGATTTCAGGCGACGTTCCGTCTTCCAGATGCTCTACCATATTGAGGGAGGCTTCATTCAGCTTTCTTATAGGCATTACAATACGGCGCCTCATGTATACAGTCCAGAAAATTCCGCTTACGACAGCAATGAGGGCTTCAATGAGTATGATCTTGACGATATAATTATGTTTTGCTGTTTTCAGAAGATTCATGTTTTTCACAACGCCGACGATGGCAACTGCATTTCCGCTGTCATCCTTTACAGGGTAGACACTTGTAGTGTATCCCTTTCTTGCATACATGAAGTTGTGAAGCTCCGATTCCCCTTTCACAATGGAATCATAAACCTTTAAAAATTCCTCGCTGACTTCATCCCGAAAGCCCATATCATATGGTGAAAAACCGCTTGTTTTGCTGACAACATTGTATATGTACTCTCTCTCTTTTGAGTCCCTATGTACCTTTGCAACATAAATGACGCTGCAGTCCTCTGCATCTGCGATATGCTGGATATTATTTCGGATGGTATTGTATTCATCATCTGCCTTTTTGCTTTCCAGATATTTGTCAAGCTTTCCTGCGTCAATTCCAAGAGCGACATTTTCCGCAATGCCATTGGCTGCCTCCGTATACTGTTGCTTGAGTGCATCGGCAAATTCAAAGTAACCGACAGCTCCGATGGCAGCAGACAAAAGCATAATCAATCCGATTATGGCATTAAATATCGGACGTATCAGAGATTTCTTAAAATTTTGTTTCTGTTTCATATGCTTCCCCCTTACTCTGCCATGTGGTCAAAAATCTTTTTACCGGCAACATATTTAGCGCACAGTCCAATCAAGTCAAGGGACAGGTATGCAGCCCTTTCAAGGCGGTCATGGAGGGTAAGTTCTCCCGGATAAGGTATCTGCGAATCATCCAGAACAACAGCGCTGAAATCGTAACCTTCTTCAAAACTTCCGACTTTTCCGAAAAATTCACCGCCGCCTTTGGTACCCAGATAAAACGCCTCGTCAAAGGTAAGAGGTTTCAGATTCTGATCCCTGAGACGCCAATATATCTTGGAAACCTGCACCGCATGGCAGACGGCCTTAAGCATGGATTCCGTGTGTCCTCCGGCCACATCGCTTCCAATGCCTATTTTCAGGCCCTCATCTATATATTTTCTCACAGGTGCAATGCCGGAGGATAGGTTCACATTTGAAGCAGGGCAGTGAGCCACGAATACCCTGTTGTCATGAAGCCTTTTTATCTCAGCCTCAGAAGAATATACACAGTGGGCCATTACAGTTCTTATATGTTTGCCTCGTCTGTGATCCTCTCCGAAGAGTCCGTAATCGTCATAAGCATCTCCATAGAACTCGGCATTGGGACAGTGCTGCCGCACCCATTCTATTTCTCCCGGATTTTCCGACAGATGGGACTGCACCGGAAGATCATAAGCATTCTGGATTTCTCTCAGCTGTTCAAGCAATTCAGGAGTGCAGCATGGAATGAACCTTGGCGTAAGAATGGGTTTTGTGTTTTTATATTTTCCGATTACGCTGTTAATCCAGCCAAAGGTATCAAAAGCGGAAAAGTCTGCTCCCGGTTCGCAGAGGGCCTCAGGAGCCTCCCTGTCCATATTTACCTTACCCACAAGGCTTACAATACCGGAGCCTTCCATGAGTTCCATGAGAAGCTCTGTAGCCTTCCTGTGCTTCGTTGCAAAGATACAGGCATGGGATGTGGCACTTTTCTTCATCTGCTCAGCAAAGATGGTATATGCCTTTCGGGCATACTGTTCATCTTCATAGCGCGCCTCCTCAGGAAAGGTCCTTTTCTGGAGCCATTCCATAAGCTCCATGTCCATGCCGGTTCCCCTGAAAGCGTACTGGGGCGCATGTATGTGAAGATCCACCATTCCGGGGATGATAATTCTTCTGCCGTAATCATAAATCGGCAGGCTTTGGTATTCCTCCGGAACGGTTTTGTATACTCCCCTGGATTTTCCGTCTACGCAGACTGCATAAGCTTCCTCCAGAGTAATCATCTCATTAAGGGAAATACTGTAGCAGATATCTCCTTTAAGAATAAAGGCCGAAGTTCTGAGATCCTCCGTCTCACGCTCATTTTTCGCATAGAAGCTGCCCGGTTTTCCCGCAATTGCCTCGAGAAGCCTTCGCGGCGGGGATTTAAGCGTGTCTGCCAGATTCTTTACAGCTGCAGGAATCTCCGGTGAAAAGTCCAGATACCAGTTTATACTTTCTAGTATATATTTTCGTTTAAAGGCCTCGTCAGCAATAACCGCACTCTGAAGATTATGGAGCCTGTCGGCCGCCTTTACTGCTGCTGCCATGGGATTAGCCTTGATGCCGGATATATAGTCGGCCATTACATACCCCTTCTTCTTGGTAAGAAGCTTTACCGCCTTGAGCACTTCCGGACCTCCCAGGGCCTCTATTTCCTCTTCTGTGGCATCAGTATCCTCTAAAAGATCGTGAAAGAGACCGGTTATCTGATAATCTTCATTATAGCCCTTTTCCCTTAGCATCCGTGCCACAGCCACGGGGTGGGTTATATAGGCCTCACCGCCTTTGCGGTACTGTCCCTCATGCTTTGATG
>CAKMLH010000038.1 GCA_927797855.1 uncultured Clostridia bacterium | reverse complement strand
CTGATGCGTGCTGGTGTACCATTCCTGTCATTATAGGCACGATTATAAGAGCCTGAGCGACTATCATGCCCTTAACGGTAAAGAGCCAACCCAGCATTCCAAGGGGGCCCCTTCTCATTAAAAGCAGGTATACCACCAGTCCTGCAACAACCGGCGGCATACCCATCATCGTTCTGTTAACTCTTATTATTAGTTTTTTTCCTTTGAAATCATATCTTTCCAGCAGAAGTCCTGCTATAATACCTAAAACCGATGAAATCAGGCACGAAAAGAATGCCATTCTGAGCGTTACTCCTATTGCGCTCAAAATCGCCTCATCTGTAAAGCATCTTACAAACCAGTCTGCAATTCTTTCCATAATCTGACCCCGTATTTATCTGCACAGACTAATTATCCGTCCCTGCATTAGGTGTAAACAAAGCCTGACCGTATTCCTCAACACCGTACTGGCCTATAAGTTTCTGAATCTTATCTGAACAGATCCATTCAATGAAAACATTTGCCGCCTCATTGTTAATCCCCTCAAATTTTTCAGGGTTGACAGCAATTACACCGTACTGGTTGAGAAGATCCTTTGCTCCTTCGCACACGATATTCAGTTCAATGTCAAGGTCTGCGTCGTTCTTGAATTTCAGCCATGTTCCTCTGTCTGTGAGGCAGTAAGCTTCTTTTTCGTCAGCCATAGTGATGGTAGCTCCCATACCCTGTCCTGATTCAATGTAGTTAGGGTTCTCTGTGGGATCAATTCCAAGGGTATCCCAGATTTTCTTTTCTTTCTTGTCTGTGCCGGAATCATCGCCTCTTGATACGAAGGCAAGCTTGCCATCCTGAATTGCACCGAAGCAGGCAGCAATATCGTCACCGTATTTTCCTTCTTCCTCAGGTCCCACTACCACGAAATCATTGTACATTACAGGGAATCTTTTGACACCGGCACCACTGGCAACGAACTCCTCTTCACTTGCCTTTGCGTGAACAAGAACGATGTCAACATCGCCGCTTTCGCCCATTGCAAGGGCTTCTCCTGTTCCTACGGCAGTCCACTGAAGGTCTATGCCGGTATCCTCAAGGAAAATCGGCTTAAGATAGTCCAGAAGTCCTGTGTCGGCTGTACTGGTTGTGGTAGCCATCATTAAAGTGGTCCCCTCTGCCGGCCTTGCACCGTTTTCAGTGCTGTCATCACCGCCGCATGCAGTCATGGCAAAGCAGAGCACTAAAATGAGCAATACCGCTAAAACTTTCTTTTTCATTCTTTTTCCTCCTTAAATCTCCGGGATTTTTCGAGGTCTGAAAAGTTATGGGAAATCTTTTCAAACACGGAAGGCTCTCTGCTTTCGCAGGGAACCCGTCGGCCGAAGCTCCATTGCACCACAGTTCATGGCTGCCGTACCTTAGGCGCAGCGGCTCGAAATCCTCATATTTGTTTTATTTATGTTCGGTTTTATGGTATTCAATTTTAACCGGGTCGCCTGTCTTTACAGGTCCCCCCTTTATGACACGGGCAAAAACGCCCTCTGAAGGCATTATGCATTTTCCCGCAGTCCGAGCGATTATGCATCCCGAATGGCATTCCTTTCCTATCTGTGAAACTTCCAGTAATGCTTCTCCTGCTTTTATTACAGTTCCGATGGAAAGATGAGAAAAGTCCATTCCTCTGATTACCAGATTTTCACCGAAGGACCCCGGCTCTACGGCCACATCAGGGTGTTCTTCCTTGAATTCATCTATTTTGTCAGCGGAAAGCAGACTCACCTGGCGGTGCCACTTTCCTGCATGGGCGTCATGCTCCAGCCCCCAGTTTTCAACTAAAAGGCTTCCACCTGTGTTTTCCTTAGGTGTCCCTTTTTTTCTGCTTATGCAGACCGCCGTTACTATTCCGTCTGTACTGTTGGTCCGGTTCATTTTCTTCTGTTATCCCCCTATTTTTGACATCAGAGAATTTGTCGCCGGAAAGCAATGGCCTGCCGGCTTTCTGTAAATTCCTTGCTTAATTATGTCTGCCAATTTCTCGTCTGTCAGTCCCTCCCGAAGAGGCTTTCTTAAATCAATTCCCTCATTAGAGCCAAGGCATGGTTTAAGCAAGCCTTCCGATGTAAGTCTTATGCGGTTGCAGCTTTGGCAGAATTTATGAGACATAGGGCTTATGAATCCTACTCTGCCTCTGTATCCTTCAAATTCAAAGTATTGTGCAGGGCCGCTGCCGACCTTTTCATTTATTATTTTCGCGGGGCCATAAGCCTCTTCCAGTGCAGCAATAATTTCATCCTGACTATATCCGTCAAATCCCGCTCCCAATCCTATGGGCATCATCTCTATAAATCGTATGCTTGCGCCGCAGTCTGCCGCAAAATCTGCCAGAGCACATATTTCGTCTCTGTTGTAGTCAGCCATAGTTACCGTATTTATTTTCAGTTTTATCTGAGGAAAGGCTCTGCATCTGTCAATGGCTTTAAGTACTGTATCCAGACCGTCAGACCCCGTAATTTTCAGGTATTTGTTTCTATTCAGCGTATCCAGGCTGATGTTTATTCCGTCAAGGCCTGCCTCCGCCAGTGCCTCAAGGTTTTCGGAAAGCAGAATGCCATTGGTGGTCATTGTTACCTTCTCAATGCCCGAAATTGATTTCATCTCTCCGATGAGAGCTGAGGCATTCTTTCGCACCAGAGGCTCGCCTCCTGTTATTTTAACATTTTTGACACCCATTGAACAGAAAATATTAACAAGTCTTATAATCTCATCAAACCTTAGAATCATTTCATGAGGAACAGAAGGCACTCCGCACCGGGGCATACAGTAGCCGCAGCGCAGGTTGCACCTGTCGGTTAGAGATATTCTCATATAGTCGATTTCCCGTCCCAATTGGTCTCTCATATTTACTCAGTCCTTTCTCCGAAAGCGACTCCTGACGCAAGAGGACATGGCTGTCCCGTTCTTTTCAGAAACTCACACTCCTCAAAGCATCTTTTGCCTTTTTTTGTTATTATATAGCTTTCGCCTTTTGAGCATATAACCGAGCCCTCCGATAAGGTGCATAGATTGTCAACAATAATGTCAGCTTTAAATTTTTTCAGGCAAAGTCCGTCATCAGGAGCCTCCCGGCGAAGCCAGCCTTCTGTTTCCCTGTCTATGAATGATATTTCAAATCCTGCGCCCACAGCTACACCTCCACTACCTGAAAATCGTTGGTCAGAAGGTCAATAAAGAGCATTTTCCTCATAAGCAACTCTTCGCTTCCCAGTATTACCTTTATGGCCTCGCTGACCTGCATGGCAGCCGTCATTGCCGGCGAAAATGAAGGGTTGCCCAGTTCCTGAGATACCTCCGTGCCCTCAGGATATATGACACTCAGTGTATCATTTCCGGGAAAGATTGTGGTAACCTGCCCGAACCAGCCTCCGATGGCACCGTGAACCATTGGGATTTCCTGCTGTCTGCAGGCCTTCTGAAGCAGCATCTTTGCGCTCACGCTGTCAAGGGCATCGATGACCACATCACAGCCGCCCAGTATCTCTGCTGCGTTTTCCTCAGTCAGATTGCAGCTTACCGTCTCTGCCTCTATCTCAGAATTAATTGCTTTTATTCTTTCTGCTGCAGCCTCAGCCTTTCCCTTTCCCAGCAGAGCTTCGGTGCATAAAAGCTGCCTGTTCAGATTTGTTTCATCAAAAACATCTCCGTCACATACTTTTATGTGTCCCACTCCGGCTCTTGCCAGCATTTCTATGGCATAACCGCCCAGACCGCCGCAGCCGATTACAGCAGCCTTCTTTTCAGAGAGCTCCTCCTGCTGCTCACGGGAAAAAATTCTGTTTCTCTCATAGCGCTTATCTAATTTCATAAATTTTTCTCCCCCGTATGCACATTTTATTTATCAGTCCGAACCGCATTCACCGTCGCGCCCCAGCATTATATCAAGGCCGTGGCCGAGAGCCGGCATAATGAAGCCCAGATTTTCTCTTACCGCCTTGGTACTTCCGGGAAGATTGATTATAAGGGAAGATCCGCGCATCACTGAAACACCTCTGGAAAGCATTGCTTTAGGGGTTATCTCAAAGGATCTGGCCCGCATGTATTCCGCTATGCCGGGTACCTGTCTGTCAGCAACTGCCAGAGTAGCTTCCGGTGCATTGTCTCTCGGGGAAAGGCCTGTGCCTCCTGTCGTCAATATAAGGTTAAGCTTCTCTTCATCGCACAGCCTCACAAGCTCTCTTTCAAGATTTTCCCTGTCATCTGAGAACAGAAACTGCTCCAGTACGTCAAATCGTCCGTCGGCCTCCAGGATTTCCCTTATGGCCGGACCGCTTTTATCTTCTCTCAATCCCTTTGAACCCTTATCGCTCAGTGTTATAATTCCAACTGTATATTTCATCTTTATTCCTCTCTGATAAAATGTCCGCTTTTGCCCCCATCCTTTTCTATAAGATGAATGTCTTCTATCTCCATGGTTCTGTCCATTGACTTGCACATGTCATACACCGTGAGCAATGCAACAGATACTCCCGTCAGGGCTTCCATCTCCACTCCTGTCTTGTCAGTACAGCGCACTGTGCAGCGGCATTTTATCTCAAAGTTATTCTCGTCCAGCTCCCACTTTACGGCGCATCCGGTTAAAGGCAGAATATGGCACATGGGTATGAGCTCCCATGTTCTCTTGGCCCCTGCAATTCCGGCTGTCGTTGCTACCGTAAGCACATCGCCCTTTGCCGCGCTCCCTTTTCTGACCGCTTCGAAAACTTCGCCTGAAACCTTTATTTTACCTGAGGCAACAGCAATTCTTTCCGTCCTTTCTTTATGGGTCACGTCAACCATCCGTGCGTTTCCTTTTTCATCAAAATGTGTGAATTTCATAAGCTAAAGTCCCCTTATAAATTCAATGGCCTTATTAATGACCTCTTCTCCGGTTCTTCCCTCCGGTCCGCCGTTATGTATCTCATGATAATATCCCGGCCATTCCATCATTGTGAAATATTCAGGATTCTGATGTTTTGCAAAGCACCTGCTGCCTTCAATGTCGCAGATCAGATCGTCAGTGCCGTGCATCAGAAGGCAAGGGGTGTTCTTTGCTCTGCCGTTATCTTCATTTGTGCCTTTTTCCAGGGCCTCACCTATGGTAAAGCCTTCATAGGCGCACAGCATTGAAATCTTTGAATGAACCAGGGGATCGTCGTTATATGGTCTCACATATTCCACATTTCCCAGCTGTTCTTCAGGAAATGCCTGACTGATTGTCATACTCGGCGCCAGTTTTGACATAAGTTTAACCGTCTGAAAAAGGGCTCCCGTCACAGGCCGTACCAGTCTGATCCATGGTGCTGAAATTATGTATCCGCAAGGGATGTCGTTGTGCCCGCCTCTTGCACGGTAATCCAATGTGATGTTTCCGCCCATGCTGTGGCCGTACATAACCAGCGGTACCCCCGGATAAAGTTTCTGTGTATACTCAATTAAAGCATCGATATCTTTCAGCACTTCAGCTCTCGGCGCACAGTGGCCGCGCTTTCCTTCAGTCCGTCCGTGACCCCTCAGATCCATAGAAACTACAGCAATACCTTCTTTGTTAAAGTGATCTGCTACTCTTGCAAATCTTCCCGCATGCTCTCCTATGCCATGAATCAGTACTACTACATGATTGGGGTTCTCACATGCGTAATGATAACCTGCTATTTTGATATTTCTTCCTTCCAGATTAAACAACTGATACATTTTATCTCCTTTCCGCTGCATCATAAAAAACTGAAATACAATAAACGTCCAAAATACTACAAAAAAATACTAATTTTTCAATTAATTTGCATTTTTCTCTTTTCTTATTTTTTTAATATGATAATATCATATTAAATCCCTTGCGGTCGACTGAAAAAATCAAAATGAGGAGGAAAACACAATGAAAAGAAGTCACTTTTGCTCCCTTTGCGGGAACATTTATCACAACATCGTGTTTAAAGGAGGCTACGTTTGCGAAGACTGTATTGATTTTATCAAGTCTACCAAATAGGAATTAACCGGCGCTTAAATCGAATTACACTCTGATGGGCAGAACTGCTCATCCAAACACTTTCCCTAATTTTAAATGATACTGAAAATAAAATTAAAAGCAGTCCGTAGCCCGGGGAGGTTCTACCTCCCCTTTCGCATTTCTCTGTTTCGTTTTACCCTTTCCTGATGTTTCTGACGATTGAGCCTTTTTCTGGTCTTCGGTTTCATTACGGAAAATCCGAATTTGCCTATAGGTCCCTTTTTTATTCCGAAGTATTCTCCGTGAACATATGCAATAAGTCCCGGAGCTGATAAATCTATGCGTCCATTTTGATCTATGATTTCCTCATCTACATGAACGGCCACTATTTCTGCCACAAACATATCGTGGGACGGATAACTCTTCACCTCTGTAACGCGGCATTCCAGGTTTACCGGTGATTGGGCTATCATAGGGCATTTTACCTTGCTAGCGGCCTGAGGAGTAAGATTCATCTCTTTGAACTTATCCACATCCCGGCCTGACTTTACGCCGCAGTAATCAGTGGCAAGAGCCAGCTTCTCCGTAGTAAGATTTATTACAAATTCTCCCGTCTTTTCTATAATGTGGTGTGAATATCTTGACTTTCTGACGGAAATATATGTCATAGGAGGCTCCGAATTGATTATTCCGGTCCATCCTATGGTTATTATATTTCTTTCTTCACCTTCACCGCATGATACCATTACGGCCGGAACCGGGCTAAGCATGGTGCCCGGTTTAAATTCCTTTTTCATGACTTATCTCCTCTCAGCTTTTCAAGAACCTTCTCAAACTCCCCGGGAAGAGGTGCGGAAAATTCCATATATTGGCCTGTTGTGGGGTGAACAAATCCCAGAACACCTGCGTGAAGCAGCTGACCGTCCCGGAAAAGTTCCTGTTTCTTAGGTCCATATAACATATCTCCTACGAGAGGATGTTTTATATATGCCATATGAACCCGTATCTGGTGAGTCCTTCCTGTTTCCAGCTGTGCCTCAATAAGCGTGTATCTTCCGAAGCGTTCTATTACCCGCCAGTGTGTCACCGCCCTCTTTGAATTTTCCTTTGTTACGGCTCTGCGCAGCCTGTTTCTGGGATCTCTGCCTAAAGGTGCATCAACTGTCCCCTCGTCTTCGTTAAAATTATTATATACCAGAGCTGTATATTTTCTTGTTATTGTATGAGCTGCCAGCTGTCCGGAAAGAGATTCATGTGCTCTGTTGTTCTTTGCAACCATCAGAAGCCCGCTTGTGTCCTTATCTATTCTGTGAACTATGCCCGGCCTTATAACGCCGTTTATGGAGGAAAGCCTGCCTTTACAGTGATACAGAATTGCATTGACAAGTGTGCCCGTGTAATTTCCTGCAGCAGGATGAACAACCATACCTCTCGGCTTATTTACTACAAGAACATCCTCATCTTCGTATATGATGTCAAGAGGAATATTCTCCGGTTCCACTGCCAGCACCTCCGGCTCAGGAATGCTGATTGCCACCTTGTCTCCGGCAGACACTCTGTATTTTTTTGAAAAACATGGCTGATCGTTTACAAGAAGATGGCCTCCCTCTATGAGCTTCTGGATATAGCTTCGCGATGTTTCCGATAATAGCAAAGAAAGCACTGAATCAATTCTAGTGCTTTGAGTCTCTTCGTCTATTAAAAATGTATACTCTCCCTGCTGTCCCATAGTTTCTCCTGCTTATCATACATTCCCTGATTTTTCTTCAGGTTTGTCAAAGGCGAAAATATAAACCACCAGAAATGCACATCCAAGGCATATGGCAATATCAGCCACATTAAATACAGGCCAGAAATGCATGTCGAACATATCGGTGACGAATCCCAGAAATGCCCTGTCTATGAGATTACCAGCTCCTCCTGAAATTATCAGTTCCAGAGCGAGGAGCAAAGTCCAATGGCCATCTTTGTGCCTCTCCATATACCATACAGCAAAACAGAGGGCAAGGAATGTAATAATCATTATCATGGCTCCTCTTCCTGTAAAGAGGCTGAAAGCCGCACCTCTGTTCTGAACATAGGTTATGCTGAAAAAACCTTGGATTACGGGAATAGTTTGGCCGCAGTACATAGTGCTCCTCACCAGCAGTTTCACAAGATAATCTGCCAGAAGGACAGCACAAATAATAACATATCTTAGTTTTTTCATCTGACATTTACCATGGTTTTCGTCAAGTCTTCTGCCTCATGGGTTTCCGGCTCAGAAGCAGGAACATGGGTATCCTCCTCCGTGTCGGTAAGAGATGCCGGCATAAAATCTTTTTCAAAGTCAGCCAGAAAATCAGAATCACCGAATTCCAGTCTTTCCAGCTCACTTTCCAGCATTTTCTTATATCTTTCCCTCAGAGTCTCCACTCTGTCTTTAAGGCGATTGCCCTCGTCGGTATATCTTGAAATCGATTCCTTGGCCTCTCTGGTAATGAGGCTTGCCTCCAGCTCTGCATTCTTGAGCAGTATCTCCGCTCTTCTCTCGGCACTTGCTGCAATGTCATTCATCAGTGATTTTGCTGCCTCCAGAGTTTCATAAACCGAAGTCTCTGTGGACATATGCTTATCCACCTGCACATGGACTTTGCTCAGTTCATTTTTAAGCTGCTTGTTCTCCCGAATGAGCTTTTCCATGTCCAGAATAATAAGGTCCAGGAAATCATCCACCTCTTCTTCGTTATATCCTTTTTTCGCTCTTGAAAATTCTTTGTTTTCAATGTCTGCAGGTGTTATCATTTTACATTCTCCTCCGCATTTATTAAGCTAAAAAATAAGGTAAATCAGTCTGATAAGCAGTCCTGACACTGCCTGAACCAGTATGAGCGCCAGGAACAGAGAAAAATCTATCATTCCCGTATTAAATCTGCTCAGCAACCTGCGGCAGGGCGCCACAAAGGGCTCCGTAAACCTGATAAGTACGCCGTAGATTTTTCCCACAGTGCTGTACGGGTCCCGGGCGAACCAGCTGAGAAGAGCTCTTATTATCATTGCCGCAGTAATTATCTCAGTAAACAGATATATGGCATAAACAAGTATTGACGCCATTATAACCTCCTATCTCCACGGATTTTTGTTTCCGCCGAATTCAAATCCCCTTTCCTCCTGGTTAGCTGTTATATCAACGCTCTCCGGTGCAAAAATAAATATATTATTTGCAACCTTCTGGACGTTTCCGTTAAGGGCATATGTAGCACCGCTGAGGAAGTCAAAAATTTTCTTGGCTGTTTCCGTTTCGATCTTTTCCAGATTGATTATAACCGGTCTTCTGCCTTTGAGGCTGTCCACCAGCTTAGGGCACTCATCAAAGCTCTTAGGCTCTATTACCACCAGTTTAAAGGCGTTGGTTCCTGCAATGGAAACCCTCTTTTCCACAGGAACAGCCTTGGCAGGCTCTGCTCCCCTTGGCGTAAAGCCGGAAACCGACTTTCTTTCCTCCTTGCGGATTTCATCCTTCATTGAATTCACTTCATCTTCGGTGAAATCGTCATCTATTTCTTCAATACCTACCAGTTTCTTGAATGCATCTGAAAATCCCATGTTTATCCTCCTGTTTTTTTTATTCTCCCTGTTTCTTCGAATAATCTCTTGCTCCGAAAATCATGGTTCCTACCCTTATAAGATTGGAACCGGCTTCTATAGCTACCTCAAAGTCGTTTGACATACCCATTGAAAGGTACTTAAAGTCAAGATTAGGATGATCTATCCTACTGTATTCATCGTACAGTTTCTTCACTTCGTCAAAATAAACCTTGGCATCCTCCGGGTTGTCCTCGTAAGGTGCAATGCACATAAGTCCTCTGATCCTTACATTAGGACAATTGTCCAGAATGTCCTTAATCATCTGACCCGTTTCATCGGTGGTAATTCCGAACTTGCTTTCTTCCATAGCCGAGTTGACCTGGATGAGAATATCCATAGTCAGTCCATGCTGGGCAGCCCTTTTGTCGATTTCCTCGGCAAGCTTCAAAGAATCCACCGAATGAATCATGGAAACCTTATCAATAATGTACTTGACTTTGTTGGTCTGAAGATGTCCTATCAGGTGCCACCTTACCGGCTTGACGCGGTCATATTTGCTCATTATCTCCTGAACCTTATTCTCACCTATATCAGTGATCCCGCAGTCAATGGCTTCATTTATCTCATCCACATCATGGAGTTTTGTCACTGCTACCAGCAGAACATCGTCACCTGTTCTTCCGCTCTTTTCGGCAGCTTTTGCCTTTAATTCAATAACATGTTCTATATTTGCCTTAATCGACATTCTTTTCACTTCCTTTTTTCTTTTCCGAATCCTTAGGTTTTTTAAGAATTTCGTCGTAGTTTTCTATGGTAGTTACTTTTTCGCCGTTTTCATCCATAAAATAATTCTTCTCAACTACGGTCTTTTCCCCGTCACTTAAAAGAATTTTCACCGGAACAAATGTGGCTTCATCCAGCTTTTTGCTCATAACATAGACGCCTGCTGTGCCATCCTCTTCGGTTATACTTTCCGAATCAATTATTATTCCGCTTCTGCTTGCCTTGATAAGCCTGCACTCTCCCGTTCTTATTCTGTCAAACTTTTCATAATAACGGTTGCAGGAAAGTATAAGCTGAAGTTTCTCACCCTGCATATTGCACTGGCTGACTTTCATTTTAATCTTGTCATCTTTATCAAATTCAACAGTAACACTTTTGCCCGGGGTCCAGTCATCTGCCTCATCGGCATTGACCCAGCAGACTATATACCATTGGGTATTATCAACCACCTTAAATATGGGACTGCCGCTCTGCGCATTTCCGCTTTCACATTCTTTCAGTTCGTAGCTTTTATCTTTATCGTTTAAATCCAGGTTGCTTTCCGTCAGTTCCTGCATGTTCTGCGGTGTGAAAACGCTTTCAAGTCCGTCATAATAATAACTGATTATACCCCGCTCCTGTGAATAGTATCTTACTGCTCCCACGTCGGCGATGTGTGCGTTCCGGCGCATAAGCGCCCCCTGAGATACGGCTCTTTTCACCTGACCTCCGTTGTCGGAGGTATACAGTTTTTCAGTTCTCACTGCAATGTAGCTGCTTTCCGTGCTCTGCTCAAGAATACCGTACTGCGCTGTATAGGTCTCCACAAAAATATTTGATACCCGCGGTACAACATAAATTATAACAAAAAGAACTATAAAAACCAGAGCATAGGCTGATATCATTATTTTTAATTTGTTTTTCTTAGTCTTCATCGTATTAATAATAACACAAAATGTTGTATGTTACAATAAGGCGGCTAAGGTTTTAGTACTATTTCTTCAAGTATTTTTTTCTCTTCCTTAGACAGATTTTTTTCCTCTGAAAGGTATGCTTCCCAGAGATCCGGCCGTTTCTCCTTTGTAAGCTCCAGAGATTTTCTGAACTGCCAGAGATGTATCAGCTTATGATTACCGTTAAACAGTACCTCCGGCACCTCAAGACCCTCGTAAACCCTGGGTTTGGTGTACTGGTCATACTCCAGAAGGCCGGAATAAATTGATTCATCGGCGGCTGATTCGCTGGTACCAAGCACACCGGGTACAAACCTTGAAACCGCATCAATCATTACCATAGCGGCCAGTTCTCCGCCGGTAAGGACATAGTCTCCGATGGAGATCTCCTCCATATTCCAGTAATCCAGTACTCTCTGATCCACACCCTCATAGTGTCCGCACAGTACAGTCATTTCATCAAGTGAAGCCAGTTCTTCTATTTTTCCCTGATTAAGCACGCTGCCCCTGGGTGACATATATATTATTTTTTTCTCTTCGGCTCCTATGGACCTTAAAGCATCAAAAATGGGCTGGCAGAACATAACCATGCCCACTCCTCCACCGTAAGGAGTGTCATCAGCCTTGTTATGCCTGTCCTTGCTGAAATCTCTTATATTTATCAGGTTAATGTCCAGTATTCCCTTTTCGGCAGCCTTTCCCAGTATGCTGCTTTCAGTTACCGCCGTAAACATTTCAGGGAACAGTGTTAAAACATTTATTTTCATTTTTTTACCCTATGCCTCTATGGCACCGTCAAGAAAGCCCGGAATCAGACTTACGGTGACGGTTTTTTCGCTTATGTTTATTTTCTTAACAAATTCGCCCACAGCAGGAATGAGAATTTCTCTTCCTTCCCGGGTCTTTACCTGGTATATATCCTGAGCAGAATTCTGAAGCACATCGGAAATCACCCCGATTTCGCTGCCCTCGGTGCCTTCAATATCACTTCCCGAAGGCACATTAACCACCCGGCATCCGATGAGGTCTCTCACATAAAACGTGTCTTCCGGCAGCTGTCTTAAGTCAGCCTCGGTTATATACACATCGCAGTCCTTCAGTTCCTCTGCACCGTTTCTGTCATCTACGCCTTTCAGTTTTAATATAACCATATTTTTCTGATAGCGAACGTTTTCTATGATATGTTTTTCCATAGCGTGCTTTCCGGCTGCGTTCCTCTCAACGATAACTTCATCGAGCTCCTCGAACCTTTCCTTGTAATCCGAATAGTGATATACTTTCACTTCTCCCCGCAGTCCTGCCGCATTTACTATTTTCCCGATTTTAATGTTCTCCATTATCCGTCGAATCCTCTTTCTCTGTCCTCTTAGATACACATAAGGCACATGATTACTTTCGCAAAACATGTGCCTTCATAAAATCGCAATCAATCATTATTCCTTAATGATTTCCACTGTCACCTTTTTATTTTCTCTAACGGCTGCAGCCTTAACAACGGTACGCAGCGCCTTGGCGATTCTCCCCTGCTTACCGATGACTTTACCCATATCGTCAGGAGCAACTCGAAGCTCAATAACTGTTCCCTGACTGCCTTCTGTTTCTGTCACATTTACGGCTTCAGGGTTGTCAACAAGTGACTTTGCAATTGCTTCAACCAACTTAGTCATTAGTTTTCACCGCTTCC
>CAKMLH010000037.1 GCA_927797855.1 uncultured Clostridia bacterium | reverse complement strand
CAGACAAATTCTTATAATTATTCTTCTTTACAACTGCCTGTCTTGAAAGTAGACATGCAAGAGAAAAGTCAAGTGGGTTATCAAATTTTTAAGAAAATATAAAGTCAGCTTTACATTATCCTATTATTTTTATAATGTCAACTACAAAAAAGGCGCGAGCACATTCTTGCGCTCACGCCCTCGTTTTTGATCACAGCAATAATCAGAACAATCCGGTAATCACGCCGTTTTCGTCGATGTCGATCTTTTCGGCTGACGGAACCTTAGGAAGGCCCGGCATAGTCATAATGTCACCGGTCTTTGCAACGATGAAGCCTGCACCGGCGCATACCTTCACATCCTTGATGGTAATCTTGAATCCGCGGGGAGCCCCAAGAAGTGCCGGATCGTCGGAGAAGCTGAATTGAGTCTTGGCCATGCAGACAGGAAGATCTGTGAAGCCAAGTCCTTCAATTGTAGCCAGCTGCTTCTTGGCATTGGCCGTATAGGTCACTCCGTCTGCTCTGTAAATTTTAGTTGCTATGGTATTGATCTTATCCTCTATTGAAAGGCTGTCTTCATATACAAAGTGGAAATCGTTCTTTCCTTCTACAAGTCTCAGCACTTCCTCTGCAAGCTCAAGGCCGCCTTCTCCGCCTTTGGCCCATACTTCTGACAGAGCCACATTTACACCCAGTTCCATGCATTTTTCTTTTATCATTTGAAGCTCGGCTTCAGTATCGGTAGGGAATCTGTTAATGGCAACAACGCAAGGGAGTCCGTAATTCTTTGTAACGTTTTCAACGTGCTGAAGCAGGTTAGGAAGGCCCTTTTCAAGTGCTTCCAGATTTTCGCTGTTAAGATCGGCCTTAGCCACTCCGCCGTGGTATTTAAGTGCCCTTACTGTTGCAACCACAACGGCTGCCGACGGATGAAGACCCGCTTTTCTGCACTTAATATCCACGAACTTTTCAGCTCCCAGGTCAGCAGCAAAACCCGCCTCTGTTATAACATAATCTGCAAGCTTAAGAGCCATTTTAGTAGCCATAATGGAGTTGCATCCGTGAGCGATGTTTGCGAAAGGTCCGCCGTGAATAAATGCCGGCGTATGCTCCAGAGTCTGAACAAGGTTAGGCTTAAGGGCATCCTTGAGAACCGCAGCCACTGCGCCCTGAATTTTAAGATCGCTTACAGTTACAGGCTGCTCGTCGTATGTATATGCTACTATGATTTTCGCAATTTTTTCTTTAAGATCCTTAATATCCTTTGAAAGGCAAAGAATAGCCATGATTTCAGAAGCAACGGTAATTTCAAAACCGTCTTCTCTAGGCACGCCCTGCATTCTTCCGCCAAGTCCGTCTACTACATTTCTCAGCTGACGGTCATTCATGTCCATTACTCTCTTCCAGGTAATCTTCTTAACATCGATTCCCAGCGAATTTCCCTGCTGAATATGATTGTCAAGGCATGCAGCAATAAGGTTGTTTGCAATTCCGATTGCGTGCATATCTCCCGTAAAGTGAAGGTTAATGTCTTCCATAGGAACCACCTGAGCGTAGCCGCCGCCTGCGGCACCGCCCTTTACGCCGAAAACAGGGCCAAGTGATGGTTCTCTTAATGCAGCAAACACTTTTTTGCCCATTCTGTGAAGTGCATCTGCAAGTCCCACTGTAGTTGTGGTTTTACCTTCACCTGCAGGGGTAGGGGAAATAGCAGTAACCAAAATTAGTTTGCCGTCAGGATCATTGCTCTTTTCTTTCAAGAGATTGTAGTCGATTTTAGCTTTGTACTTTCCGTACTGCTCGATGTACCTGTCATCGATGCCTGCCTTTTCAGCTATTTCGCTGATGTTTTTCATAACTGATTCCTGTGCAATCTGAATATCGGTTTTGAATTCCATTTTTACATTCTCCTTCTCTGATTTTTAATCTTGAAATTTTATTACAAAATGTTTTTGAGAAACGTTTTTCTGTGGATGGGCGTAATGCCGTATTTATCAATACCTTCGTAATGGGCTTTGGTTCCGTATCCTTTGTTGGTATCAAAGCCGTAGTAAGGGTACTGTCTGTGATACTCGGCCATAAGTCTGTCTCTTGTGACCTTGGCAATTATTGAAGCCGCCGCTATGGAAAGGCTCTTTGCATCTCCCTTTATTATAGATGTCTGAGGTTTGTCCACATCCTTAAGGGAAACCGCGTCTATAAGCAGATGCTCTGTTCCTTCAGGGGAAAGGCCCTTTTCTTCAAGCTGGCTGTCCGCATCTCTTATTGCCTCTGCCATGGCCTTTTTGGTCGCTTCCAGTATATTAATTTCGTCGATGACCCGGTTATCGCACATTCCGATTCCCACGGCCAGAGCTTTTTCCCTTATTTTATCAAAAAGTTCTTCACGTTTTTTTTCGGAAAGCTTTTTTGAGTCATCAACTCCCAGCACATCAAAGTCTTCAGGAAGTACCACGCAGGCTGCAGTAACAGGCCCCGCCAAAGGTCCTCTTCCAACTTCGTCAACTCCGCCGATGTACCTGATGCCCTCTGCTCTGAGTTCATTTTCGTATGCCTGCATTGTTACAAGCTTTTCTTCAAGGAGCTTCTGCCTTTCCGCCTTGGTCATTTTGCTTCCCCCTGACCCTTCTCTATATTCGCCTGAGCTTTCTCAAGGGTGATGTGTCCTATTATGCCGCCTCTGAATTCGTCAAGCACGGTCTTGGCACATCTTTCATAATCTATACGTTTGCCGGAAAGGATGAATCCTCTCTTTATGGCTATGGCTTCCATATTTTCAAGGCCGTCCTCGCTGAGGCTGTCCAGCTTGTATCTTTCCTTCAGCAGATCAGGATAGTCCGCCGTCAGAACTTTTATGAGCTCCAGAGCCAGTGTGGCCATATCAAGGATTTCATCCTTGATTGAGCCGCAAAAAGCAAGGTTAAGCCCCACCTTCGGATCTTCAAACTTAGGCCACAGGATTCCCGGTGTATCAAGAAGCTGCATTCCGTTTTCAAGTGCCAGCCACTGCTTTCCCTTGGTTACGCCCGGTCTGTCACCGGTCTTGGCACTTTTCTTGCCTGTCATACGGTTTATAAGTGAAGATTTTCCCACATTGGGAACTCCGACTATCATCATGCGAAGCGGTTTTTTCCTGATCTGCCCCTGGTTTTTTTCCTCCTGAAGTCTGTTTAAAGTCTTGAACAGCTGATTGACTCCCTGACCTGTCATACAGTTCATCTGAAGAACAATGCTTCCGTCTTTTCTGAGGACTTCCGCCCATTTTTCATTCTCCGTTCTGTCGGAAAGGTCGCTCTTATTCAGTATGATTATTCTCTGTTTGCTCTTTACCAGTTCGTCGATAATTGGATTTCGGCTTGAGACAGGAATTCTGGCGTCGATTACCTCAATTACAAGGTCGACCATCTTCAGGTTTTCCTGTATCAGCTCCCTGGTTTTTTTCATATGTCCCGGATACCAGTTAATGTTATCTATCACAGAATCCCACCTCCCTTTCTTTTGATGCTACCTGCTGCAAAAGGGCTCTACCGCTTTAGTATAAAAAAGGGGAATCATCACGATTCCCCGTAAAAACTATATAATACAACAATTTTCAATTATACTGTACAGTGTGTTAATTACAACCTTTTCTGTCATCATCGTCATTTCCGTTTTCTGTAAAACTTCCATTGAATTCTCAACGAACCCTTTCCTATTTTACAAAGAACAAAGGGTGTTTGTCAATAAAAAAACAAAAAAAATAAAAAACTTTTCCATTGTCCTTTTTCTTCATCATCCGAAGAGTCATAAAGGAGCACAAAAAACCCCCGGGATTCCGAGGGCTTCGTTGTCGTTTGTCTTATTTTTCTTCTTTAGTCTTGATCTTAGCAGCCTTGCCGGTTCTTTCTCTCATGTAGTTCAGCTTAGCTCTTCTTACGCTTCCGCGTCTTACTACTTCGATCTTTTCAATCTTAGGTGAATGAAGCGGGAAAGTCTTTTCAACGCCCACACCTGAAGAAATCTTTCTTACAGTGAAAGTCTCAGCAACTCCGCCGTTCTGTCTCTTCAGAACAAAACCTTCGAAAACCTGAATTCTTTCTCTGTTACCTTCTTTGATTTTGATGTAAACCTTAACGGTATCTCCAACACCAAACGCAGGGATATCACTCTTCTCGTATTCCTGAGTAATTGATTTCATTAAATCCATTATTATTTCCTCCTTCCCTCCAAGACGTTCGTGGTACAGCGCCCTGTGCAAATCCGGCTGCTGTAGGTATGACCCAGAGGACCGCCCGTAATAACCTCTATATTTTAGCATGTCTTACTGACATTTGCAAGCAGTTTTTTTGCCCGGAAACAATTTTTTATGCCCGTGGATGAGCCTTGTCGTAGACGTCTTTTATCCGGTTCTTCGTCACCGCCAGATATGCCTGAGTGGCGGCAATGTCCTCGTGTCCCATAAGCTCCTGCAGGGATTTTACATCGGCGCCGTTCTGCAGCATATGCACCGCAAAAGAATTTCTTATAATCTGAGGCGTAAGGCTGATATCAAGCCCTGCCTTCTCGCCGTATTCCTTTGTAATCTTCCAGAGCCCCTGCCTGGTCATAGGCTGACCTATATAATTAACAAAAAGGATTTCGCTTTCTCTGCCCCTGAGCATCTTTTCCCGCACATCAAGTATGTAGTCCTCCATGGCTTTTCTGCAGAGTCTTCCCATGGGAACAATTCTGGCCTTGCTGCGACCGCTGTCGCACTTTATAAAGCCCATCCTCAGGTTAACATCGCTGACCTTCATATCTATAAGCTCTCCTGCCCTTATGCCGGTAGCGTAAAGGAGTTCCAGAATGGCCCTGTCCCTTTTGCCTTTGTTTGTATTGTCCGGCAGGCTCAGAAGCCTTTCAATCTCATCAACGGAAATAAACTCTATTTCTCTTTTTTCAATTTTAGGAGATTTAATATCATCGGCAGGATTTGTTTTCACAGCTCCGCCTTTCTGAAGAAAGTCAAAAAACATCCTGATAGATGCCAGTTTCCTGTTGACTGTTGACTTTGAGCGGCCTGCCGTCTTCAGGTTCATAAGGAAGGCCACCACGTCAGCATTTGAGGCCTTCTGAACATCCTCCAGTCCGCGGCTTCTTACAAATTCATCAAAATGCCTTATGTCCCTTATGTATGCCTGAACAGTGTTGTCAGACATCTTTCTCTCATTTCTCAAGTAGTCTTCGTACAGCTGGATACTCACAATAAACTCTCCTTAAAACGTTCTGCTGCATTGCCCATATCCAGGCAAGTGCTTTAATAGTATAGACCTTTTTTTCTTTCTTTTCAATAAAAAAATGTCGCTGTTGGTCGAATTATGTAAACTTTTTTGTAAAATGACAGGCCTGAAAACAAAATATAATGTCTACGTGAAGCATCAGGAGGAAAAAAACATGAAGCTGAATTACAGACTTTTGACAGTGCTGCTGTTCGCCCTTGCCGTAAGCATATGCGCCGGCTCTTTTTTTGAGGTGTTTATGACCGGAGAAGGAAAACAGCAGATTGAAAATATTCTGGGAAGTCTTTTAAATGCGGAAAGCGATGACGTAATGGGACTTTCATCCTTCGGCAGCTGCTTTTTAAGAATCTTTGTAAAAAACGCACTGATGCTGCTTCTGGCCTATCTGTCCCCGGCCCTTCTGATAACCATGCCAATACTGCCCTCCTTTATGCTTCTCCGAGGTCTTTCCTTAGGTTTTTCTGCTGCTATGACTCTTGAGGTCGCCGGGGTGAAAGGCATACTATACATAGTAACCATCCTGCTTCCTCAGAATCTTATTCAGCTTCCGGTGTATTGTATCCTTTCTGTCCTGTCCATACAGGCCTGCGTTACGAGAATCAGGCAGATTTCCGAAAAAAAAAGAAGCACCAGGCATACGGATGCAAGGCGCTATTCTTTTATTTTTCTTGCAGGCTTCGTTCTCATAACCCTTTCCTGTCTTCTGGAAGCACTTCTGGTAACTTCCATTTAGCCTGCCAGTGCTTTTACCATCAAAATGGCAATTGCCGTCTTGGCATCGTCAATTTCACCTGACATGGCCATATTAAACAGTTTTTCAAGTTCTATTACTTCAATATCTATTGCTTCGTTTTCATCAAAGCATGTTTCTCCGGGTGTAAGCTCAGTGCAGAGGTAAAGATAAAGCACTTCTTCGGAATAACCTACAGACGGATAAAATGATGTGAGAAATTTCACATTTCCTGCGGTATATCCTGTTTCCTCCTTAAGCTCCCTCATTGCAGCCTCAAGAGGCTTTTCGCCCGGATCGATTTTTCCTGCAGGAACTTCCAGCATTACCTTTCCCGCCGGTTTTCTGTACTGCCGTACCATAACAAGTTTTTTATCATGGGTAAGTGCGGCTATGACGGCTCCGCCGTTGTGTTCGATAATCTCCCTGTAGGATGTTCCTCCCGAAACAGTAACCTTATCACGGCGCAGATTGATAATAGCACCATCGTATATTCTTTCACTTTTCAGAGTTTTTTCTTCAAATGTCATCAGATTTTTCTTCCTCCCTGTCCTTTCCTTCTTTTTCTGTGCATCATAATACTACTGTTTTCACAATAATGTCAACAAGAAATAAAGCGGCCTTTTAAGCCGCTTTATGTATAAGCCGTATAATTATCAGGTATGCCGCAGCCTTTAGCGCGGCTCCACAATAAGTTTGATAGCCGTTCTCTCTTCACCCTCTATTTCAATATCGGTGAAAGCGGGAACACATACCAGATCTATGCCTCCCGGTGCCACGAACCCCCTTGCAATGGCGATGGACTTGATGGCCTGATTCAATGCTCCTGCTCCTATCGCCTGAATTTCCGCTCCCCCTTTTTCTCTCAAAACACCTGCGAGTGCTCCTGCTACCGAATTGGGATTAGACTTTGCTGATACCTTTAAAATTTCCATTAATAGTTCCTCCTGTAATAAAATTTTAAAATAGAAATATTGATACGCACACAACCCTTTTGGTTAGGCTACATACATTATAACCTGTCCAACTGGGTAAAATTACAACTTTTCAGCGACATTTTCGGACAAAAAACTAATTTTTTCTAATTTTTTTCACATTTTTTTCACATAAACTCTTGCATTTCCGGAAAATATCTTGTACAATAAGAGCGTGGTTATCCCCCCTGATAACCTCATAATCTCAAATCCAAAATACCCCTTTTGAACAAAGTAGACTGCTCCCCTGCAGTCTATTTTGTTTTCCCGGGCAATAGGAGGACTTTATGAAAGTAATTGAATACAGTCACCGCCTTGAATATTTTAATTCCGGCCTTCTTGACCGCTACTTCAAGGATATGACTTTCTGCGTTTTCGATATAGAAACTCTGGGGCTCAATGGAGATTTATGTCCGGTCGTTCTGGCAGGTCTCATGACCGTGGAAAAAGACGGCAGCTGCCGGCTTACCCAGTACTTCGCCGAGACACCCGATGACGAAGTTTCTCTGCTTAAGGCTCTCGATGAGTATCTGAGCTCTTTCGATTACATAATTACATATAACGGCAGACATTTTGACATGCCCTTTATAAAAAAGAGAGCTTCCCTTCTGGGTCTTTCGGATTTTTCTGCAGACCCGTATAACCTGGATCTGTATCTGATTGTAAACGGTCACAGCCCTTTCAGAAAAATGCTGAAAAGCCTGCGTCAGAGTTCTGTTGAGGAATATATGGGTCTGTCCTCTGATCGTCTTGACGAAATCTCCGGAAAGGAAAGCATTGACCTTTACTATAAATACCTGAACTGCCGGGATTCCTCACTTAAAGCATCGCTGATGGACAGAATACTCCTTCACAACCACGACGACCTGATGCAGCTTTATCGGATACTGCCTATAATCCGTCAGACCGACATGCACAGCGCCATGAACGCTCTGGGCTTTCCCGTAAAAGGTGAAAACGGCTGGCCTAATCTCAATGTCCGGACACTACGGCTTTCCGCCCGCAGTCTTTCCATATGGGGAACTTATGGCGGCCCGGGCCTTACATATACATGCTTCAGTTCACCGGAGCTTCCTTTTAACTGTGTCTTTGACAGCTCAGGCTCTTTTGAGGCTTCAGTGCCGGTACAGAATATCAGGGGAAATATATATGTCAATGCCCTTCAGCTTCTTGACGATGCCTCGCCCGTTGAAATGCTGGGAGACCATGTAAACGGCTTCCTCATTTTGAGCCGTGAAAATAAAAGAAACCCTCTGGAAATCAACATGATCTCCAGGGAGCTTCTCCTGCAGTTTATGCGCAAAACGCCGTTCTTTTAAATTATTCAAAATACCATGCCTGCTTTATAAGTTCCCGGGTAACCTTGGGAACCGTGTACAGCAGGCTCTTTTTATTTACCCTTTCAGACCACTTGTGATATTCCTTTCCTATAGGTCCGTATATAACAGCGGGCACATTAATTTCCTTTATCGATTCAAAATCTATGCTGTAAGCCTTGCCCCACAAAGGTGTCTCTGATTCATACTCTCTGTTTTCCATGTCATCACCGGTTACGGCCGTATAGCTGTTGTCGGAAATTCCCATGAAATAGTTCTGATAGGAAACCTGCTGTCCTTCCTCCGCCGACAGCCCCGCAACTATGTCGTAAGCCTTCTGTGCAAAGAATTCCCTGCCCCATACCATATTTCCGTTAACCGCAGGATAATACGGAGGTGCAAAGGCAATAACTGTAACCGGATCTGTAAACCCCGCAAAGTCAAGAACTCTCTCGATAAGTTTTATGGTTCCGTCGGGGTAGTTCAGTCTGCCTGAAGCAATTTCCTCTGCAGTTTCATTGTAAGCAGAATCGTAAAAGCTCCTGAAATGTGCTCCCTCTCTATCCTCGATTTCTTTCCTTAACTGGCTGAAGCTGTACACCCTGGGTTTGTAGCCCAGCCGGGATTTTGTCTCGAATCTGTTAATTTTTTTATATTGAGAGTATGTCTTCTCAAGGTTTTCAGCTTCTTGCTCCGATGCATATTCTGCAATTGCCTTCAGTTTGGAAAGTATCTGGTCGGGGCCTGAATTTAAGCTTAGAACCGTAAAATAGCCTGCAGCTCTCAATGGTATGGAAACGTCGTAAACGTCCTTTAAATCCCGCATTTTGAGCCATGTGGGCGGCATTGCAGCCTCGTCCTTATACTTATCTGCAAAAAACAGGGATCCGTTGGTTTCACGGTAAATGGCTGTAAGTATGCTGAGAGGATTGAATCCGTCAAAGCAATGGCCTATGTGACTGCTGATTCCCTGTACCACTACTACAGGCATGGTCTTTCCTACCGTTCCCAAAAACATAATCTGGCTGCCGTCAACAAGGTCGGTAGGTTCGGGATTTATCAGGAGCTTGTAATCAAGGTCTTCCTTTTTCTTTATATCCGACAGAAGTTTCGTGGCCGCTCTCATCCCCCGTGAATATGATTCTTCGTCGGGTACTGCTGCAAAGAGCACGCTCCCCTCAAGAGTTCCCCGGAGAGCTTGCTGCGAAAATTCCTCAAGAAGGGCCAGATGTATGGCCAGACCCCCTTTCATATCAGCAGCACCCTTTGCCCATATCCATTCTCCGGAGTCCATATCATGTCGCTGTTCTTCTGTCATGGTTTTTTTTCTTAGAGCATTCTCCAGCTCCTCTCCTACTGTAAAGGCAAGTTCCCCCGCATCTCCGTAATCAAATTCGCCTACAACATCAAAGTGGCCTGTGAGAATCACAGTGTTTTCTGTTTTGCCTCTGATCAGACCGTAAGGTATGTGTCTTCCCTCAGGATCACCGTCTATTGACCAGAGACCGCAGTTTTCTTTGTTTTTTTTAAAATATTCCAGCTCGCTTATATATCTGAAAATATAGTCTGACGCCATATTCTCATCTGAAGTGCCGCTGCGGCTCTTTATGGCAACAAGTTCCGTCATCAGATGAAGTATTTTTTCGGCAGTCTGATTTCCGGTTCTGCCTGAGGTTCTGCCCGATTCAGTCATTTTTTATATAATCTCCTTAAATTTCATAATCAAAGCATGATCTGATCTGGATATACGGTCTTATAAAGGTATCCGCCACAGCCACATGCTCCGGATGGCTGCTGTACACTTTAAGCGCATTTTCCGATTCAAATGTGGAGTCCAGCATAGCATCTGCCGTTGAAGTAGGCAGCTTGTCTGTAATTACACGAATATCAGTCATGCCGGGGATTTTCCCGGAAAGTCCTTCAAGGCCTTCCTTTATTTTTTTTACTCTTTCTGCCTTTTCTTCTTCAGGCATATCCTTCAGTTTCCATAAAATAATGTGTTTTACCATTTTCAGTACCTCCGAAAAAACAAAAGGCAGGTACCGGACCTGCCTTTGCTGAGTGTGGTGACTCTATCGGGATTCGAACCCGAGTAGCCGCCGTGAGAGGGCGGAGTCTTAACCGCTTGACCATAGAGCCATACATCACACTTATTATACTACATTTTCGAAATTATTCAAGTTGTTTTTTTGTTTTTTGTCTCTTTTGGATCGCCCTTTTGGATCAATATTCCCTGATCTGCCCGCAGGCTATCATCTTTCCGGAATTTCCTGAAGGCTGAGAAGTGAAATCGTCAGGATCTGCGTGAATGATTACTGTTTTACCGATTATCTCACTTACACAGAACCTTCCGGTAAGGAAAATCTGCAGAGCATATCCTCTGTTTCCCAAAAGGGGCGGCAAATCTCCTGCATGGTGGGGATGATCACAGCAGTCTGGATTAAAATGTCCGTGGGCATCTTCGAACGGATTTTCTTTTGTTCCGCTGCATCGGGTCTTTCCCTCAGCAGTGACGAGACGCTTTGCATTTTGCCGAATTCATTTTTCTTTCTCAACATAAGCCATACCTTTCCTTTTTATGCAGATTCCCGCCTTTATATCTAAAGCGGCGGTTTCCTGTTTTATGGTATGCTTTATGTTCCAAGTACGTGCACTATGCCGGTTCCATAATGTCTGCCGGCAACATATTATAATCTGTCTTTCCCAAGCTTGTCAAAGTATGCCTTTGTTTCCTTTACAACTATGCCGCTTAATACGATGAGTGCAATAAGGTTTGGAATTGCCATGAATCCGTTGAAGATGTCGGCGATAGTCCATACTGCGGATACAGTGAGGAAAGGTCCGATAAGAACAGCAAGTATGTATAACCATCTG
Organism: uncultured Clostridia bacterium; assembly: GCA_927797855.1. Lineage (GTDB taxonomy): Bacteria > Bacillota > Clostridia > Peptostreptococcales > Anaerovoracaceae > SUG1106. The sequence continues at coordinate 1,898 of CAKMLH010000037.1, read as the reverse complement.
AACATTGTGAGAACAACGCTGTTCTTCTTGCCGCCTAACAAGTATTCGAGACATCTTTCTGCATAGTAGTCCCATCCAAGTATAGTGGTGAATGCGAAAAGTGCAAGGCAGAGCATCAGGAAAAATGCGCCGACCTGTTGGGCCCAAGGAAGTCCTGCACCGAAAGCTTGAGCAGTAACTGCTGCACCTTCCAGCCCCTCAACATTATTCGCTCCGGTAACAAGGATTGAGAAACCTGTCATCATGCAGACGATAATTGTGTCGATAAAAGTACCCGTCATTGTAACAAGACCCTGTCTTACAGGTTCGTTTGTCTTGGCTGCTGCTGCAGCGATAGGAGCAGAGCCTAAACCTGCTTCGTTGGAGAATACCCCGCGGGCAACACCTTTCTGCATAGCAATAAAGATTGCACCAAGTACTCCGCCTGCTGCGGCATCAAGACCGAATGCACCTTTGATAACGGAAACGAATGCGGCCGGAAGTTCCTTGATATTGAAAATGAGGATAGCTAATGTAATTACAATATAGATTACAATCATGAAAGGTACTATTGTTTCGGAAACCTTTGAAATTCTCTTGATTCCCCCGATTATTACCAGAGCAACTGCTACTGCAACGACAACTGCGGTAACCACTGTAGCCCAAGTATAATCCATTCCTCCGATAGTAAGTGCTATGTGCTGTTCCTGCGGATCAACGAAAGTCTCTACTGCACTTGCAACGCCGTTAACCTGAGTAATAGTGCCGATGCCCATGAGGCCTGCCAGGCAGCCGAAGATTGCAAACAGCTTTGCAAGCCATGTCCACTTCTTTCCCATGCCTCTTTCTATGTAGTAGAAAGGTCCGCCAAGGACATGCCCGTCTTTATCTATTACTCTGTATTTAATTGAAAGTAAACCTTCTGCATATTTCGTTGCCATTCCTATGCAGGCTGCAACAAACATCCAGAATAACGCTCCGGGGCCTCCCACCAGTATAGCAGTGGCAACGCCTACGATATTGCCGGTGCCGACTGTGGCTGAAAGAGCCGTACATAATGCTCCGAAGCTTGTAACTTCACCTTCACCATCTTCTTCATTCTTCAGCATATACTTAAGAGCAAGCCCGAGTCTTTTAAACTGCATTCCCTTAAGTCTGATTGTGAGCAGCAAGCCGCCGCCCATAATGAGACACAACATAGGAATTCCCCATGCAATGTCGTCCAGCTTTGTTAAAAAGTCCATAAAAGTCATTTTTCTACATCTCCTCCTAGATAAAAAATAAAAGAAAAAAAGTCGAGGGCTTTTCCTTCGACTTTCTAGAGAGATGACATAAGCTATTTTAGATTTCACTAACTTTGCTCTGTCCTTTGTGCCTGAGATATCACAGTCGGACTGCTCAGATCCGGCTGCTTAAACCTTCGGCGACCTTTTCGGTGCTCTCCAGAGAGTAAGTCATTTCATACTGTTTAGCAGTATGAGATATAACTGATGGTGGTATTCTACTACTTTACAGAGGTAAATGCAAGCATTTTTTGACTTTTTTCACAAGATTTTGTCTTTTTATTTTGAAATTTGGTGGCCGCTGCATAAAAATTTTATCAAAGCTGCAAATTTTTGCGGTCATCCTATTTTAGCAAGTTTACCGTAAAAACAAATTTGTTCCAAAAGTCCCCTGTTTTGTTCCAAAATGGAACAGATATTGCTGTTTTTGGAACAATACGACAAAATAATTATTGATGCGAGTCCAGTTAAGTCATTTTTTAAGGCAATAAATGTAGTTTAAGGTTTTTTATTACATTAGTTTTCCAAAAATATTAAAATGTGTTCCAAAAAGGAACAAATATTGTTGTTTTTGGAACGGATCATTCTGATGGGTGAACATGATGGTTGGATTGTACATAATAAACATAAAAAGAG
>CAKMLH010000036.1 GCA_927797855.1 uncultured Clostridia bacterium | reverse complement strand
CATGCCGCCCTGTTCAAATAAATATACTTTAGATGGGTCGGTGATTTCTTTGATGTAGCCGGCCATTTCTTTTACCAGTTCTTTGTCGTTAAGAAGAGGAGGGGCGGAAGCCGTCTCTGTCACCTCGGCATAGCCGCGGAAAAGTTCAGCGGTCTGTTTGGAAATCTCTTCAATTCTGTTATAAATCTTATCAGACAGGTCTCTGTCCATTGTCCTTATGGTTCCCTCCATTACAACCTCTTCAGGAATTATGTTAGGCGCCTTGCCTCCGTCAAATCTGCCGATTGTCAGTGCCACAGGCGAAGTAGGCGCAATTTCTCTTGCAACTATTTCCTGCAGTGAAAGATATATGTGAGTAGCAATGTTTATGGGATCAACACCTGTTTCAGGCATTGCGCCGTGACAGCCTGTTCCCTTAACCTTTATTTTAAATAAAGTGCAGCCTGCCATACAGACACCAAGTCCGCATAGAAACATTCCGGAAGGTGTGCCAGAGTTTACATGGAGAGCCATGCCCACGTCAGCTTTAGGATTTTCAAGAACACCGGCCGCAAGCATCTTTTTTGCGCCTGTGAAGCCTTCCTCATCAGGCTGAAACACAAACTTGACATTTCCTTTAAGTTCTTTTTCATGGGCTTTAAGGAGTTTGGCAGCGCCCAAAAGCATAGCCGTATGCATATCGTGGCCGCAGGCGTGCATGAAACCGTTCCGGGAGGCGAATTCTACAGGGGCTTCCTCTTTTATTGCCAGTGCATCCATATCGGAACGTAACAATATTGTTTTGCTTTCAGCAGACGTCTGACCGCCGCGAAGGACGGCAACTATTCCGCTTTCGCAGATTTCTTCAGGTTCATAGCCGTATTCATTAAGCTTGTCCATAACGAAGGCCTTAGTCACAGGAAGGGATTTTCCGGCCTCAGGACAGCTGTGTATATGTCTTCTGATTTCTTTAAGTTCATTTGATATCTGTTTTGATTCTTCTAAGTAATTCAATTTTTGCGCCTCCTTTTTGATATGTAAATATTATACCCCTATATTTAGTATTTCTGTCATAAAAACTTGTCCCTTTCATAGAATTTAATAAGACAAGCAGAAGGAAAAGGGGAAAACAGAATGGATACTTTCAGAGAAATTCTCAGCAGGCTGCCTCTGTCCGTAAGGCAGGAGCTGGAAGTGCTTCCTGATTACGTTGTTTCGGAGACAGAGGAAATCAGGCTGAGATGCGGTCAGCATATTAGGCTTCAATCCAAAAACATGGACAGAATTGTATCACACATTGTTACAGCAGAGGAACTGGTTAAAACCCTTAACAGCCTGATAAAATATTCCTATTATGCCTACGAGGAAGATCTGGCAAAAGGTTTTGTGACAATTGAGGGCGGACACCGGGTAGGAATATGCGGAAAAGCCGTGGTAAAAAACGGTCAGACAGTTCTTATAAAAGAAATCAGTTCTATGAACATCAGATTTGCCAAGGAGATCAAAGGCTGCTCAGACAAGATAGCCCCCTATCTTGTGGGCGGCGACGGAAAACCGAAGAGCACCCTTATCGTGTCGCCGCCGGGCTGCGGCAAAACTACCATGCTCAGAGATATTGCCCGCAGCCTGAGCAGCCGCATGATAAAAGTAGCTGTGTGTGATGAGCGCTCGGAAATCGCCGGAATGTACAACTCAAAGCCAAGTTTTGATCTCGGTCCCAGAACCGATGTCCTTGACGGATCGCCAAAGGCGCAGGGCATACAGATGCTGATACGATCCATGTCTCCGGGGGTGATCATAACTGATGAGATAGGTAAGAAAGAGGATCTGGAAGCAGCCCGCCAGTGTCTCAGTTCAGGAGTCGCACTTATAACCTCAATTCACGGAAGCTCATCAGAAAGTCTGAAAAAATCGGAAATAAAACCTCTTTTAGATACGGGTTTCTTTAAGAATATAATTTTTCTTTCAAAAGAATATGGACCAGGAACAGTGGCGGAGGTAGTAAATGGTTAAAGGCCTTTTAATAATATGCTTTGTGGCTGCCTGTGGACTTCTTGGAAGCGTAAAAGCCTGGGAACTTAAGGAGAGGATAGTGCTCCTTGAGGATTTTCAGAAGATGATACTTCTGCTGAAAGGAAAGATGAATTATTTAAGGGAACCCATAACAACCATGATTGATGCCGAGGCAAAAAAAGACAATTCCAGAGCCTTTAATCTTCTGGATGAAGCAGGGACAGCTCTAAGAGAAAAAAACGCTGAAATGGACAGAATTTGGGTTCAGAAGGCCTCTGAAATTTACAAAGGTGCTTATCTTACTGAAGACGATATGGAACTTATCATTTATCCGGGAAAATTTCTCGGCCAGACAGACTGGGAAAATCAGCAGGCAAGATTTGATTTTCTTGAGAAACGACTTCAGCAGCAGATAGATAGCGCCAGGCAGGATTACAGGGTGAAAGGGCCTCTTTACCGTAAGATAGGGTTCTTTGCCGGCGGGCTTGTTTCTATAATTTTTATTTGAGAGGTGTGAAACTATGTCAATAGATGTAGATATTTTATTTAAAATCGCTGCCATAGGAATTGTAATTGCCTTGCTGAATCAGATTCTCAGCAAAGCCGGAAGAGACGAGGAAGCTATGATGGTGACTCTGGCAGGAGTTATTATAGTCCTTGCCATCGTTGTCAAGATGATAAGCGAGTTCTTTGAGGCCGTAAAAGTATTTGTAAGCTTTTAATAAAGTCAGCAGTGAATGGAAAAGGCGGTGAAAGAATGACAGTTATATTAAAAATATGTGCCGTGGCCGTAATAGGACTGATTATAGTATCGCTTATCAGAATATACAAGCCTGAATTTACAGTTGAAGCCGTGCTGTGCACTTCTTTGCTTCTTTTGTGGTTCGCTCTTGCTGGCCTTAAGCTGGCCTTTACATATATGGAGAATCTTTACGGAAAGCTCACCTATGGCAAGGAGTATTTCCCGGTGATAATAAAAGTCCTCATAATAGCTTATGTTACAGAGTTCACATCTGCCTTGTGCGAAGACGCCGGAGAAAAATCAATCGGAACAAAAATTGAACTGGCAGGCAAGATCGGTATTTTTTTTGTTGCCGTTCCCGTGTTCAAATCACTTTTAGATCTGCTGGAAAGCCTTATCTGAGGTATTTATGGACTACGAAAAAATTCTAGAAGAACAGATGAATAATGTGATTGATCCGGATCAGGCGGCGGATATTACAAATAAAGCCAGTGAGATAACAGGAGGACTTTCTGACATCTTTTCATTGGATAAAATAGTTAAGGCCACACTGGAGGGAGAAAGCATATTTGACAATCAGGAAATGATTGACAGCCTTAAAAGTCTGGCTGTTTATGAAATAAGAGCTGCCCTGGTCCTGGGAATTGAAATTCTGGTTATATGCATAATAATAGGCCTTTTAAAAAATCTTTCATCGTCATTGGGGAAAAAATCAATGTCTGACATCAGCCTTCTTGTATGCACCATGATTATAATAGGCATTTCCATTAACAGCTTCAGGCTGGCTTATAATCTATGTCTTGACTCAGTGTCAACAATGGTAAGCACAATGGAAATCATCGCTCCCATACTTTTCGGAATACTAATTTCCACCGGAAGCATAGCATCAGGTACAATTATGAGTCCGGTGGTAATCGGTTCAGTGACAGGAACAGGTATAATATTAAAAAAATTCATACTTCCCGCAATGTTTGCAGCTACAATTCTCGCCCTTATAAATTGTTTAACAGAAAAAGATTATGTTAATAAGCTTTCAAAACTCCTCAGAAATGCTGCTGTTGCAGTTACAGGTCTTCTCATGGCCATTCTTTCCGGAATTGTATCGGTGCAGGGGCTTATAACAGATGCTTCTGACGGTCTTTTGATAAATACGGCCAAGTATTCCCTAAGCACTTTTATTCCTATTGTGGGAGGTTTTACGGCAGATACCGCAGAACTTTTCATAAAGTGCATGAACACTATAAAGAGCATTGTAGGTGTTTTCGGCATGATCGTAATAATACTTGTTATTATAGTTCCTCTTATTAAAGTTCTTGTAATTTCTCTTATTTATAAGATTACTGCCGCAGTGGCAGAGCCAATATGTGACAGCAAGATTTCCGACGGGATCAATGACATGGGCAGCTGCCTTATTTCCCTGGGAGCCATAATGTTTTTCGCTGCTCTCCTGTTTATTATCTTTATCAGCGCAATTGTAAGTATGGGAGGGGAATGAGAAAATTGACGGACGGACTTTTAACATGGGTTAAAGATATTTTCCTGATTATAATATCTCTTTCTTTTTTCCAGATCCTTCTTCCGGAATCATCCATGGAAAAATATCTTAAATTCATATTTTCAATAATAATTATGGCGGTAATAATCCAGCCTGTCATATGCATAATGGGACATATAGGAACATAAAAGTTAATATATTTAGGAGTGTAATTATGTTTGAAAAGCTTGTAAAAAGCAAACCCCTCATGCGCATTATAACCGCTGTGCTTATCGGCTGCGCAGTCATTCTCACTCTGAGTGTTTTTTCAAAGAGTAAAGACGGCAGAAGGCAGATTATCGATATGGACGGCGGTGCAGAAGAAAGACTTTGCTCCATACTTTCAAATGTAAAAGGGGCGGGGAAAGTAGAGGCTATGATAGAGTACGACACAGGCGGCAAAGTTTCAGGAGTTCTGGTTACTGCAGAAGGAGCCGGGAACCCTGTTGTTGCAAAGGATTTAACCGAAGGTGTTGCGTGCCTCTATAATATTCCGGTTTCAAGCGTAATAGTATTTGAAAAAGAACAGGAGGAATGACTTTGAATAATCAGTTTAAAAAAAAGAAATTCAGCTATAAGGATATTCTTTATAAAGGAAAAAGGCTGGGTGCTCTATGTCTTATACTTGTCTTCGGAGCAGGCCTTATAGTTACATCACATATGAACAGCGAAATACCTGTACATGACGGAGACGTTCTGGTAGACAGCCTGGCCGTCTCCGGAGAAGAGAACAAGGCCGGAACCTTTGAAGAAATGAGAGCAAAACTTGATCTTGAGAGGAACAAATTACTTTCTTCCCTGGATTCGGAAGCAGAAAAAAAGCGCATAACAGGATATATGGAAAAAGAGCTTGCAGTAGAAAGCCTGATCAAATCCAAGAATCTTCCTTTATCCTATGTTGTAATGACCGAAGGAGGAGTCAGTGTAACTGTTGACAAGCAGGAACTTGATACAAATACGGTAGCAAAAATATGTGACATAGTGATGCGTGAAACAGGACTTACAGCTGATAAAATAGTAATCCAAAGTAAATATTAGGTCATTGAAAAAAAACTCCTCTTCTGTTATAATAACTTGATAGATATTATGTCAGAGGGCAGGGGCATCTATGAGCAATGATAAGCAGAATATAAACAAGATTTCAAAGGAAATTGTCAGTATGGCCGCCTCAAAGGCTTCTCTTACTGTTCCGGGAGTTAACCAGGAAAGAGATGTGAAAATATCCAAAGAGAAGGAAGGCTTCACTATCGATGTTTATGTTCTGGCCGACTTTGGTGCAAAAATTCCGCAGCTGGCATGGGACGTACAGAATGCCGTAAAAGAGGCAGTTGAAAAAATAACCCAGCAGAAGGTAAAAGCAGTAAATATTCACGTCCAGGGAGTTATGATGCCCGAGAAAGGTAAAAAAATTAATGAATAGAAAACAGGCAAGAGAGTTTGTAATGCAGACAATATTTCAGATAGATGTTCAGAAGGACTTTGATGCTCCGGATATAGACAGATACATGGCTCAATGCGAAGCAGGCAAGCAGGAAGACTATATAAGGAATTTAATTTCTGCAATCTGCAGCCATATATCATATATCGACTCAAAGATTGATGATGCAAGCCGGCAGTGGCCTGCATCACGAATGGCAAAACCTGATCTTGCCGTAATAAGAGTTGCAATAGGCGAAATGCTTTTTGCTGATGATGTACCTGATGCTGTAGCCATAAACGAGGCAGTTAATCTTGCCAAACTGTACGGCACGGATCATTCGCCCCAGTTTGTAAACGGCGTTCTGGGGAAAATTGAGAGATAAATTTTGGAATACGGAATTCTGCCATGGAAGAGAAGTTACTTTCACTGGGTATAGATACCAGTAATTATAAAACATCTGTAGCTGTTACATCATCAGAGGGAGAAATAATATTCAACAGTCAGAGCTTCTTAAAAGTGAAGGAAGGCCAGCGTGGGCTGAGACAGTCCGAGGCACTTTTTCAGCATGTCCAGAAACTTCCCGATGCAATTGATGAGGCTTTTTCGGTAAAAGGAGTCAGAGGACATATCGGAGTGGTGGGTGTTTCCTCAAGACCGAGACCTGTCTGCGGCTCATATATGCCTGTTTTTATAGCGGGAATGGGAGCTGCAAAAACCGTTGCCTCGGCTTTGGGTGTTCCTTTATATGAATTCAGCCACCAGGAGGGTCATATAGAGGCTGTAAAGCATTATTCTCCAATGGCAGTGGCCGACAGACTTATATGCTTTCACTTCAGCGGAGGTACTACCGAAGCGGTTTTATGTGACTTTAATTCCGGTTTATATGAGATAGTAGGCGGCAGCCGTGATATTGCATACGGACAGGTTCTTGACAGAGTTGGAGTTGCTTTTGGGTATGGCTTTCCCTGCGGACAGGAAGTGGACAGGCTGGCTTTGAGTGTTCCTCGTAATGAAATTGATAAAAAACTTCTTACACCAATAAAAGTCAGAGAAGGGTTTGTAAACCTTTCCGGTATTGAGACTCAATGCCAGAGAATTATAAAAGAATACGGAAGGGAAGTCCTTTCAGCATCTCTTATGGATGCCCTGAGCAGATCAATTCTGGAAATGACCGTTTTTCTTTGCAGAAAATATGAAATAAATGATTTTATCTACGCCGGAGGCGTTTCATGCAGTTTATTCCTAAGACAATACCTGACTGAGAACCTTCCGCAGAATATAAATATTGCTTTTGGCAGACAAGAACTTTCATCGGATAATGCAGTGGGAATATCTCTGCTTGGAGGGAAAAAAATATGGCGCTGAGGCCCGTTACAGTTTCACAGCTTAATGAATATATCAGCCGCGTTTTAATGACGGATCCGCTTCTGGGAAATGTAACTGTTACAGGAGAAATCTCCAATCTGAAATACCATTCCAGCGGTCATGTTTACTTTTCCATCAGCGATGAAAAAAGTAAGATTAACTGCTTCTTTCCGGCAAGCTATGTGAAAAATCTCGGCTATGAACTGGGAAACGGTCTGGAAGTTGTAATCAACGGATACATCAATGTATATAAAAAAGGCGGAACTTACACGCTGTTTGTACGGACGGTGACCGTAGCAGGAGAAGGAAATCTCGCTATGGCTTTCCAGCTTCTCAAAGATAAACTTTCTAAAGAAGGGCTCTTTGATACGGCGCATAAAAAGCCTATACCCGCATTTCCCCATAAAATAGGAATCGTGACTTCGCCCACAGGGGCTGCCCTTCAGGATATTATTAAAATCATTACATCAAGAAATAACCTGGTGGATATTATAATTTTTCCTGTTCAGGTGCAGGGGGAGGGTGCAGCACGTGACATTGCCCGCACTATTGATATGATTGGTGGTGACAGCCGCTTCGCGGACATTGATACTCTTATTGTAGGCAGAGGAGGCGGCTCCGCAGAAGATTTGTGGGCATTTAACGAAGAACCGGTTGCAAGAGCCATTTACAGCTGTCCCATACCTGTTATTTCAGCTGTCGGTCACGAAATTGATTTTTCCATATCAGATTTTGCAGCTGACAGAAGAGCTGAAACTCCAACGGCCGCTGCCGAAATGGCGGTTCCGGACCTTAAGGAGATAAGATTTAATCTTGACAGGAGCAGAGCTGAACTTGCGGCAAGACTTGAAGGAAAAATAAAAGCAGACGGCCTTATGATGGACAATTGTATTTTAAATATGAAAAACACACTGGACAGGATAATTTCCCGGTACAGTCACAAGCTTGAAACTTTTAAACTTTTTCTTGAGGAGAATAATCCCGAATTAATTCTAAAGAAGGGCTACTCCATTCTTGAAGACATGACAGGAAAAGTTATTTCCTCTGTCGGTGAAATAAAAAAAGGAGAGGTGTATTCACTCTGTATGAAAGACGGACGATTTGTTTTTACGGCTGACAATACAAAGGAGGAATTTTGATGAGCTTTGAAACATCTATGAAAAGGCTTGAGGAGCTCTCTGAAAAAATAAGAGACGAGGAGACTTCTCTTGATGAAGCCATAAAATGCTATGAAGAAGGAATGCAATGCTATAAAGAATGCAGCGAAATCTTAAATAATGCCAAACAGAAAATAGAAACATTTTCAGAATAAAGGAGGTCATCCGGCGTGGAAAGAGGATATGACGAATATAAAAAGATAATTGATGATCATCTTTTGGATTTCATCCCCAATATTGACAACAAGAGTATATCATTATACGAGTCTATGAAGTACAGCCTTACAGCGGGAGGAAAAAGGCTGCGGCCTGTACTGCTTTTGGCTGCCTGTGATTTTGCAGGCGGGGATATAAGGGAGGCTCTGCCTTATGCCTGCGCGGTGGAATACATACATACATATTCTTTGATTCATGACGATCTTCCTGCTATGGATAATGATGATTACAGGAGGGGTCAGCTTACCAATCACAAGGTTTACGGCGAGGCTATTGCCATTCTTGCCGGAGACGGCCTTCTTACAACGGCCTTTGAAGTAATAAACAAGGATATGATGCTGTACTTTGATTCACCGGAAAAAATGACCAAACGCATTAAAGCTGCCTATGAAATCGCAAAAGGTTCCGGATGCCGCGGAATGGTGGCCGGACAGGTTTCAGACATCGAAGGAGAACACAATGAATATTCCAATGAAATGCTGGAATATATCCATATAAATAAAACAGGAGCTCTAATTAAATCAGCTATAAGAGCCGGACTTTACCTCGGCGATCCTACAACATATATGCTTCAGAATCTTGATGTCTATGCCGAAAATCTCGGCCTTGCATATCAGATTGCCGATGACATTCTGGACGAAGTGGGTGATCCCAAGGAACTTGGAAAAGCTACAGGATCTGATAAAAAGCAAAATAAGAATACATATACATCTATAAACGGTCTTGATGCCGCTTACAAGCGGCTGGATGAACTTACAGACAATGCTGTAGCTGCAATTTCTTCCTATTATGATAATGCAGAATTTTTCAGAGACCTTGTACTTAAACTTAAAACAAGAAGGAAATAGGATATACTGAAACAAATGAAAAAAAATATTCTTGATTATAATTTTCCACAGGACTTAAAGACGATGTCCCAGGATGAGCTAGAACTTCTCTCTTATTCCATAAGAGATTTCCTCATTGAAAAAGTATCTCGGACAGGGGGACATCTTGCCTCAAATCTTGGCGTAGTTGAGCTTACAATTGCACTTCACAAGGTTTTTAACAGTCCTTCGGACAAGATAATCTGGGATGTGGGACATCAGTCCTATGTTCATAAGATTTTAACCGGAAGAGCCGGTGACTTTGATACTCTCCGGCAGTTCAACGGTATCAGCGGCTTTCCCAAAGAAAAGGAAAGTCCCCATGATGTCTATGATACAGGGCACAGCAGTACTTCTGTTTCTGCTGCTGCAGGTATGGCATGCGCCCGGGAAATTAAAGGTGAAAAATACGAAGTAGTAGCCGTAATAGGTGATGGCTCTCTTACCGGCGGTATGGCTTATGAAGCTTTAAACAATATCGGTGCTTCAAAGTCCAAGGTTATTGTTATTCTCAACGATAACGGCATGTCTATTTCAAAAAACATAGGCGGAATATCAACTCATCTCGGAACCCTTAGAACTTCTAAGGGATATTTGAGTGCAAAGAGATTTATAAAGAACAATATCGGTAATCGCGGCAGCCTGGGAAATGCAGTAGCCCACGGCCTTGCAGGATTTAAAAATGATATCAAGTACACGATTCTCAGGAAAGGCGGTGTGCTTTTCGAGGAACTGGGATTCACTTATTTCGGACCTGTGGACGGTCACAATATTTCTGATCTTATTGATGTAATGGAAAGAGCCAGAAGCCTTGATGAACCTGTCCTGATACATGTTATAACTAAAAAAGGAAAGGGTTACAGAAACGCTGAAAATGATCCCGGAAAATTTCACGGAATAGGTCCTTTCAATCCGGAAACAGGAGAACTGAAAAGAGAGAGTTCTGCAGCCACTTATTCAGAAATAATGGGAAATCATCTTGTAAAGCTGGGCGAAATTCATCCTGAAATTGCTGCCATTACCGCAGCAATGGGTGAAGCTACGGGCCTGGGGGGCTTTGCAGAAAGATTTCCTGACAGATTCTTTGATGTGGGAATTGCAGAGCAGCATGCTGTTGCCTTTGCTGCAGGACTTTCAAAGTGCGGCATACGACCGGTCTGCGCTATTTATTCGTCTTTTCTGCAGCGGGCTTACGACCAGATTATGGAGGATGTATGCATGCAGAAGCTTCCTGTTATTTTTGCCATCGACAGGGCAGGAGTTGTGGGGGCTGACGGAGAAACACACCATGGTATCTATGATCTTTCATACCTCTTAACTGTACCTGAACTTACTGTTCTTACACCGTGCAGCGGCAGAAGTCTTGAAAAGGCCATGGATTATGCTTTTAGTCTCAATAAACCTGCTGCCATAAGATATCCCAGAGGCGAGGCATGTGAATATTGTTTTGAGTCAGATGATTCAGATGAGATGAAAAATTTCAGAGTCTTCAGCGGAAAAGATGTGGACATCTGGGCCTGCGGCAATATGTACGGTTATGGACTGAAACTTGCTGAAATATTAAAGAGCAAGGGCATTAACACGGGACTTGTATGTGTGGAAATTGTAAAGCCTCTTGATCTTGGCCCTTATGATAAAAATGTCCCTCTTCTTATTACACTTGAGGATAACGATGTCTCCGGCGGTTTCGGAGTTCATCTTGCCGCTGAGCTCAGCGGCGAAAACACGGAAGTAATCAGCTTCGGATGGCCGGACAAATTTGTTGAACAGGGAAGCTTTGATGAACTTGCAGATCTGTACGGACTCAGGCCGGAGCAGATTGCAGAAAGGATTTGTGAACATATTGAAGGAAAGGCTTGATGTATTACTGGTAAAAAGAGGTTTTTACCAGTCCAGAGAAAGAGCGAAGGCTTCTATTATGGCAGGGATTGTATATGTTGACGGTCAGAGGAGTGACAAGGCCGGAAATATGATTGACACCGAGGCTGAGATAACAGTCAGAGAAAACCTCTGTCCTTATGTAAGCAGGGGAGGTCTCAAACTTGAAAAGTCAATGAAAACCTGGCAATTAAATATGCACGATGCGGTCTGCATGGATATCGGAGCATCTACGGGAGGTTTTACCGACTGTATGCTTCAGAACGGTGCCCGTAAGGTTTATGCCGTCGATGTGGGCTACGGCCAGCTGGATTATAAACTAAGAACTGACCCTCGTGTTGTAAATATGGAAAAATGCAATATAAGATACCTTAATACGGACGAAATACCCGACAGGATTGATTTTATAAGCATAGATGTTTCTTTCATTTCCCTTAAGCTTGTTCTGCCTGTGGCATCAAGGCTTCTCCATGAAGATGGGAAACTGGTCTGCCTTGTTAAGCCTCAGTTTGAAGCGGGAAGAGAGCAGGTAGGAAAGAAAGGTATCGTAAGAGATAAAAAAGTTCACAGGCAGGTCATTGAAAATGTAATAAAATATGCTCAGGATAACAATCTTCATCCAGCCGGTCTGACTTACAGTCCGGTAACCGGAGCAAAAGGCAACATAGAGTATCTGCTTTTCCTGACCAAGCTTCCTGCTGATAATTCAGAAAAGGTGGATGAAGACTTTATTGAAAAAACCGTTAACGCCTCCCATGAGGAGTTAGAATAAAAGATGTTGATTTAAAAAGGAGAAAAAAAATGAAACTATCAAAGAAAATCCAGGCTATGGGACTTTCTCCAATCAGAAAGTTCGTTCCTTACGCAGACGCAGCTGTTGCTGCAGGAAAAAAAGTTTACAGATTAAATCTTGGTCAGCCTGACATTAAAACGCCGAAGGTTTTCTTCGACACCGTTAAGAACTTCAATCAGGATGTTCTGGCTTACGCTAACTCTCAGGGTGATGCAGAGCTTCTTGAAGCGCTGGTAGGTTACTATAAGAGAATAGGTCTTGATTTTGAAAAGAAGGATCTGCTTATTACCAATGGCGGCTCCGAAGCAATCAACATGCTTATGACCGCAATACTGGACAATGATGATGAAGTGATCATGGCAGAGCCTTTTTATACAAACTACAAAACTTTCGTAGGACAGGCAGGAGGAAAGGTTGTTGCAATTCCAACAACGGCTGAAGATGGATATCAGTATGCCGTCAGAGAAAAAATCGAAGGAGTTATTACAGACAAGACCAAGGCTATGTGTATTATAAATCCAGGCAACCCTACAGGTAAAGTTCTGACAAAGGATGAAATGAAACTCATCGTTGACATTGCACTGGAACATGATCTTTTCATCATTGCCGATGAAGTGTACAGAGAATTTACATATGACGGAAAGCAGATGACGACTTTCGGAGCCTTCAAGGAAGCAGAGCAGAACGTAGTAATCGTTGACTCTGTATCCAAGAGATTCTCAGCATGCGGAGCGAGAATAGGCTCCATCGCCTCAAAAAATGAAGAACTTATGGGCAACCTTATGAAGCTTTGCCAGGCAAGGCTTTGCTGCCCGACCCTTGACATGAAGGGTGCGGCTGCTCTTTACAATCTTGACCCGTCATATTTTGATGATATCAAGAAGGAATATGAGCACAGAAGAAATGTCTCAGTTGAAGCTCTCAAGGAAATCGAAGGCATTAAATTCGGAGTTCCTGAAGGAGCATTCTATATTACATGCCAGCTCCCTGTGGATAATGCAGAGAATTTCCTAATGTTCCTCCTTCAGGACTTTGATGTGAACGGAGAAACAGTTATGTTTGCGCCGGCGGGAGGTTTCTTCGGAACTCCGGGTGTGGGCCAGTCGGATACTAGACTAGCTCATGTTCTCAACGCTGCAGACATGAAGGCAGCTATCAATATTATCAAAGAAGGCATCAAAGCAT
>CAKMLH010000035.1 GCA_927797855.1 uncultured Clostridia bacterium | reverse complement strand
TCAAGAGCTTTTCTCATGATTCTGAAGTTTTCCTGAGTTGCGTATGTACCGCCGAAGCCTTCAGTTGTAGGTCCGTAAGGAACATAGTCAAGAAGTGACTGTGCAGTTGTTCTGATAACTGCGATGATGTCTGCGCCCTGACGAGCTGCAGCCTGTGCCTGAATTACGTCTTCATAGATGTTGCCTGTTGCAACGATTACATAGAGGTAAGGCTCTTTTCCTTCGCCGAGAGTTGCAAGGTATTCTTCTCTCTTTGCAGTCTGTGCCTTAATCTTCTTTAATGTGGCATGAACAATCGGCATGATGGCTTCTTCAGCCTCTTTCTGGCTGCATGTAGGAAGCTTTGTGATTTCAATCTTACCTGCTGCAACATCCTCTGCGATTTCCTGAGGGTTCTTGCCGGTCTGTACCATTGCATTACCCATCCAGTAAGCAGCACCTGTCGGAAGTCCGCCTGCTTCTTTGATCTGATCAACTACAACGTTTGGAAGCGGGTTGTCAACGTCATCTACGCCGTCAACCCCTAAGAGTCTTAAGATTGTTCTTTCAGTGGACACTGTAGTATGTCTTTCAATGAATTCCTGCATGTCATGAGCGATATTGGCAGCATGAGCACGAGCACTGTCGACAACCTTAGGGTCAAGATTTAATTTGCTTTTCATCCTTTTTCTCCTTACTTAATATATTTTTTCGCTCCTTCAATTATCTCCGAGCTGATACCCAGCATCTTCGCAATATTAAGAGCATCCTTAGGTACTTCACCTTGTTTTTCTACTCTGCACAGCCTGTAGTCCATGTATTTCGAAATTATATTTATCCGCTCACGTCTGTTGGCATATTGAATCTCTCTGTTGAGAAGGTTAAAGTCAGCATCTGCAAGGCCTTTTACCTGCATATTGACAACGCCTTCCGTCTCAGTTACAGTTTCAAAATGCGTAGTAATGAGGGAAATATACGGTTTTTTAATGAGATAATCCACAAGGCTCCTGGTAAGGGCAAGACCCTCAACCGGGTTTGTGCCGCTTGCTATCTCGTCAATAAGTATAATAGATCTGTCAACTCCGTGGTCGAGAATTTCCTTCAGTTCTTCCATTTCGCTGCCGAAGCTTGAAAGTCCCCTCTCCACGGACTGGCTGTCTCCGATGAGCATCTGGATGTAGTTTGATAGTCCCACTCTTGCCTTCTTTGCCGGTACAAAGAAGCCGTACTGAGTCAGAATGGGCACCTGCCCCGACAGCTTAAGGGAAATGGTCTTGCCGCCCATATTTGCTCCCGTTATGCAGGTAACTCCGTCCTTAAGTGAGATGGATACAGGGCAGTATTTCTTGCCCTTTGATTTCAATATATCTTCAACCTGAAGGTTTCTGCCGTCCTCTATTTCAACTACATGTTCATCGGCAATCTCCGGTCTTACGCAGTCATGGCTGATAGCGTAAATGGCCTTTGCCATGGCAAGGTCAAGAGCTCCCATCTTTTCGCAGTTGGCCGTAAGAACATCTGCATATTTTGAGATTTCCAAAGAAAGGTGTTTCCTTACTCTTTCCTCTTCCTCCTCAAGCTCGCCATTGAGGTTCTCCATCCTTTTTGTATATTCATACACCGTTTCTGTAGGCTTAAGCTGAAATGTCACGGAAAGATAATCCTGATCCGCCGCTTCAAGCTCGGGAATTCCGCTGATTTTTTCCAGGTCCGGGCTTGATTTGGATACGGATATGTCAAACTTGGGAGTAAGCATTATGCCATACTTCTCTTTGAGCTCTTCTCTCTTTGCCTTCTGCTCTTTTCGGATTGCAATTTCACATTGACGTTTCTCGGCCCGCAGCTCTTTAAGCTTATCCGAAAACTCGTCGTATATGTAAAAGGTGTTTATCCTGTCTTTGCCGGGATCCAGAACATCCAGAAGCTCTGTTGTATCCTCCAGAATGTAGTCCTCAGGCACCAGATTTTTTCCGTCCTTTACGGTAATGGAAAGCAGCTTTCTCATTGCCAGAAGCAGGCTCTTGACTTCATATATCTCCACTACTGCCAGAGTCTGATTCTCGGAGCGGGCGATGGTGTAGGAAACATCCTTCACTTCCATGAACAGCTCCTGAATTTGCTCTACGGTTCTGCTGTTTCCATTGACAAAGCTCACCATGCTTTCCACCCTGTCAAGCTCTTTCTTGAGCTCCTCTTCCTCTCCAGGGAAGAAAGGCTTCAGCTCCTTCAGCTGTTTCTTGCCAAAAGGCGTGTTCAGATTCATGCTCTGCATTATGTAATCCAGACCGGTCTCATGTCTTGTCTTAACGTTGGCCAGTCTGCGGTTTGTTCCCATTCTCATTTCTAAGCACCTCCAAAGCTACACTCTCACATCTATAACCGGAATATCCGGCAGAGCCTCCTGCATGGCTTTGACCAGCTCACCGCTGTCAAAAGTGTAACCGCTCGGTGCCCACGGGTTAACAGTAATTGCTGCAATCTCAATGTTTTTAAGCACATTGACCCTGAAGCCTCTCTTTCTCCAGAGACCCCAGTCCATTGCACTGAGAAAAATTTTCGTCGGATTCTTAAGAACAAATCTGACCTTTTTAAGTTTCTTCGGGTTTATATCCGCAATCACACTGTTTGTGAAAGCACCGGGTATGTAAACATACTCTGTATTTTCGTCTATTTTATCATCTATATATCTTGATGCACCAAGACCCGTGGCCAGGTCAAGTTTTTCCACTTTGCCGTCTCTGTCCACAGTCATAATTCTGTCATCAAAGTTGTTTTCTTCTATAAGGTCCCTTGCCGTCCCTTCCTCGAGTTCGGGAATGGAGTAAAGGTTTACTATGTGAGCCGTTTCTTCAACCACCTTGCGCATGCTTCTGGAAAGCACCGCTCCTGTGGAAAGTATTATTGCATCTGAAGTTTCAGGTGATGCAATGGATTTTCTGTCAATGGCTCCGTCGATTAAAATCAGCTGGCATCCGTAACCGAACATTTCACTGCAGACACGCTTTGTGTCCATAGACGCTACGGTTCCTGCCACCTGAACATAGCCGCTGTCTGCCACTCTGCATATGAGAAGATCTCCCAGGGGAGTGGAAAACCTGGTTTTCTTTAAAATTTCAAGTCCTGCATCAGCCAGATCGTAAAGCTGTGTAGGCACGGTTACTATCGTATCCTGATCCAGATAAATTCTCGGCTTTTCAGTACCTGTAACTAAATCCTGGCTCTCTCCGTCTCTTCCCGTTGATGTTACGCCAAGCTTTATGCCGTCATCCATTGCTTCTTCAATGAGGTAGTTCAAAGCTGTGGTCTTGCCGGCATTCTTGGCCATGCCTACTATGGAAAGGGTCTTGTATTTAGTTGATAAGTCGTATAGCAGCCCCATATTTTATTATCCTTTAATCACACCTATAGGGAGACGCAGCCGCCTCCCTATAGGCAAAGTTTTTGTTTTGCGAAATGTTAAGCAGCTATTAGTGCTTGTTTCTTTCGTGTCTTGCAAGATGTGCAGGTTCGATGGTCTTGATTTCAGGACCTTCGCCCAGAGCGGAAACACCTTCATACTTGTAGGTCTTCTTGCCTGTGCAGTAGTCGCAGTGGCAAGGAAGCTCAGGCAGGCTTGGCTCTGTGTATGTAGTAATAATACCTTCGTAGTTTCTCAGGATTACCTTGTGAGGAGTCTGGGAAATTACATACTGAGGCATTACAGGAGTCTTTCCGCCGCCGCCAGGAGCATCAACTACGAATGTAGGAACAGCATATCCTGAAGTATGTCCTCTTAAGCCTTCGATAATTTCGATACCCTTTGATACCGGAGTTCTGAAGTGCTCAATACCCATTGACAGGTCGCAGATGTAGATGTAGTAAGGTCTTACTCTGTTCTTGCAGAGAACCTGTACTAACTCTCTCATTACGTGCTTACAGTCGTTAACGCCTCTTAACAGTACTGACTGGTTTCCAAGAGGAATACCTGCGTCAGCAAGCTTTCTCAGTGCTTCCATAGCGTCCGGAGTCATTTCCTTCGGATGATTGAAGTGAGTATTTAACCAGATTGGATGATACTTCTTCAGCATGTCGCAAAGCTTGTCAGTAATTCTCATAGGCATTACAACCGGTGTTCTTGTACCGATTCTTACGATTTCAACATGGTCGATCTTTCTCAGTTCGCTGATGATGTATTCAAGAGTTTCATCTTCAACGAGGAGAGCGTCACCGCCGGAAAGAAGTACGTCTCTAACCTGAGGTGTCTTTCTGATGTATTCGATACAAGCATCGATATCTTCCTTTGATCTTGCGCCGTCAGTTTCGCCTGCAAGTCTTCTTCTTGTGCAGTGTCTGCAGTACATTGAGCACTGGTCAGTGATTAAGAAGAGAACTCTGTCCGGATATCTGTGAGTTAATCCAGGAGCAGGGGAGTCTGCATCTTCGTGAAGAGGGTCAAGGTCATCAGCTTCTGATCTGTGCATTTCAGCCAGTGTAGGAACTGCCTGCATTCTAACCGGATCTCTAGGATCGTCAGGATCCATAAGGGAAGCATAGTAAGGTGTAATGCCTACTCTGAAGCCGCCCATAACCTTTTCGATATCTTTCTTTTCCTGTTCTGTAAGATTAACAACCTGTGCGATTTCCTCTACTGTGGAAAGTCTGTTGTTAACCTGCCAATGCCAGTCGTTCCACTGTTCATCGGTTACATCCTTGAATAAAGGAATGTCTTTCCAATTTCTAATAGCCATTATATTCTCCTTTTAATACTTTTTATAATTGAAGAAACGTAATTCAGATTTGCGAAAAGCAGATCGCAATCGTTCCTACGCTGCGGCAACGCCGTACTTATAATTGAAGAAACGATTAAGCATACATTTCCTTGAAGAGCTTTCTAAGGCCTTCATGCTCTCTTAAGCACTGAAGAGTGATTGCTGCATGACCCTTAGTGTATCCGTTACCAATGATCATGTTAACGTCCTTGCCAACGCCTTCTGCACCAAGAGCAGCCTTAGTGAAGCTTGTAGCCATTGAGAAGAAGTATACTACGCCGTCGTCCTTGCAGGCAAGGATTGAAGCCATTTCAGTATTTTCAATGTTTACGCAGTTAATAACAACGTCGAATAATTCGCCGTTAGTTAATTCCATAGCCTTGTTGTACATTCCAACTGCATCTGTAGCATCCATGTGGAAGTATTCATCAGCAAGGTCAAGATTTCTAGCTCTGTCTTCTGATTTCTGTGAACCTGCAGCGCATACTACGAGGCCAGTAACGCCAGCTCTCTTCTTTGCTTCATATAAGCAGAGAAGTCCGGACTTTCCGCCGCCGCCGATAATAAGAACCTTGTCGCCTGACTGAACCAGCTTAGCAGTCTGAGCAGGAGCACCTGCAACGTCTAATGCTGATAATGCAAGACCTTCTTCCATGTCTTCAGGAAGTTTTGCATAGATACCGCTCTGGAATAAGATTGCATGTCCCTTAATGTCAACCTGGTCGATAGCAGGTCTCATTTCAAGGATTTCATCAATTACTAACGGTGTAAGTGAAAGTGATACTAATGTTGCGATCTTGTCGCCAACCTTTAAGTCGCCTACATAAGCAGGTCCGATTTCTTCAACTGTACCGATGAGCATTCCGCCGGAACCAGTCCAAGGATTCTTGTGCTTTCCTGCTTTAGCAACGATGTCAAGCATAGTCTTCTTAACTTTTTCCTGATCTTCAGGTGAGTTTTCGATGTCTGCAGGCTTCTTGCCGTCGCATGATCTTCTTACGATTTCTGTGAAAGAAGCGGAGTCAACGTTTAAAGTCTTAACGTTGATAAGTACTTCGTTATCATAGATTTCCATAGTGTTGTCAATAACGTCTGCTGGCTGTGGTAATACTCCCTTTGGGGAGATTACTCTGTGTGTACCATAAGGGTCTCCTTTTTTCATTTTAATTTCCTCCTAGAAAAATAATTATTGCTTTTAATACCGAAACGCCTTTAAAAAGCGATATCGGCATAGCTTACTATGTTAATTATATATCAAAACTATTTTTTTTGCCATAGGCAAAATCACTTTTGTGCATAGTTTTTATATAAAATTACATACATTATATTTTATTATGCATAAAGTTCTGCGAAGAGTTTCATTATTCTTTCATCATCTCTGAGAACCTGCAGTGCAACATTAGCGTGTCCCTTTGTATATCCGTTGCCGATAAGCATAGTCACATCCTTGCCCACACCTTCAGCACCGAGAGCAGCCTTAGTGAAGCTTGTAGCCATTGAGAAGAAGTATACAAGTCCTCCGTCTTTGCAGGCCATAATAGATGCCATCTCCGTATTCGGTATGTTAACAACATTGATTACAACATCCGCAAGTTCTCCCTCTGTAGCTTCCATGATTTCATTGTACATAGCTACAGCATCAGTAGCATTGACTACTATGTATTCATCAGCGCACTTTACGGACATTGCTCTGTTAATAGACTTCTTAAATCCGTCTACGCAGATAACCTTGCCGTTGATGCCAACCTGCTTTTTGGCCTGCCAGCAGCAGAGAATGCCGGACTTTCCGCCGCCGCCCATTACAACTACCGTATCTCCCGGCTTGCAGATCTTTGCAGTCTGTGCAGGAGCTCCTGCTACGTCAAGAACTGACAGCGCCAGTTCCTTAGGCATATCCTTAGGGAGGATAGCGTATAAGCCTGACTGGAATAAAATAGCCTGGCCCTTAACATCAACCTGGTCGATTTCAGGTCTGATTTCTTTGATCTCTTCAATCTTCAGCGGGGTCAGTGAAAGGGATACCAGTGTGGCGATTTTATCTCCTACCCTGAGGTCACCTTTGAAGTTAGGCCCGATCTCCTTAACCTTGCCGATAAGCATTCCGCCGGATCCGGTCCAAGGATTCTTGTGCTTTCCGGTTGTCTCAACGATGTTCATAATGATCTTTTTGATTTCTTCTACATCTCCGCCTGCTCTTTTTTCAATTTCAGTGAAAGATGCAGAGTCTATATTTAACGTATGCACGTCGATAAGTACTTCATTATCGTAAATCTCCATAGTGTTATCGATAATGTCTGCCGGCTGAGGCAATACGCCCTTGGGCTCAATTACTCGATGTGTTCCGTAAATATCTCCTTTTTTGTACTCCATGCTTCTTGTCTCCTTTATGTGTGTAAATTATTTTAATAGAAAATCAACCGTGATAATATATAGCAATTTTTATGCCAAGCATCGACAAAAAGGTTATGCCTTTGACATCGTGCATTTATCCACATTTTAAAGGAGCTCTCCTCAATCTGCAGCCAGAAGGCCCTGCAAAAATTGAACCGTTTTATTTTCATTATCAAAAATAGCGAACCTGAATCGGTTCACTATTTTTATGGTTCTTAAATTCCGTATTTCTTTTTCTTTCTCACAAGCTGTGTCTGACTTATCCCAATGGCTTTTGCCGCTTTTCTGGTGGATCCGTACTTTTCGCATGCATGCTTTATGAGACCTTTTTCATATTCGTCCACAGCAGTCTGAAGGTCAATTTCCCGATCCATTTCCTGTCCCGTCTCTTCATCCTCATCTATTCCCATGAAAGGCCCACCGAAGATTTCGCCATGGGTCTCCCTCATAACATCCATCAGAGTGATATCCTCACCTTTTGAGGATATTATCAGCCTCTGCACGGAGTTTTCAAGTTCCCTTATGTTGCCCGGCCAAGGGAGTTTTTTCAGATAGTCCATAGCGCTCTCAGAAATCTTTCTGCTCGTGCCGAATTTTTCCCCGTACTTGCCGAGAAAATGATTAACAAGAACAGGAATGTCCTCAGGTCTGTCACCGAGCCGCGGAATTCTGATAGGAACAACGTTAAGCCTGTAATAAAGGTCCCGCCTGAATTTGCCTTCCTCCACAAGCTTCTCCAGATCCCGGTTGGTGGCAGAAATTATACGCACATTGGTTTTTACAGGTGTGGTCCCTCCCACTCTGTAAAACTCTCCATCCTGGATTACTCTGAGGAGCTTCGCCTGCATGTCAAGGGGAAGCTCACCTATTTCATCCAGGAACATTACCCCATTGTTGGCAAGCTCAAAATAGCCTTTTTTGCCTGAAGCGTTAGCCCCGGTAAACGCTCCTTTCTCGTAGCCGAAGAATTCCGATTCGATGAGGCTGGGGGATATGGCCCCGCAGTTGATTTTCACAAAAGGCTGCATTTTGCGGTCGCTGTTTTTCTGGATAAGGTTTGCCACCTTTTCCTTTCCGACACCGGTGTCACCGAAAATAATCACATTGCAGTCGTACCTGGATACTTTAAGTATTTCATCAAGGACGTTTTTCATGGCCTTGCTGTTGAACACAAAATCCTCAGTCTTTGTCTTTTCAATCAGTGAACGGTTGTAAGGGTTTATGTATTCTTCCGGTTCATCGGTTTCAATCTTTACGAACGAAGCATTTTCAAAGTATGCGGCAATTTCGCTTACAATCTGTACATCGAAATCGTCATAGCCTTCAATATACCCCTGGGCCCCGTGAACTTCCAGTGTCTTGGAGATGGATTCGGTTATATAAAGAGCTATGTTCAGGTTGTTTATCAGATTTGCGAAGAGAACAGTGCCGCCGGGTCTTGTTGCCAGAATATTTACAGTTTCAGCTCCCGGAATTTCCGCACAGTTTACCGAAAGGTCGAAGAGCGACTCTGCGTTAAGCTTTTCAAGGCACTCGACAGGTTTCAGGATGTCCAGATAATGAATCTGATTGAACACAAGGCTTACCAGCCTGTCAATGCCTCCCCCGGTAATCTGAATGCCTGTTTTTCTGTCAAGAAGGCAGGTTATCTCTCCTTCCGGACCCAGCTTTCTGCGGAGCACATATCCGAAAATCAGATTGGTAATCATGTTGTTTCCTACAATGAGGCACTTTACCTTTCCTTCCGCCAGCTTATTGAGGCTGAAAAGAGTCCCCGATTCGTCCAGGGTGAAAAGGAGGAGATTCAAAGGAATTCCCGGCTTTACTTTTACCAGGGGAATCCTGTCGTGAACCACAGCATATCCCTCCACCTCAATCTGATTAAAGGCGTAATCTATTGCCGTAATTTTTTCAATATATATGGGTACGGATGCCAGAGAGGCATTGCATATTATCTCGTCTCCGGCTTTAACGCCGCCTTGACTTTCAAAAGACTCTCCGATTTTCTCCACCTGGCCGAAAATCAGACCGCCGGTGTCGGTTACCGGATTGTGCAGCTTGCCCCTTCTGATGACTATATCTATAATAGTCTGTTTGATTTTTTCTTCGTTGTAATTTACTTCGGTGCATATCTGCTTGAAGCTTGTTCCTTCCAGGTGAATGCGCTTTATGGACAGGAGCATTTCGTTGGGATATATATTTCTGCTGTTGTCCAGCTTCCAGGCGGAAGTAGGAAGAACATATTTAGGCTCAAGGACCCTTTCGAGTCCGTAATTATTTGACATTATCGGTTCGCTCCTTTCTTAGGGGTGAACACAAATCGGTTCACTTTTTGTCTATTTTCAATAATAAACCATTGGCACAGAATTTGCAATATATATTTGCATAATTACAAAGTTATTTTAACTTAACCAAAACTTAAATTTTCGATGTGAAAAGGAGAATGGAACAATGGAAGAAAAAATCACTTCAACTATAAGAGTCAGAATGTCAGCTAAAGATGCTCACTACGGCGGAAACCTTGTAGACGGAGCTCATATGGTTCACTTATTCGGCGATGTTGCTACAGAATTACTTATCAAGCTTGACGGAGACGAAGGTCTTTTCTGCGCATATGATGACGTAGAATTCTTAGCTCCTACATATGCAGGCGACTACATCGAAGCTTACGGCGAAATCACCAAGATCGGCAACACTTCAAGAAAGATGAAATTCGAAGCAAGAAAGGTTGTTCAGGCAAGACCTGACATCAGCGCTTCCGCAGCAGATTTCCTTGAAGAACCAATCGTAGTTTGCAAAGCTACCGGAACTTGCGTAACTCCTAAGGAATGCAAGAGAAAATAATTTCCCGGCTTTGCGCGGACATTATTTAAAAGGAAAACACGATAATTACTAATACATCTTTTATGAAAAAAGAGTCCGGCGTTATGCAGGGCTCTTTTTTCAGTCTATATGCCGTGGCAGCTGCTGCGGTGGGCATGCAGGCCGTCACGCTTCATTATACACTTCGCAGATACTGGATTTCCTCTCTTGTCAGCTTGCGGTAATGGCCTGGCTTAAGGTGCCCCAGTCTGATTTCTCCTATAGCGGTGCGCTCCAGTTCCTGCACCGGGTTTCCTACAGCCGCAAACATCTTGCGCACCTGGCGGTTCTTTCCTTCGTGAATTGAAATTTCCACTATTGTAGAATGCTGATTTCCCTTGATGACATTCACTTTAGCCCTTGATGTTACAAAACCTCCTATGTCAACACCCTTCCTCAGCCTGGCCACCTTTTCGTTTGATAATACCCCTGCTACTCTGGCTCTGTAAGTCTTGTAGACCTCGTGTTTGGGATGAGTAAGCTTATAAGCCATCTCGCCGTCATTGGTCATAAGCAGCGCGCCGCTTGTATTGTAATCCAGTCTTCCCACAGGAAAGAGTCTTGCATCTATATCCTTGACCACTTCCATTACAGTCAGACGGTCTTTGTCGTCGGAAACGGTAGTGACCATGCCCGTAGGTTTGTTTATCAGCACATATTCAAGCTTTGTGCGGTTTTCAAGCAGCCTTCCGTTAACCTCAACCTTGTCGCCTTCTGCCACATCGTAGCCGGGCTCCTTCATTACCGCTCCGTTTACCTTGACATTGCCGTTCAGAATCAGGTCGTCAGCCTTGCGGCGGCTTGCAATTCCGGCCTGTGCTATATATTTGTTTATTCTCATCTGTATCTTCCCTCTTTCAATTTATCTGAATACATCGGGCACAAACCTTTCCTCAGGACCATTGCTTCCTAGAGAAAAGCCGTAAAAGCAGTCAGAAGTCCCATTGCTCCGTAATAGAAAATCAGAACTGCAGTGCCGAACCAGCCTTTGCCTTCTTTCCTGAAATACTTGTTGGCAAGAATGGTGTCCGATACCATGAAGAAAACCATGCCAAGAGCCATTAGGACATAGGCCGGTGAGCCCAGTCCCTCTGTAAAGGAGCCGATAATCAGTTCGATGCCCATTCCTCCCAGAAAACCTACAATGAGAGAATATATTATTGACGGCACCTTGTTGCTCCCGTATTCAAAGGCGCTGCTCCTTGTAGTCCAGACGGTATATGCGCCCAAAAGCAGCGACATGATTATGCCCCCGACGCTTACGCCGGAGAACATGTATGTCTGTATCTTCCAGATGAAGAAAAGATGGGCTATGGCAAAGGCTCCTACCCCCAAAGTAAACTGGGGATTTTTAAGGTTGTTGTCTATTTCGTGAGCCAGTGCCAGAAGTATATCTCCTATGAGACAGAAAACATATGCCGGCAGAAAAGCCATAAACAGCTGTGAACCGCTTATTCTGAAAGCAGCTGCACCCATAAGCACAAATATAATGCTTGTGACGGTCTTGAAAATCAGGTAGTTTTTCTGCTTCTGCCTGTACATATTTATTATGGTTCCATATACCATAGCCGCGTATACCGCTGCCATTATTCCAAGAATTGCCTTCATAGAGCTCCTCCTTCAGTTCTCATTTGTGAGTTTTATCCTGTCAGCATTTTATCACATGAGAGCTTTATTGTAAATATTCTCTAGTCCTGCCTCTTTTACCCGTTTCTTTATCTTTTTAGGATCGGTACTGTAAAGGCCTTTCTCTTCCATTCTTCTGAAGTACTCGCCTCCTGCAAAGGTAAACCGCCGCTGCAGAGCATTTTCTTCAGTAAGTGCATCCTGCGCATACTTTATCAGATCGCCTGTGGCCAGACTGTCAGGAAGCTCCAGCAGGTGCCCGCCTGCTGCCGTCACAGCAGCATTGTATCCTGCCAGAGAGCCGGTGGTGATCGCTTCAGTATGTCCTACGAAAAACCCTGACTTTTCGCCGCCGAGAAAGAGGTTCTCAAACCCTCTGGCTCTCATGAATTCATCTCTCTCACCCACAGCCATATAGCGTAGGGAATTGCTTTTGCCGCCGGCATAGGGGTCAGAAAACATGGCGTTTTCAAAGCCCTCCACCGTTCTCAGCTGTTCCAGATTGAAGAAAGGCGTCATCAGCTTGGCACAGCCGGTATCAAGTACTATTACGTTTTCGGCAAACTCCGGCAGGGCGTACTGCTGGCAGACCTTCTGGGAAAGCTTCCCCGGGTTTACAAGGTGTTCAGGCAGAGGCACCGCGGCAAACCCGTCCTTCTCCAGCTTTTTCTGGAGCTTTTTGCTCAGTGTGCTCTTATCAATCTTGCAGGACCCGCTGAACGCGCCCGGCACGCCGCCTGCTCTCTCCCCGGTCAGGTCGCAGGCGCCCGCCTTGGCCGTCAGGCTGACCCGGGGGCCGAAGGCGGGGCAGCGGAGGATACACATGGCGCAGCCGCTGCCGTGCCGGGCGCAGTTTCCCATAGGTCCTGTGGATCCCGTGGTCTCCACAAAAACGTCTCCCCTCAGAATATCTTCTATGTAGTGGCCACCGTTTGCCTTCATCAGCTTAAGAGCCTTAACCCTTCTCGGCGCGTCCCCCTCGGCAGGCTGTATGCGCGGAGCCGGTTTACCTTCTTCATCCATGATCACATCAACTGCCCTGCACATAAATCTGATTTCCACACCGAGGCTCTGAAGCAGCCTTCTCACCTCCGGCTCTATAGCTCTGGTGTCATAGAGACTGGCATGCCTGTGCCCCGGAAAATCCACATTTTTGTGTGTGCTCAGTCTGTCGGTTATTTCAAATAATTCACCTGCTCCCATGGCAATGTTTTCTTCTGCGGCAGTAAACCTGCCGTTGTTTCGCATTATTCCCCCTACATTTCCAAGGCCAAGGAGCAAATCCGTCTTTTCTATCAGCACTGTTTCCATTCCCAGCTTTGCTGCCCTGACGGCGGCGGCACATCCTGCCCAGCCGCCGCCTGCGATTACAATTTTACTCATAAAAAAACACCTCTTATTTTGAATCTGTTCCATTTTCTTTGTTTTTTGTTCCAAAAAGGAACAGATTGCGGTTCTTTTGGAACAAAAACTCTTTTTGTAGGTCATATACACTGTTTTTCTCGCGTTTTTGTTCCTATTTTTTGTCAATGAAACCACTATTTGTAAATTATGTTCCATATTGTCCGTTTTTTGTTCCAAAAAGGAACGATTTGCGGGGGTTTTGGAACAACCTCCCTCTTCATGGCTTAACACAAGAAAAAAAGCCCAATTAACCCCGGATACCCTATATTCTATGCAGGGAAAGTGTTTTCAATAACTTCATCACAGCTAAGCTTTCAACGTTATAAACAAAATCTCCGGTGCGCCCTCCGGCTGATTTACCATATCCGTACGGA
>CAKMLH010000034.1 GCA_927797855.1 uncultured Clostridia bacterium | reverse complement strand
CTGGATCATAGGGGTATTCCCCATAGCTTCAAGCACATTGTTATATATCATTTCAATTCTCCTGTAAAATAGACGCTTCCGCAACATTAGTCCGTTTCAAAGTATAGCATAAAGTGCATTGAATTGCAAAATTCTTTAAAGGAATAAGAAAAGAACATACGAGATATGAGTCAAAGAATGCTATTGACGAAAGAGTCTATGGGGTGGTATTCTTAAAATCTAAGATTTATATAAGAGAGGGTATGAATTATATGACATCATATGCATTCTGCGGAATTATGATACCGTTTCTGGGCACCGTACTGGGTGCGGCCTGCGTCCTTTTTATGAAAAACGCCATGAGCGACAGGCTGCAGAGAGCATTGTCGGGATTTGCTGCGGGGGTAATGGTGGCAGCATCTGTCTGGAGTCTGTTGATACCTGCATTGGAGCAGGCTGCTGAGGATATGGGAAAATGGTCCTTTGTGCCTGGGGCAGTAGGATTCTGGGCGGGAATATTATTCCTGCTTCTGCTGGACCATGTTATCCCTCATTTACATAGAAACGCCGACGAGGCCGAGGGGCCTGAAAGCCGTCTGCGCAAAACAACAATGCTGGTACTTGCGGTTACTCTTCATAATATTCCCGAAGGAATGGCAGTGGGAGTCGTTTATGCAGGATATATTGCAGGAAATACGAGTATCACCGCTATGGGAGCCCTGGCCCTTTCTATGGGCATTGCCATTCAGAATTTTCCCGAGGGAGCCATTATATCCATGCCTCTTCAGGCAGAAGGTGTAAAGAAACAGAGGGCTTTTTTAAGCGGTGCAGCTTCCGGAATAGTGGAGCCTCTAGGTGCTCTTGTGACCATTGCCGCTGCAGGCCTTGTGATTCCTCTTCTTCCGTACCTCTTAAGCTTTGCCGCCGGAGCCATGATGTATGTCGTGGTCGAAGAGCTGATTCCCGAAATGTCCGCGGGAAAACACTCCAATGTGGGAACTGTGTTCTTTGCTGTCGGATTCAGCGTAATGATGATTCTGGATGTGGCCCTGGGGTAATTTCAGCCCCGGGCTTTTTTTATTCCCTCGTTTGCCAGTTCATCGGCGCGGTTGTTCATCCGGGTTATATATTCAAAATCGTCAAATGAAAAGCTGCTTCCGTTCCATTCCCTGAATTTGGAATAGAGCTTATCCGGATCAGCGGATTTGCTTTCCAGATTCACATGCCCCTTTACACGGTAGAAGCTTACATGGTGGAGGCGGACAAGAGCCAGCAGTTCTTCCCAGAGCTCGCGGTTTTCTACCGGTTTTTTAGCTGCATTGCGCCAATGATTCTTTTCCCAGGACTCGTACCATTTTTCGCGAAAGCAGTTGGACACATAGGCACTGTCAGAAAAAACCTCTATGGTTCGGCCTGTGCCCTTAATGGCTTTAAGGGCTTCAATTACCGCTGTCAGTTCCATGCGGTTATTGGTGGTGTTAACCTGACCCCCGAAGAGCTCTTTTCTGTGTTCGCCGTATTCCAGTATAGCTCCCCATCCGCCGATATTTTCCTTTTCCTGATTTCCGGAACATGCCCCATCTGTATAAATCCTCAAAATAGCCATATTAAAGCCTCCCCGTTTTATTTATAATTTCTATATTCTGCTAATGCTCACATATATTATGACTTATTTTAATGGATTTTACAACGGAAAAATGGTATAATTACGGACGGTGCCATTAAGGAGCACTTATAAAAGACAGACAAAAGGAAGTTACATATATGGAGCTTGGATTACAGACATTTGCCAGCAGCAGCTCCGGCAACAGTTATCTTATAAAAAGCGAAAATACCAACATAATTCTCGACATGGGTCTCGGGATTAAAAAAATGAAGGAAAAACTTCAGGACGCTGAGATTTCACCTGATGAAATTTCCGCTGTGCTTCTCACCCATGAACATATAGATCATGTAAGGAGCCTTGGGGCGCTTGTCCGTCAGGAGGGTAATGTGGCTGTTTATGCCACCAGAGGTACAATTGACGCATTAATTGAGAGAAATCCGGATCTGTCCCGGGCCTTGTTCGTGCCGGTAACGGGAGGGAAAGCCTTTGACGTGGGCGACATCAGAGTAATGCCCTTTAATGTATCCCACGATACGGCCGAACCTGTGGCTTATGCCTTTGAGAAGAACGGGCACAGGGCTGCAGTAGTAACCGATACGGGGTTTGTAAGCGATGAAATTTTTGAAAACATAAAAGATGCCGACCTGCTTGTCCTTGAGGCAAACCATGAACGCAACATTCTCCTTTACGGCAGATATCCCTATAATTTAAAACACAGAATACTGAGCGACCTGGGGCATCTTTCCAACGAGGCGGCGGCGGAGTGCCTTGTGCGGATTCTTGCTCGGCTTGGCGGAAAGAAGGTTCCCCGCGTTCTTCTTGCCCATCTGAGCAAGGAAAACAACACACCTGAGCAGGCTTATATTACTGTAAAGAATATCCTTGAGGAAGAGGGCTTTTATGTGGGAAAGGACCTTGAACTTGAGGTGGTTGACAGAGAAGAGACAGGAAGATTTTTAGCGGTGTAGGCACAGTTGCCAAGGATGGACGCTGCAGAAAAGGTGAAGAAATGAACATTCAGGTAATATGCATAGGAAAATTAAAGGAAAAATACTGGACTGATGCCGTAGGCGAATACATGAAAAGACTGTCCCGTTTTGCTTCTGTAGAAATCGTTGAGCTGAAGGAGGTACGCCTTCCGGACAAAGCCGGTCCTGCAGAGGAGGAAAAGGTCAAAATTGAAGAAGGCCGCGAAATTCTGAAGTCTATAAAAGACGGCACATATGTGATTACTCTGGAGATTCAGGGAAAACAGCTTTCCTCGGAAGAACTGGCTTCAAAGATTGAAAATCTCGGTCTTGAAGGCAGAAGCGATGTGGCCTTTGTCATCGGCGGAAGCCTTGGCCTTTCTGCTGAGGTCAGCAAAAGGGCTGACTTCAAGCTGTCTTTTTCAAAGATGACTTTCCCTCATCAGATGATGAGAGTTGTGCTTCTGGAGCAGATTTACAGGAGCTTTAAGATTATACGGCACGAGGCCTATCATAAGTAGGTGTGGGATAGTGCCATGACCTACAGGTTTTATGGCTATTGGCAGCGAAAAGTGCTATGCGGACAGAATGACTTTTATTATCAGTTTTTGTCCGTGTTTTAGCATAAAAACGCGGACAAATCTGCCTCAAAAGCGGACAAATGACACACAATGGAATAAAAAGTAAGAAAAAAGCCCTTTAGGGGCAAATTTCTAATAAAAAAACGGACAAAAACGATACTTGCTCTGGATTCTGTCCGTTTGTTTTTTTGCGTTGCAGAGGACATAGGGGATGTGGTATCATTTTTACAAATATACCATGGGAGGTGCAATATGGATAAATGGATTGTGACATACCGGGGAGGATTCATGAATGCTGCGGGCCCGAACTGCGAAGAGATTAAGGTGGAAAAAACATTCATGTGGGGTGATGAACGCTGGCATGTACCGTCGGTATATGTATGCGACGAAGGAATTGTTATAGACTTTTGCGTGGAAAGACCACCGCGGTTGTTTAAAGAATATGTGAATAAATGGGACATTTTCCATGCCAGGAGAGATGATTTTACTCGTGAACAGCTGGCGCAGATTGAAAATGAGAATCCTGATAACATAGAGTTTGATGCAGAGGTAAGGGCAAACGGAGAGGGATTGTGCTATAGGAACGATTTCCGTACATATTATGTTCCCCAGGACTGCATGCCTGATTATTTCGGAAAGGATAAGGCTGCCGAATCAGCCATGGAGCATTACGGTCTCGACCCGTCTATGGGCTGGGTAATACGCAGGTTTGTCTTCGGATGGGAAGGCTGCGGTTCTGAAATTAAAACGTTGACAATAAAATTGAAGAGAAGGCCTGAAGAACTGCCGGGAATTCATTTTCCTACGCCTGAGAATGGTGGGAGTGTCGTTTTCAATCATCCGGTGACCGGGAAAGAACATAAGCTGACTGTGCAGGAGTGTGTTTGCCGGCAGATAGAGGAAAACTGTGATGATGAATATGCAGAGCACCCTGTTTTCTATACAGCTCTGCTTTTTACTGTCGAGCCTGACCTTCCTGAGAATAGCTTCAGACTGCAGGATTATAACTATGGGGATGATCCTAGAGCGAAAATAGCAGGCCAAGAAAAATCGCAGCCTGCTGCGACGGGTTATGCTGCGGTTGTAATGATGACACCGGATAATGAGGAGCCGGAGCTTGTTAATGATGACGGCTCTGCTGTAAGAGTACACACCGCATGGTCACAATTTTATTTTGAACCGAAAGAGAACATTGAGTGGTATATGACTTTTAATAATTGGATAATGGATGATATTGATATCACGGTTATATAACATAATTATCCGCCGGCGATTCGGCCATCAGATCCGCAATGGTTCTGTTTTCAAAGAAGCTGCGGGTGGTCTCGTAATAGTCTTTCCACATAGGCAGGGTACGACACTCCGGAGCTCTCGGACAGGGATCCGCGTTCTGCTGCAGACAGGCAATAGGGGCCATATCGCCCTCGGCGGCCTGAAGAATCTCCCAGACTGTATACTGGTCCGGCTCGCGGGTAAGCTGATATCCGCCTCCTTTGCCGTGAAGACCTTTTACAAAATTGTTCTTTGTCAGGACGGGCATAATCCGTTCAATATATTTAAGGGATATTTCCTGGCGGGCCGCAACTTCCTTCATTGGGATAAAACCGCCGTTTCTGTGCTCGGCCAGATCCACCATAACGCGAAGAGCGTATCTGCCTTTAGTTGAAATCATTTTAATCACCTCGATATTTTATACCCATTATTATACTATGTTTATAGTATTAAAACAAGAGCGGACCCCTTTCTTTGCAGCAGCAGATGGGGCCTTTTCTATAGAATGGTGCCGCCTCCCAGAACGATATCGCCGTCGTATAGAACTGCAGACTGTCCCGGAGTGATTGCACGCTGCGGTTCATCGAAGGTAATGCGAACTTTTCCTTCATCTGAAGGCTCCGCATATGCCCATTGTTCCTTCTGTCTGTAACGGGTCTTTGCCTTGCAGCGAATTTTTTCTGCAGGAGCTTTGCCTGAAATCCAGTTGAAATTTCCTGCAACGAGCCGCCGGCTGTATAAAGAGGATTCTTTGCCCAACGTTACAGTGTTGTCTTCCGCAGAGATACGGCACACATACACAGGCTCGCCCAATGCAATGCCGAGGCCCTTTCTCTGTCCGATGGTGTAGTGAATAATACCTTTATGACGGCCCAGCACATTGCCTTTCTCATCTATAAAATCACCGGGCTGAGATTTCCTGCCCGTATGGAGCTCGATTACAGAAGCATAATCCCCGTCAGGAACAAAACATATATCCTGGCTGTCCGGCTTTTCGGCGTTTACAAAACCGCATTCTTCTGCAATCTTTCTGGTCTCTGATTTGTGAAGACATCCCAAAGGAAAAAGGGTGTGCCTGAGCTGCTCCTGAGTCATATCGTAAAGAACATAGCTCTGATCCTTTGTCTCGTCTACTGCTTTTTTCAGAAGGAAAAGCCCTGTTTCACTGTCCTTTTCAATTCTGGCATAGTGACCGGTGACCACATAATCACAGCCAAGAAGCTGCCCCCGCTGCAATAGCTTGTCGAATTTCATATATCGGTTGCAGTCAATACAGGGATTGGGGGTGATACCATGGATGTAGCAGTCAACAAACTTGTCTATTACCTTCTTTTTAAAGTCATAGGAAAAATTAAAAACATAATAAGGAATTCCCAGCTGGTATGCTACCCTTTCGGCATCCAGGACATCTTCAAGAGAGCAGCAGGTATGAGAGCGGGGGATTCCGGCATCTTCGTTATGATACAGTTTCATAGTGCAGCCTATGCAGTCAAATCCCCGGTCCTTTATAAGCTTAGCGGCGACGCTGGAATCAACGCCGCCGCTCATTGCAATCAGTGCTTTCATTTTACTCTGTTCAGCCTGAATTGGTTTTAATCCTGGAATAAAGGCGTGGAAAGATATCTGTCGCCTGTATCAGGAAGCAGGGCTACGATGGTTTTGCCCTGATTTTCAGGACGCTTTGCCAGCTCAATGGCTGCATAAAGAGCTGCACCTGAAGATATTCCCACCAGCACTCCTTCGCTCTTTCCCAGAAGCTTTCCGGTTTCGAAGGCATCTTCGTTAGATACAGGGAAAACTTCGTCGTATACAGAGGTATTGAGAACGTCAGGGACAAAGCCTGCTCCGATACCCTGAATCTTGTGGGAACCTGCCTTGCCTTCTGAAAGGACAGGGGAGTCTTTAGGCTCTACTGCCACTACTTTTACATCAGGATTCTTGGATTTGAGGTATTCGCCTACACCTGTGACCGTTCCGCCTGTGCCGACACCCGCTATAAATATATCAACCTTTCCATCGGTGTCTTCATAAATTTCAGGGCCCGTTGTTTCGCGGTGAGCTTTAGGGTTGGCAGGGTTAACAAACTGGCCGGGGATAAAGCTGTCCGGAATTTCCTTTGCAAGTTCGTCTGCCTTGGCGATGGCACCTTTCATGCCTTTTGCGCCTTCTGTAAGAACAAGCTCTGCACCGTAGGCTTTCATAAGCTGTCTGCGTTCAACTGACATGGTTTCAGGCATTACGATAATGATACGGTATCCTCTTGCTGCGGCTACAGCGGCGAGACCGATTCCGGTATTTCCGCTTGTAGGCTCAATAATTACGGAACCCGGTTTCAATGCACCCGATGCTTCCGCCTCGTCAATCATTGCTTTGGCGATTCTGTCTTTAACGGATCCTGCCGGATTAAAGTACTCGAGCTTTGCCAGAATGGTGGCCTTAAGTCCCAGCTTTTTTTCTATGTTGGTAAGTTCTAAAAGAGGTGTTTTGCCGATTAACTGATCGGCTGATGTGTAAATCTTAGACATTGTAATGTTCTCCCTTCCGTTGTGGATTTTATCTGTGTAATATATTTGCCTCAGTACGTTTTTTATCATATTTACCTACTGGATTAGTAGTATAATATCATCTCTTTGAAGGTGTGTCAATAGAATATTGGAAAAATTTTAATAAAAAAGCCCTCCTGAAATTTCAAGAGAGCTTTTAAGCTGCACATGCTTTGAGTACGGCGCCTACTGCACCGCAAATTTTTTCGTGGCATTGAGGTATTGCATGAGCATCCCCAGGTTCACGTAATAATATGAGAATTTGTCTTTTTTCTTGATTTGCACAAGTCCCGAATCCACCAGTTTTTTCATATGCTGAGAAACGGTGGCCTGGGCGTAGTCAAAATGCTCCACAAGGTCTCTGTTGCATACTGTAACCATAGCACGGTTTGCCTGCATTATGTATTTAAACATCTTTACCCGTGCCGGGTGGGCCAGCGCATCAGATACATTTGCAATTAAAAGGACTTCATCGTCAATTATATCGTCCTGATCTTTTCTTAACCTCATTTCATTACTCCTTTTCAGGTTCAGGCCATTGCCTTTTTTATATTCTCCATAAGTTCACCGTAGCTTTCGCAGGTGCCCACATCAGGGTTTGCCTCTTTGATCTGCTCGGTACTCTTGAAGAGCCATCCCGCTTTGCTGGCACGGATCATTCCCAGGTCATTATAGCTGTCGCCGCTGGCAATTGTTTCGAAGCCGCAGGCCTGCAGAGCCTTGACGGTGCTGAGCTTGGATTCATTCAGTCTCATTCTGAAATCTGTAATTTCACCGCTTTCCGCTACTACCAGCTCGTTGCAGAAGATTGTCGGCCAGCCCAGCTTTTTCATT
This sequence comes from uncultured Clostridia bacterium, assembly GCA_927797855.1. Taxonomy (GTDB): domain Bacteria; phylum Bacillota; class Clostridia; order Peptostreptococcales; family Anaerovoracaceae; genus SUG1106. The sequence goes on along the minus strand of CAKMLH010000034.1, from coordinate 5,735 downwards.
AGAGGCTGAGCAAACTGAGTGAATGTGTCACTGATGATAATTACCTGAGAAAAACTGCGGAGTTCATCGAGAAATTCCTTTGCTCCCGGCAGCGGATCTATGGTGGCAATAGTGTCCTGAATTTCTTTGAGGCCCAGTCCGTGCTGTTTCAAAATATCCAGACGCCAAGCCATAAGTTTATTGTAGTCCGGCTCGTCCCGTGTGGTCTTTTTTAATTCGGGAATTCCGGCGGCCTCTGCGAATGCAACCCAGATTTCTGGTACCAGCACGCCTTCTAAGTCTAAACAAGTCAAGTACATTTCTTTATTCCTCTCTTTCATCTGGCGCGTTTTCGAGTGTATCGTCTAATTACGCTATAATCATCTATCATATCGCATTTTTCGCCAATATACAATAGCTTTTTTAATGCAAAAATATTTGCACTAACCTGACCTTTATGGTACAATATTAGGGAAAGGCGGTGCTTATAGTATGAGAGCAGAGCATTACAGAAAAATACTGGATGAGCTCATAGAACTCATTGACGAAGGTGTATACATAGTAGACAGAAACGGCGTTGGCATTCACTATAACAAAGCCATGGCCGATATGGAAAAGGTCAATGTAAGCGATGTTATGGGTAAAAAGTTTCATGAAGCCTTTCCGGACTTCAGCATGGGCGAAAGTACCATGTTCAAAGCCTTGAAGAAAAATGAGCCCACATTGAAGAAGCAGCAGACCTACAAGAACCTTTATGGCAAGGAAATCACAACGGTTAACAGTACTGTTCCTATAATAGTAGACGGCGAGACGGTAGCTGCTCTTGAAGTGGCAAAGGATATAACAAGCATCAGGCAGATGTCGGACACTCTCCTTGAACTCAGAGAAGGAGCAATGGAGCGGGCGGAGGCGGAGAAAGCAAAACCTGCCAAAGGCATAAGAAAATACACATTCGACGATATATACGGACAGAACCCTCGGTTTGCAGAGGTGGTGGAAAAGGCGAAAAAGGCCGCAGATAACGATGCCTCTGTATTCATATACGGGGAGACCGGAACGGGCAAGGAGCTTTTTGCCCAGAGTATCCATTATGGCGGCAGGCGAGCCGATAAACCTTTTCTTGCACAGAACTGCGCCGCAATTCCCGAAACTCTGCTGGAGGGAATTCTGTTCGGAACCACCAAGGGGAGCTTCACCGGGGCTGTGGACAGAGCCGGCCTTTTCGAGCAGGCTAATGGCGGAACCCTTCTCCTGGATGAAATAAGTGCAATGCCCTACGATCTTCAGAGCAAGCTGCTGCGGGTACTTCAGGAAGGATATATAAGACGTGTAGGCGGAACAAAGGACATACCGGTTAATGTGCGCATCATCTCTACAGTGAACGAGCCGCCGGAAGAACTTATGGCTCAGGGAAAGCTGAGAAAAGATCTGTACTACAGGCTTAATGTAATCAATATATCTATTCCGGCTCTCAGAGACAGACTTGATGATATACCAATGCTTACAGACTTGTTCCTGGAAAAGCATAACAAGAGGTTCGGAAAAGAGCTCTGGATGGTTACCGACGGCGCAATTAATAAACTGCAGCACTATGATTACCCGGGCAATGTGAGAGAGCTGGAGAATATTATTGAACAGACCGTTTCCATGGCGGATAAAGAACATGTGCTTTCGGAGAAAAATCTGAATATGCCAGGAGCGGCAAGAAAGGTCAAAAGTCCCGGGATTTCATACGATCAGAACCAGCCTCTGGATGAGTATCTTGCCGCTGTTGAGGCTCTGATTATAAAAGATGCCATAGTATCCAGCGACGGCAATATTTCCAAGGCGGCAGAAAGCCTTAAGATTAAACGCCAGACGCTGCAGCACAAGCTTAAGAAATATCATATATCGGGAAAATAAAATATGTATATATGCAAAAATATTTGCACATTATCTGCAAATATTTTTGCTTTTTACGGGGAAGACTTAGGCATTTAAACAGAGCTTTTTTATACTGCACAGGCAAATAACAGATTGCTTTTGTTAAAGGGAAAAAGAAATCTTCTTTTTACCGTGTTTTTTTGTACGTACAAACCAAATAACGGATTACAAAAGAATCAGAATCACAGAAATAAGTATACAATATTCACCTTAAGAAGTGGCATAGTATTTGCTTTATATTAAAGGTGTACAGGGCTTTTCGTAAGCCCGGGAACTTAACCGGAGGTTAATTTATTAAATCTAAATCTTATAAAAAGGAGAAAATACTATGAAAAACGTAAAAGTAATTATCTGGGGTCTCGGCGCTATGGGCGGCGGAATTGCTAAAATGCTTACCAAGAAAAAGGGAGTAGATATCGTTGGAGCAATTGATATCGGTGCAAAGCTTGGAAAGAGCATGTATGAAGTTATTCCTGGAATTGAAAGAGGAGACAGAGAAGATGTTATCGTTGGAACTCCTGAAGAAGTAATCAAAGAAGGAGCTGCAGACATCGTAGTTGTATGCACAAACTCTTTCACAAGAGACGTATTTGACAAGCTCGTTTTCGTAATGGAAAAAGGCATGAATGTTATCACTTCTGCAGAAGAGATGGCTTATCCTAAGGCTCAGGAACCTGAACTGGCAAAGAAACTTGACGAAGTTGCAAAGAAGAACGGCGTAACAGTTCTGGGAACAGGCATCAACCCTGGTTTAATTATGGACCTTCTGGTAATCCTCTGGACAGGTGCATGCGAAACTGTTGATCACATCGTATCAAGAAGAGTTAACAGCTTATCACCGTTTGGTCCTGCAGTAATGGAAGAACAGGGAATCGGTATGGAAGTTGCTGAATTCGAAAAGAGAAAAGCAGACGGAACTATGGCAGGTCACGTAGGATTTGCTGAATCAGTTGGAATGATCTGCGACGCACTGGGCTGGAAGCTTGAAAAGTTTGAGCAGGACATGGAACCTATCGTAACTGATGTTGACAGAAAGTCACCTTACGGATTTGCAGCTGCAGGTCACGTTGCAGGCGTTGCAATGAAGGGTTGGGGAACTGTTGACGGAGAAGTTAAGATTGAAATGGATCACCCTCAGCAGATTGAACCTGAGCAGGTTGGCGTTCACACAGGCGACTATGTACAGATCAAGGGCGTTCCTCCTGTAAATATGGCAAATACTCCTGAAATCGAAGGCGGAATCGGAACAATGGCAATGATCATGAACACAATTCCTCATGTAATCAATGCAAGACCTGGTCTTAAGACTATGATCGACATTCCTGTTCCAAGAGCAATCATGGGAGACATGAGAGATCTTATCGACGAAGAATGCAAGCTGGTAAAATAATAAAACATAAAAACTAGTTAGGAGATGACAGAAATGGCTAAAAAAGGCGATTGGGTCCGCATTCATTCCGTAGTATTAAAGGCTGAAGAGAGAACAGCCAAACTGCCGGAAGATACCAAGAAATGCGACCTTGAAATGTGGACAAAGGGATTCCTTCAGGAAGATGCAGAAATCGGAGATGAAGTAACTGTAAAGACTGCAGTCGGACGTCTTGAAAAAGGCACTCTCATTGAAGTTGGTCCTTATTATACTCATAGCTATGGCAAGTTTGTACCTGAGATCATCGAGATCGACAAACAGCTCAGAGAAATCATGTTTGGAGGTGACAAATAATGGCTTTAGCAAAAGACTACGATTCCGTAATGGGAAGATCAAATGATATTATGAAGGAAGCACTGGGACTGGACTACAATGAATTTGAATCCGGTTCAGTAGCATTCGATTATGAAGCTCTGATGAAGGCAACAGGCTATACTCTTGATGAAGTAGCCAAGATCCAGTCAAGAACAGGCGTTGGCAACACTCCTCTTCTTGAGCTCAGAAACATTACTGCACTTGCAAGAAAATATGCAAAGCCGGGTTACGGCGCAAGAATCTTTGCAAAGGACGAGGCAGCCAATGCTTCGGGAAGCTTCAAAGCAAGGAGAGCTGCCTGCGCAGTTGCTCATGCAAAGAAATTAGGATACAAAGGCGTTATCGCTGCAACTTCCGGCAACTACGGCGCAGCTGTTGCATCACAGGCAGCTATGCAGGGCCTTGATTGCATTATCGTTCAGGAATGCTATGACTCACACGGAGTAGGACAGCCTGAAATAGTTGAGAAAGCAAGAAAATGTGAAGCTTTCGGCGCAGAGGTAATTCAGCTTACAGTAGGACCTGAACTGTTCTACACTTTCCTGTCGGTACTTGAAGATACAGGATATTTCAATGCATCCCTGTATTCACCGTTTGGTATTGCAGGTATCGAGACATTAGGATATGAAATTGCAATGCAGTGCCGCGAGAAGCTTGGAAAAGATCCCGACATGGTAGTCTGCACAAATGCCGGCGGCGGTATGATGACAGGTACAGCAAGAGGACTTCTTAAGGCCGGATGCACCAATACACAGATGGTTGCAGCATCAATTGACCTGACAGGTCTTCATATGGCATCAGATACTCAGTTCAACAAGAAATCATGCACAACAGGACATACAGGTTTCGGCGTTCCTTACGCTACAGACCCTGACCATTCAGATGTTCCGCGCAGTGCAGCAAGACCTCTTCGTTATATGGACAGATATGTAACTGTTAAGCAGGGCGACGTAATGTATATGACAGAAGCCCTTGCAAACCTGGAAGGCATTGAAAGAGGACCAGCCGGAAATACTGCCCTTGCAGCAGCATTCTCACTGGCACAGGAACTTCCTGAAGATGCAGTTATAGTAATCAGTGAAACTGAATATACAGGCGCAGGCAAGCACATTCAGCCTCAGCTTTCTTTCGCAAGAGACAACGGAATCGATATCAGATTCGGAGATCCGAACAAGGAAGATAAGCCTGGCGTAAACATTATCCTGCCAAAGGATCCTGGTTACATAAAACACGAAGAAGCTGACATCAATCACTTCAGGCAGTCACTGATCAAAAAGTCTGTAAAGAAGGCGGGCGTTGAGGTTCCTACACAGGAAGACCTGGAATTCCTGGCTGCAGAAACAAAGACAGACGTTGAATTCGTTAAGAAGACTTTAGGTCTTTAATCCAGATTATAAAAGGAGAAAAAAGGATGAAAAGAGAAGACGATTTCGAAGTAAGAAGACAGCATATCGCAAATCTTACTGACGAAGAACTTTATCAGAGATTCTGGGAATTAACCGATCAGGTTGTAGACCCGCTTCTTGAATTAGGCAGAAAGAACACTACTCCGTCAATAGAAAGATCTGTTTTACTTAGAATGGGTGTTTCTTCACTTGACTGCATGCCTATCGTTAACCATTGCATTGATCATGGCTTAATGGGCAAGGGAGCAGGACACTGCGTATATAAGTTATCGAAGATTGAAAACATCTCAATCAGAGATGCCAGCATCAAGCTTGCAAAAGGCGAAGGCTGGGACAAGGTTGTTGAATCTTTCAAGGGAGGTAAGAAATAATGGCAGAATTAAAGAAAAATGAAAAGATAGATGTTGTCAATATTCTTAAGGACCTTGACAAGTACGAACCGAGAAGAAGAGGCTGGACCTGGAGAGAAAAAGCTGAAGATCAGCACATGGGACCTTTCGAATACCATGAAATCTCAAAACCGCTCAAGCAGGGAGTTCCTCTTCCTCCTGCAAAGTTCATGGAAGATATCGACCCGCAGCCTATGCAGACAATCACTACCGAAATCGCTTCAGGCAGATTTGAAGATGATATCAGAAGAATGAGAATGGCTGCTTGGCACGGTGCTGACCATCTGATGGTTA
>CAKMLH010000033.1 GCA_927797855.1 uncultured Clostridia bacterium | reverse complement strand
ATATGCTGTCAAACCTAATCAACTAAAAGCATGTTTAAATTATCTCTGCTGTGCATATGCAGAAAATCAACCGTTCATATATAATAACCACAAAAAAGCCAAAAAGGGGACAAAAATTTTTATAATTCCTAAAAAATTTCTAAAAAATTCAGGCACGAAAAAACATGCCGGTTTCTGCCGACATGTCTTTCTTGATTCTTTAATTATTAATCCACCCGATTCAGCCTGCCGTCTTTCCTTCCTATCTGAATTTTACTGCAGTTCCGTATACAACCACCTCAGCAGCGCCCTGCATCATGGATGCCGAGCTGTATCTCACATTGATTACGGCATCAGCTCCCAGTGTCTCTGCCTCGTCTACCATTCTTTTGGTAGCAATCTGGCGGGCTTCAGTGAGCATTTCCGTATAGGATGTAAGCTCACCGCCAACCAGCGTCTTCATTCCTGCCATGAAATCTTTTCCGAAGTTCTTGGTCTGAACCGTGGTTCCTTTTACAATTCCGAGAGCCTCTATTTCCTTTCCCGGTACATAATTCAAAGTAATAAGCAGCATTTCGTTTCCTCCTTTAATATTTTTTTGCTTCGTCTTCTTCCCCTTTTTTTATCTCCTTAAATCTCTGCCTGAGGGCTGCAAGAACGCCTACAGCCACAGATGCAAGCAATGCCACATAGATCCAGAGTATTCCGTCGGCTCCGGCAACATCCTCGCCCCTTATTATGAAGACAAAGAATGCTATCATAGCTGCCGCAAGAATGACTATTACTGCAGCAGCAATAAGGGCTCCTGTTTTCTTTTTAGAATTTCCTTGCATCGTCCGCCTCTCCTTTCTTAATTTCACCTACAATGAGCCTTCCTTTAAGTTATACCTAATTCTATACCTTACCCCTGGTGGAAGGTCAAGAGTTTTTTGTTTTTTGCAAAAAAAGAGCCCGCAAATATGCGAACTCTTTTATCATCATATTAAATGTGCAGCCAATGCAAAGTTTAAACTACTTAAGAACTACAGTAGCTCCAACTTCTTCTAACTGAGTCTTGATAGCATCAGCTTCAGCCTTTTCAACGCCTTCCTTAAGGTTTGAAGGTGCTCCGTCTACCAATTCCTTAGCTTCCTTTAATCCTAATCCGGTGATTTCTCTTACAGCCTTGATAACTTTGATCTTTTCTGCGCCTACAGATTCAAGAACTACTGTGAACTCAGTCTGTTCTTCTGCTGCTGCACCAGGAGCTGCTGCGCCTGCAACTGCTACAGGAGCTGCTGCGGATACGCCGAATTCTTCTTCACAAGCTTTAACCAGCTCGTTTAACTCTAAAACTGTCATAGCCTTTATAGCTTCGATAATCTGATCTTTATTCATTTTATTTTCTCCTTTTTATCAATTTTTTCTTTTATTCAGCTTTTGCGTCTGCAATTGCCTGGAATGTTCTTACTGCCTTGCTGATAGGTGACTGAATGCTTCCCATGAACTTGGCGATGAGAACTTCTCTTGACGGAATGTCTGCTATTGCCTGGATACCGTCCTTATCAAAGAAAGTGCCTTCTACAACACCTGCTTTGAATTCCATCTTTTTGTAATCCTTGATTACTTCGTTTAATACTCTTGCAGGAGCAGTTGCGTCCTCCTTGCTGATTGCAAGGGCGCTAGGTCCGTCAAGAACTTCAGCAAGTCCTTCGAATTCAGTTCCTGCGATTGCTCTCTTTACGAGAGTGTTTTTGTATACGGTGTAGTCTACATTTGCCTCACGAAGTTTCTTTCTCATTGCATCTGCCTGAGCAACTGTGATTCCCATGTAGTCAATAACTACTGCAGACTGCGCTCCGTCTAATTTTTCTTTGATTTCGTCAATAATGACCTGTTTCTCTTTCTGAGCTTCTACTGACATTAATTGTTCTCCTTTCTTGCCTGTCATGGTGCTGCCTTCCGGCTGCTCCTTTGCCAGGCAGAGTGGTGGTACTCCATAAAAAAACCTTGCCCGTTTTAATTTTCATATATTCCGTAAAACGCGCAAGGTCAATATTTTTTATATTGTACCTCGGCGGGAAATTAAGCTTGCGCACCCGCTGTCTACGGTTTAATTATCAAAATTGGATGAGTGCAGGGTTAACCTTTACTCCAGGGCCCATAGTTGAAGTAACTGTCACGCTCTTCAGATACTGTCCCTTTGCTGCTGCCGGCTTAGCTTTTACAATCGCTTCGAGCAGCGCATTGAAGTTGTCCTGCAGTTTTTCCGGTCCGAAAGAAGCCTTTCCGATCGGTGTGTGGATGATATTGGTCTTGTCAAGTCTGTACTCAACTTTACCTGCTTTAATCTCTGCTAAAGCTTTTTCAACGTCCATTGTTACTGTACCTGACTTAGGGTTAGGCATAAGTCCCTTAGGTCCCAGGATCTTACCGAGACGACCTACAACGCCCATCATATCAGGGGTTGCAACAACTACATCGAAATCGAACCAGTTTTCTGTCTGGATCTTCTGAGCAAGTTCTTCTGCTCCTACATAGTCAGCTCCGGCTGCCTCAGCCTCTGCTGCCTTCGGTCCCTTTGCGAAAACGAGAACCTTTTTGCTTTTGCCTGTTCCGTGAGGAAGAACGATAGCGCCTCTGACCTGCTGGTCAGCGTGTCTTCCGTCAACACCAAGCTTGATGTGAACTTCGATTGTTTCATCGAATTTCGCCTTTGAAGTTTCCACTACGTGCTTCATAGCCTCAGGAACTTCGTATAAAGCTGTCTTGTCATATGATGCAACAGCCTCTCTGTACTTTTTACCTCTCTTAGGCATTTTTACCTCCTCGTGGTACTAGCGGCATACTGCCTCCCACTTAAAATTAATCTTCAATAACGATTCCCATACTTCTTGCAGTGCCTTTAATCATCTCTGTAGCTGCCTCAAGGCTGGCTGCGTTTAAGTCTGGCATTTTAGTTTTTGCAATCTCTTCTGCCTGGGCTCTTGTTAATGTAGCAACCTTTTTCTTGTTAGGTTCTCCGGATGCTGTATCAAGGCCTGCGGCTTTTTTAAGAAGAACTGCTGCCGGCGGTGTCTTAGTGACAAATGTAAATGATCTGTCTGCGTAAACGGTTATTACTACAGGAATAATCATTCCCGGCTGATCCTGAGTTCTGGCATTAAACTGCTTGCAGAAGTCCATAATGTTTACACCCTTCTGTCCGAGAGCAGGACCAACTGGAGGTGCTGGAGTAGCATTACCGGCTGCTATCTGAAGTTTAATATAGCCTTCGACTTTCTTAGCCATCTTCCATTCTCCTTTCTTCAGATTTAGTTTTTATCAGATTTTATCCACCTGGGAGAATTCAAGCTCCACAGGGGTATCTCTGCCAAACATAGAAACCTTTACTTTCAGTACCTGTTTCTCTTTGTTGATCTCTTCTACTGTGCCCATAAAGCTTTCGAAAGGACCGCTGATAACTCTTACTGTTTCTCCGACTTCTACGTCGAGATCAATGTGTACTTTTTCTATTCCCATTCTGGCGACTTCTTCGTCGGTAAGAGGAATAGGTTCGGAGCCATGACCTACAAACCCTGTAACACCTTGAGTGTTTCTTACAAGGTACCAGGACTCGTTGGTTACAATCATCTTTATAATTACATAACCCGGAAACATTTTCCGTGTCTTAATCTTGCGTTGTCCGTCTTTTACTTCAACTCTGTCTTCCGTTGGTACAACAATGTCAAGAATCAAGTCCTGCATTCCACGGTTCTCAACCATCTTTTCGATATTCACTTTTACTTTGTTTTCGTGACCGGAATAGGTATGAACCACATACCATTTAGCCTGGCCGTCACCACGAAGGCCTTCGCCCTCTAAAGGGGAAACGCCTTTGCTTTCAAATTCAGACATACTCGTACCTTCTTTTTAAAATAAGTTTAAGTAATTTATATTTGCGGCTAGTTTAAAGTTATGTTTAAAACTGACTTTAATGCTGCCAGCACGCCTGTATCGATGAGCCAGAATCCTAATGCGAAAACTGCACATGTTACGATAACAACTGCAGTGTAGGAAACCAATTCCTTCTTGGTAGGCCATACTACCTTTTTCATTTCAACTTTAACGCCTTTAAAATATTCCTTAAAGCTGAATTTCTTGTTTGCCTGTTCCTTTGCCATAATACTCTCTCCTCTTATTTAGTCTCTTTGTGAAGAGTATGCTTTTTGCAGAACTTGCAGTACTTCTGCATTTCGATACGATCAGGGTCGTTCTTTTTGTTCTTCATAGTGTTGTAGTTTCTCTGCTTGCACTCTGTGCAGGCTAACATAACTTTAACTCTCATGTGATTGTCCTCCGTTTTAACTCAAAATTCAGAGCCTCGAAACGAAGCTCTGCTACTTAATAATCATAAAGTTGCCTATTAATTATAAAACATAGCTTTTTCAATGTCAATATGAATTTTTGTCTTATTATTTTTTATTCTTCGTGGAAACTTGAAAAAGTAACTTCACGAAAACTAATTTCTACAGTGAAGTTAGTCTTTCACTAATTTCTTGAAGAATTAACTTACATAGTCTATCCTTTAAAGTGGTGTTCCGAGACGAGGGAGAAAGGAGTAGCAGATGAAAGGAACACATTTAACTTTAGAGGACAGAAAAGCAATCCAGCACGGTCTTGAAGAATGTTTGAGCAGAACTCATATTGGCAAGGATTTAGGAAAACACCCATCAACCATCTCTAAAGAGATAAAGCTTCATAGAAAGTTCAAGCTTGCAAGTGCATACAACCGAGGACCCAGATATTTCTGCGCAAACAGCGGTAAGTTCAAAGAATGTTACGGCTGCAAGGAAGAATGCAGAAATTTTAAGGAAAGAGGCTGCAAGCGCAGAGACCGCATCGGTGTCTGCAACAAGTGCCCCGATAACTCCAAATGCGGTCTTGATAAGTATTACTACTATGCCACAAAAGCCCATGAAGAGTATCTTTCCACCCTCAGCGATTCACGAGAAGGCGTGAATATGACCTCTTCACAGATGATAACCATGGCAGAGCTGATTGGTCCGCTGCTTAAGAAAGGTCAATCGGTATATCAGATTCTGCGTAATCATCCGGAGCTTGGCATTTCGGTTAAAACATTGTACAACTACATAGAATCGGGCATATTCAAGGATTACGGTATAGATAATTTTTCTCTGAGGCGTCAGGTATCCATGCGTAAGAGAAAGAGTTTGAAGCCTAGAAAACAGCCTGCAAACTACGAAGGTCACAAGTACGAGGATTATCTTAAATTCAAGCAGGAAAATCCGACCATTCCCACCACAGAAATGGATACGGTCTACAACGATCCCGAAGGGCCATACATTCAGACCTTTATCTTTGAAAACGCCCCTGTCATGATAGGCTTTCTTCATAAAGAAAAAACAAGCGCTTCCATGGCAGCTACACTTGATTTACTTCAGGAAAGGCTTGGTGAGGATTACAGTAAAATTTTTTCTCTTCTGCTGACAGACAGAGGTACTGAATTCGAAAAACACGACCTCTTTGAGATAAACTATGCAACCGGAGAAATCCGCTCGGATATCTTCTATTGTGACCCTCAGATGCCAAGTCAGAAACCTCATGTAGAAAACAATCACAACTACCTGAGGAACATAATTCCTAACGGAATCAGGCTGGATAAGATTACTCAGGAGGAACTGGATATGGTGTTTTCACACATTAATTCAACACCCAGAGCATCTCTTAACGGAAAAACACCCTATGAAGCATTTACATTCTTTTACGGAGAAGAGCTGCTGAATAAGCTCAATATAAAGAAGATTGACAGAGACGAAGTTACGCTTATGCCGTATTTACTGAAAAACCAAAAATAAAAGAATAGCAGTGCTGAAAGGATAAGCACTGCTAAACCCATTAGTCTCGGGCCCGCAAATTCATACATTGATTGCGGGCAAAATACGTGAAACTAAACCTTCACAAGAACTAGTTTAACGTATTTTGCTCTTTTTGTCGTGGGTTTTTTTGAAAAAATATCTTACTTTTTCACAAAAAACGTTCAAAAAAGGCTCCAGAAGCAAGTCCAAAGCCTTTGACACAGCGAAATATGTCTTTCACTGTGAAATTAGTTTTACATCGTGAAGTTACTTTTTCAAGTCACCTTTTATTCTTCGTCATTTTGTTCTTCTTTGCCGTCGTCGGTCATAACCTTTACAATTTCATCTACAGCACGGGCATTTTCTTCAGGGTCCTGATCCACAATGGAGGCCGGGAAGCCAAGAGCATAACAATATCCACTGCTGTTTGTACCCTTGATTGCCTGCTTTTCTATATCCCAGCCCGGCATACCGTTAAGCTGCATTTTAATCAGTGACGACATCTCATCGGTGCTCATATTGGTCTCCATGTTTCCCTTTACGGCATCAAGTATGGAAGTATATGAAGTCAGGATCGTTGTACTTGAAGTAGCTTTCTTTAAGATCCCTTCCATGACCAGCTGCTGGTTTTCGTTTCTCTGCATGTCGCCGTTCACAAAGGAATGTCTTTCCCTGCAGAAAGCAAGAGCTGCTCTTCCGTCGAGATGGTTTATTCCTTTTACAAAGTGATGTCCGTTAAGGCTCTGCATTCCGCTGGTAGTAAAATCATATGGCGAATCAACTTCTATGCCGCCTATAGCATCAACCAGCTTAACTACCGTTGTATAATTAACCCTTACGTAGTAATTTATATCGATGCCCATAATGCCTTCCACAGCACCTATGGTCTCCTGCACGCCGTAAAGCCCCGAATGGGTGAGCTTGTCCTTTGCGTTTTTAGACGGCAGGGTTATATAGTAATCTCTGGGTATGGATGTCAGCAGGACTCTGTGAGTTACAGGGTTTACCGTAGCAATCATATTCACATCGCTTCTGGAAACAGTGCTTATGTCCCCTTCCACATCTATTCCGCTGATATATACATTAAAAGGTTCCTTGGTCACATTTACAGCATTGGTATGGTCTCCCGTCTCAACAGGCACCTTAATGGTGTACAGTATCTTCGTTTCCGTCTCCAGTGCGGAATTTTCTCCTTTAAGAACCTCGTAGCTTGCCGCACTGATAAGAATCGCCGGATAATCTCCGGAATACAGCTTTTCCAGTGCTGTGCCCACATTTTCCTCATAGGCATACTCCACGTCTACTTTCTCCTGGAGCATGGCCTTTGCTTCTGAATAATTCAAGTCGTTATCCATGTAGGTCCCCAGTGTCTGACCCGCAAGGCCTGACACGTCCTCATAAATGGCATCAGCCTTTACAATCACATGGTAGTCTTCGGTGACTTCCCGTATGCTGGTAATTTCACCGAGAAAATCAATAGTGTCAGCCAGATAGTATGTTCCCACTCCGAATACTCCTATAAGCAGGAAAGCCACAACGGTGGCCCCTATTTTTCTGCCCTTCTTCCCCCGCCTGCTGTACATTACAGGTACAATAAACAGAGATGCTAAAGCCAGCAGAATCACTCCGGCCCAGAAGTATTTTGCAGGCAGCACATTGAGCCATGCCAGGAGGGCAATGAATGCCGCTGCAAGGACCGTATATATAATAGAAATGGTTCTGCAGAAAATATTGCCTTTCCTTTTCATTTCACCCTTGCGGTCCTCTTCCATCTGAGCCTGTATTTCTCGTCTTCTGTCACTTCTCATGGCAATACCCCCGACCGAATTTTACACAAAAGAAATAAGATCGTCCGGGTCTTTTCTCGGCGGGCATGCTGTCTGCTTGTCAGCAGGAAAACCGGTGGCGATTATTGCAGCGATTTTCTGGCCCTCGGGAATTTCAACGACCTCTCCAACTTTATTCTCGTCAAATATGCCCATTATAACCGTTCCGAGGCCCTTTTCATATGCGGCAAGGCAAAAAGTCTGAGCGGCGATTCCCGCATCGAACATTTCCCACCTGTCTTCCTTCGGCGTAGTAAAGCTTCCGTCCTTCTCGTAGCCTGAGCGCCCGGTCACATAGGTCAAAAGCACCAGGGCAGGTGCTGCGGCCATGGTCCTGATATTATATGTAAATCCGAGAGTGCATTCTGCTGTAGCAAGTTTTGCAATCTTTTCTCTGTCCTCAACGACAATATATCTTGCAATCTGCGTGTTTTTCCATGAAGGCGCAAAGCGTGCAACTTCAACTACCTCAGTGAGCAGCTGGTGTGGAACCTGCCTTTCCTGAAATTTTCTTATGCTCCTTCTCTCTTTAATCCCTGTAACTAAATCCATTATTGTATTTCCTTTCAAGTTCATTTTTATTTCCGAGGTCCCCCCGTCCCGGGGCAGATACCGGGTACATTTTATCATTAAACTGCCGGCTTGTCTATAAATTGCCATCAAAAAATCCGCCCTCCGTTTATGCCGGAGGACGGATTTTCGCCAAATGTCAGGAATAACATAAGGTAAATATACTAATGAATTTACAGATTCATGGATTCGATAATTCTGTCTGCCAGGGCATCCATGTCTGCCATATTTCCCGAATTAAGGGATGAGGCCATGGTTACCTGTTCGTCCAGAATTGTCATTTCCTTCATCTCTTCGTCGAGGAATTTTCTCATAAGAGTTCCCGACTTGCAGGCCCATGAGCCGTTTTCGATGATGGCTACAGTCCTCTTCTGAAGATTAAGGGCCTTCATATCCATGAGGAAATTGTGCATAACCGGATAGATACCCAGATTATATGTCACGGAAGCCAACACAATATTGCTGTACTTGAAAGCATCAGCGATGAGGTATGACACATGGGTATTGGAAACATCGTGGAGAGCGATGTTTGTCATTCCCTTTTCGCAAAGCTTGGAAGCAAGCAGGCAGGCTGCTGCTTCTGTGTTTCCGTACATGGAAGCATAAGCAATCAGCACACCTTTTTCTTCAGGCTCATAACGGCTCCACTTGTCATACTTATCTATGAAGTAGCCGAAATCTTTACGAATTACCGGTCCGTGAAGCGGGCAGATGTACTTGATGTCAAGTCCGCCGGCTTTTTTGAGAAGTGTCTGGACAAACGGTCCGTATTTACCTACGATATTTGTGTAATATCTTCTGGCATCGTCAAGCCAGTCGCGGTCAAAGTTCACCTCATCGGCAAAGAGTCTGCCGTCAAGAGCTCCGAAGGAACCGAAAGCATCTGCCGCAAAGAGAACTCCGTTTGTGGTGTCGAAGGTCACCATGGCTTCAGGCCAGTGCACCATAGGAGCTTCCACAAAAGCTACTGTGTGCTTGCCGAAGGAGAAGGTGTCTCCTTCTTTAACCTGAATTTTATTTTCATTAACAATGAATCCGAACTGTCCCATAAGAAGGAAAGCTTTCTCTGTGCTGATAACCTTGACATCAGGATACCTGAGAAGAACTTCTTCAATTGAAGCCGCATGGTCAGGCTCCATGTGGTTGATTACCATGTAGTCAAGAGGTCTTCCTCCAAGAACTGCCTCAAGGTTTTCAAGGAACTGTCTGCATGCTGACCAGTCCACCGTATCAAAGAGAACGGTTTTCTCGTCAAGCAGCACATAAGAATTATATGATACACCTCTCGGAATAGGGTGTACGTTTTCAAAGAGAGCCAGTCTATGGTCGTTGGCTCCTATCCAGTATAAATCATCTGTAACTTTTCTGTAGCAATACATTTCTGCACCTCTCCTTTCCTTAATCTACACTTCCACGAAACCGTCTTTGCCTTCGCCGCATTCAGGACAGGTCCAGTCCTCCGGCAATGCATCAAAGAAGGTTACAGGGTAGATTTCGTTGTCAGGGTCTCCCACTTCAGGGTTATATTCGTATCCGCAGCCGTTGCATACATAGTATTTCCAGCTCGGAGCTTCCTTTACAGGAATGGCTCTCTTTACCTTTACCATAGGCGGAGCCGGTTTCTTAGGCTCACCTGTATCAAGAGCCTTGGTGAGCAGAGGAAGAACCTCTTCCACCTTTCCCACTATGCCGTAGTCTGCGTTCTTAAAAATCTTGGCGTTTGCGTTGCTGTTGATGGCAACAATAGTGGACGCCTCCTTGATTCCTTTAAGGTGCTGTATTGCACCGGAAATTCCGCATGCTATGTAAAGGTTGCCTTTGAACTTCTGTCCCGACATTCCTACATATCTGTTAAGAGGCACATATTTAAGAGTCTCAGCCACAGGTCTTGAAGAACCGATTGCCGCTCCTGCAGCCTTTGCCAGATCTTCTATAAGCTTCATGTTTTCCTTGCTGCCGATTCCCTTGCCTGCACTTACTACTCTTTCCGCTTCGGTAATAGGAGTATCAATATCGATTCCTACTGTAAAATCGTATCCGTCAGCTTTAAGACATTCTACCAGTTTGTTTACTCTTTCCTCTATAGGGCCGTCTTTTAAAATCATTTTCTTACGTACGCCTGTTTCAGGATTCTTGGCAGTTTTTCTCGGTGCACCGTTATCGTTCTTAGGCATCTTGCCGATAATATGAGAGGCGATTACTACTCTCTGAATTTCGTTGGTTCCTTCATAAATTGTAGTTATCTTGGCATCTCTGTATGCCCTTTCTACATCCATACCTTTCAGATAACCATTTCCTCCGAAAATCTGAAGTGCGTCGTTTACAACCTCAAGAGCAATATCTGAAGCGTACTGCTTAGCCATTGCAGCCTCCATTGCATAAGGCATGTGCTCCTGCTTGAGCTCTGCCGCACTGTAAACAAGAAGTCTGGCGCATCTCAGTTTAGTTGCCATATCCGCAAGTTTAAATGCAATTGCCTGCTGCTGGCAGATAGGCTTTCCGAACTGGATTCTTTCCTTGGAATATTCAAGAGCATTTTCATAAGCACCCTGTGCGATACCCAGAGCCTGTGCCGCGATGCCGATTCTGCCGCCGTCCAGAGTGGACATGGCGATCTTGAATCCGTCGCCTTCCTTGCCCAGAAGATTTTCCTTTGGAACCTTTACATCGTTAAATATCAGCTCTGCAGTTGCAGATGAACGAATACCCATCTTGTCGTAGTGGTCTCCGAAGGTGAATCCTTCCCATCCTTTTTCAACGATAAATGCGCTTATGCCCTTAGTTCCGATGTCCGGGGTGGTAACGGCAAAAACAACATATGTATCCGCAACTCCGCCGTTTGTTATGAAGATCTTGCCGCCGTTAAGGATGTAATGGTCTCCTTCGAGGACTGCTACGGTTTCGGTGCCCCCTGCGTCACTTCCCGCATTAGGTTCGGTCAGGCCGAAAGCACCTATCTTCTCGCCCTTTGCCAGGGGAACAAGGTATTTCTTTTTCTGTGCTTCTGTACCGAAGGCAGCGATAGGATATGTTCCCAGGGATGTATGTGCCGAAAGGATTACTCCTGTGCCGCCGTCAACTCTTGAAAGTTCTTCTACGGCGATTGCATAGCTTAAAGCATCAAGACCTGCGCCGCCATATTTCTTTTCGTACGGAATACCCATGTACCCCATCTTGCCCAGCTTTTTTATGGCCTCGTGAGGAAATTCGTTTTCCTTGTCCATCATAAAGGCAATAGGCTTCACTTCCGTTTCAGCAAATTCTCTGATTACGGCACGCAGCGCTTCATGCTCCTGCGAAGTTTGATATCTCATCTTTTCTACCTCCTGTTTTATAAAAATTCACATCTTTTTTATTCTTGACTAATTTCGTATATTATACCACAGGCCGCCATTGTTAATCAATGAAAATGTTAAAAAGTTGTCCTGCGGCAAAAACGGGCACTGCCGGCAGCATCAGTGCCATACAGCAAGCCCGTTATTTTTTTATTCTTTTAAAATATCAGTTATAAAAGCTCTTTTCTGAAGGCTTCCGCCAGGTCGCATTTAACCTGAATCCCCTTCTTTTCCAAAGTCCCCTGAAGAGCCGCAAGGGTATCGGCCACCTTATCCTCATAGGCGTTTTCTCCCATGTGACCGATGCGGACAATCTTTCCTGCCAGCACATCGAAGCAGCCGGAAATCATAATGTTGTAGTCCTTTTCCATACCCTCAAGGATTTCTTTATCGGTTATTCCCTCAGGAACGGATATGCACGTTACCGTATTTGACCAGCCTTTTTCCAGATACAGTTTAAGCCCGCCCTCTGTCAGAGCTTTTCTCGTTGCCGCCGCAATGCGGGCATGACGGTCATATGTGGTGTCTACCATCTGGAAGTAGTTCTCAAGGGCGACACTGAGGCCGTTGATATCACTCACCGGCATGGTATAAGGGAACTCCTGTTTTTCGTAATAATCCTTAAATAGCAGTATGTTGGCATAAAAAGCGGCTATAGGCGTCTTTCGGTCTTCCATGGCTTTAAATGCTCTGTCGCTTACCCACAGCATGGTAAGTCCCGGAGGACATGAAAGCGCTTTCTGTGAGCCGCCGCATAATATATCTATTTTGCTGTTTGAGAGATCCAGTGGCTCGCCGAATAATCCTGCCACTGAATCGGCAACCGTCATAATGCCATAGCGGTCAAGGAGTTTGCTTATTTCCTCAACATCATTTAAAACTCCGCTTGGAGTATCGCAGTGGACCACGGTAGCATATTTAAAATTATTGTCCTTCTTCAGGAAATCCTCCAGCTGGGACAGCTCCACTGGTCTGTGGTAATCCGATACGAAGGACACAGGCTCCCCGCCGTAAATCTTAACGAAATCAGCAAATCCCTTGCCGAAAACCCCATTGTCTATTACCAGCACTCTGTCGCCTGGTTCCGTAAGAGAAGCACAGGCCGCTTCAAGGCCCAGAATTCCTTCTCCCCCAAGTATGAGCGCCTTGTTATCTGTGTTTACCGCTTTGGAAAGAAGCCGGCAGGTTTCCCTGTAAAAATCGAAAAAAGCCGGGTCAAGATCCGGGTTTGTGCACTCCAGACTTCTTGCCATTCTAACGTTTTCTCTGACCTGAGTAGGCCCTGCTGTCATAATACTGTACATTGCAATTCCTCCTGACAAAGGCTTTTTAAAGAGCCTTTACATATTTTCTTAACTGCTGTATAAACAAAAGTACGATTACACCGGCAACTCCCACCTGAAGAACATTCCCCGGTATGGAGCCAAGGGGCGAAACCCAGTTTCCATAAAGAATCACCTCTGCAAAGTAATATCCCACCACTTTGATGACCATGGCCAGAAATACGGATACTATGTTGTTTACAGTGGGATTTGAGAAAGGCTTTTTCTCGGCCATCACCCCCACTGTATACCCCATGGCGCCGACGATTACAAATGTGAATGGTGCCCATGCTGTCCAGCCGCTGAACAGGTCAAAAAGGCCCATGCCGAAGGCTCCCGCTGCGGCTCCTGTCTTGCGCCCGTAAAGCATGGCGGCAACCAGAAGAGGCACATTGCCCAGGTGGATAAGTCCGCCGGAGCCGGGCAGGGGAAGTCTTATGTTTATCAGCCATGTGGCCACATATGTCAGTGCAATGAAAATGGCACATATAACAAGTTGGTATGTTTTGTTTCTGCTGTTTGAGCGAGTCGCCTGATTAGTAGTCATTTCAGTCACTTTTCCTTTTATTTTTCTAGATATTGTAATAATACCCTAAAAGTGACCTCTTTAAAATATGCAATTTAGTATTTTTTTATATATACAGTTGCGGAGTTATCTTTTGTATATCAGAACTGTATCTTTTAGTATCTGACGATGATGTATATACATTTAAAAAACCCGCAGCATATGCCGCGGGCCTCGTTATTTAGTTCTTTTAATAGCGCAGGATTT
>CAKMLH010000032.1 GCA_927797855.1 uncultured Clostridia bacterium | reverse complement strand
AATTATGGCAAACATTAAATCCGCAAAGAAAAGAATCAGAGTTATCGACAAGAAGACTGCAAGAAACAGAAGAATTAAGAACCATCTTAAGGCTGTTTTAAAGGCATTCGAAACTGCAATGGCTGAGGGAAACCTTGAAGTTGCCGCTGAGAAGCTGCACCTTGCAGAAAAGAAACTTATGCAGGCTGCTGCAAAGGGAACTATCTCCAAGCATGCCGCTTCCAGAAAAGTTTCAAGATTAACTAAAAGATTCAACGCTGCACAGGCAGCAAAATAAGTCTCACCCGTCCCCACCCGTGCATAAGTTAAATGCACAGCATGAGCAATCGAAAACCCATGGATGTGTCTCCCATGGGTTTTTTCTCACATCAAAGCAGGAGGAAAAAGATGGCGAATAATAGTTTCTTAAGCAAAGTAAGAAGGAAAATAGATAAAGAGTACGCGGCAGAATTAGCGGCTGAGGCTCAGGCAGAAAAAGCCGCACTAAAAGAAAAGAAAAAGCAGGAAGCAATAGCCGAGTATAACGAAAAGCGAACGCTGACCGTTGAAAAATTTTTTCAAGTAGCAGGTCTTGCCTTGCCGGAAAGTCTATGGGATGTCAAAGATACGGTAATAGACCAATTTGCGGCAGACCCGAGACGACTTACGGAATCGTCTATTTTCATGTACTGGGGAGGACCTCAAAGCAAAAAATACACCTTTGATGCTCTGGCCATGGCCATAGAGAAAAAGTGCCTGCTGATTATAAGTGACACTCCTTGTGACTACTCTCGCTGCCTTATCATCAAAGAACAGGGTACAGAAGAAAGTCCCATCTGCACAGCATATATCAACGCATCCAGATATATAAGGAATCTGCACAAGGCAAAGGTTATCTCTGTAACAGGCTCCGTAGGCAAGACCTCCGCCAAGGAAATGCTGGAATCTGTTATCCGAGCTCACTACAGGCAGCCTCTGGTATCAAAGGGAAATAATAACTCAATGTTTTCTGTGACGCGAAACATCCAGAGATTAAAATACTATCACAATGTGTTTCTGCAGGAGGTAGGTGCCAACAGTCCAAAGAGTATTGAAATTTCAGCCCGCCAGTTGGAGGTGGACATGGCTCTCTACACAAATATAGGCCATTCACATATTGAAAGCTACGGCAGCCGTGAAGCTCTCATAAAAGACAAGCTGTCACTTTCCGATTACGGCAAGGCCGACGGACTGGCTTTTGTCAACTATGACGATGAGGCACTGATGAGTTATCCTTTCAAACAGAAAGTTGTAACCTACAGTCTTAAAAATCCTGAAGCCGATTATTTCGCCGAAAACATCGTAAAAAGCGGCAGCGGCTATGATTTTATCATTGCGGCAGCAACTTCAGCAGGTGGATATGACAGAATTCCAGCACATATTAACGTGCTGGGCGAACATAATGTCCTCAACGCTGTTTCTGCATTTGCCGTCGGCAGAGCACTCAAAATAAAGGACGAAGAAATAATTACCGGCATCGCCGCCTACCATCCTTCGGGAATGCGTCAGAATCTCATAGAAATGGGGCCTTATCACATATTCGCTGACTGCTACAACTCGTCCCTTATGGCTGTGGAAAATACCCTTGCTGCAATGGACGAAATGCAGCTGCCTGATGATTCGGGCAGAAGAATAGCAGTACTTGGTGATGTTCTGGAACTTGGCGATATTTCAGAAGACACCCACAGAAAAATTGGCCGCACCGTTGCAGCCCACAAGGTTGACCTTCTTCTGGGCTTCGGCAAAGACATGGAATATGCCTGCAGAGAAGTTCAGGCCGCAGGAAAAGATGCCCGTTTTTTTAAAGATCGCAGTCTTTTGGAGGCAGAAATAAGAAAAGAGGTTACACCAAGAGATATCGTTTTGTTCAAAGCCTCCCACGGCATCAACATAGGTGCCACCATGGACAGACTTTTCGGAACGGACATAAACGAAAGCACCGCTATCGGCCACAGGCAGTTCCGTCTGGAGGTAATCGGAGACTTTGAGTTCTATATATTCGAAGAAAGCGCTTCTGTAAAACGTTACTTAGGTTCAGGTGAGAATCCTGCAGTTCCCGCTTACATTACAGCACAGCCTTTTGGCCAGAAAAACAGCACTGCACCTGTATCCCTTCCTGTAGAAAAAATAGGGAAAACTGCTTTTAGGGATATGAAACACGTTAAGAGTGTTTCCCTCCCGGATACTATAGTAAGAATTCGTGCAGGTGCCTTTAAGGGCTCCGGCCTGACCACCTTTACCGGTCCCGACAGTCTCCTTTCTGTGGGTGATGAAGCTTTCGCAGACTGTACAAACCTGGAAGAAGTCATACTTCCTAAAACAATTCTTCAGACGGGAGAAAAAGTACTGGAAAACAGTCCCCTTTCAGTGTTAGAATATAAGTAGAAATTATCGATGGAGAGGAAGAGAAATGATCGAAATTAAAAATCAGAAAGTAATTGACTGGGTCAATGAGTGCGCAAGTCTTACCAAGCCCAAGGAAATCCTCTGGATTGACGGAAGCTCTGAGCAGCTTGAAGCATTGAGAAAAGAAGCATGTGAAACCGGCGAACTTATTAAGCTCAATGAGGAAAAGCTTCCCGGCTGCTACTACTACAGAACCGACCCGAAGGACGTTGCAAGAGACGAAAAGAGAACGGTAATTGCAACAGAACGCAGGGAAGACGCAGGTCCTACCAACAACTGGGTTCAAAAGGACGAAATGTATGCAAAGATGCGTACCCTCTTTGACGGTTCAATGAAAGGCCGCACCATGTATGTAATTCCATATTCCATGGGCGTTGTGGGCAGCGAGTTTGCAAAAATCGGTATTGAAATAACCGATTCCATTTACGTTGTCCTTAATATGAACATCATGACACGTATCGGAGACCCTGTAATAGAAGAGTTGAACAAAGGTGCAGACTTTATTAAATGCCTCCATTCAAAGGCGGAAGTCAATGCGGAGAAAAAATATATCGCACACTTCCCTGAGGATGACACTATCTGGAGCATTAATTCCGCATACGGCGGCAATGTTCTTCTCGGCAAAAAGTGCTTTGCCCTGAGAATCGGCTCATGGTTGGGACGAAAGGAAGGCTGGATGGCGGAGCATATGCTCATACTCTGCATTGAGGCTCCAAACGGAGAGAAGAAATACATATCGGCTGCTTTCCCAAGTGCATGCGGCAAGACAAATCTGGCCATGCTTATTCCGCCAAAGCACCTTCAGGAAAAGGGTTACAAGGTCTACACAATAGGTGACGATATCGCATGGCGCAGAGTGGGCGCTGACGGCAGACTCTACGCTGTAAACCGTGAGAACGGCTTCTTCGGCGTTGCTCCGGGCACAAACAGCAAGTCAAACAACAATGCTTTAATGACAACAAAGAAAAACACCATCTATACCAATGTGTGCCGCAATCTTGACGACAACACAGTATGGTGGGAAGGCCTTGATCAGCCTGCGCCTACCAACGGAGAAGACTGGCTGGGCAGACCTTGGAACGGGGAAAACGCTGCTGAAAAGGGTGCTCACCCTAATTCAAGATTTACTGCCCCTGCGGAAAACTGTCCTTCCATAGCCCCGGAATTTTTCACCGGCGAGGGAGTTCCAATCAGCGCAATAATTTTCGGCGGACGCCGTGCAAAGGCAGAACCCCTTATCTGCCAGTCACGTGACTGGAATCACGGAGTTTTCCTCGGTTCAAAGATGTCCTCGGAAACGACGGCTGCTGCAAACGGTGCTGTAGGTGTTGTCAGATATGACCCTATGGCCATGCTGCCTTTCTGCGGATACAATATGTCAGATTACTTCCAGCACTGGATCGACATGGGAAAGAAGATGACCAATCCGCCTAAGATTTTCAATGTCAACTGGTTCAGAAAAGACGATGAAGGCCATTTCATCTGGCCTGGCTTTGGGGACAACCTCAGGGCGCTCCTGTGGGCTCTTGACAGGTGTGACGGCAAAGCCGATGCTGTTGAGACTCCTTTAGGTTATGTTCCGACTAAGGATTCACTTGATTTAGAAGGTCTTGACCTGACTGACCAGCAGCTTGACGAGCTTCTGACAGTAGACAGGGAAACCTGGAAAAAGGAGCTCGAGGGAATCAAGGAGTGGTACGCTAAGCTGGGCCGCCTTCCGAAAGAGCTTACGGACTCACTGGAAAGACTTGAAAATGAGCTTTAATTCATCAGCACCGTAATATTTTTATATCAGACTTCCAGGCGGAGCTTAAATGCTCCGCTTTTCTCTTATGTACTTTGATAAAAACTTGACATTCTCCCTCAACCGATATATTATAACATATAACAGAATCTTAACATTTTTGGTTCAAAAAGGAGGATGTATATGTTTAAGAAATTTACAAACGGTTGCGTCCGGGTAGTTAACAGATGGCTGCCGGATCCTTTCTTATTCGCAATCATACTTACCATCGTAGTATTTATCGGTGCCATGCTGGGAACACAACAGGGTCCTGTAACTCTGCTTACCGCATGGGGAAATGACAGCGGTTTCTGGGGTCTCCTGGGATTCGCAATGCAGATGGCTCTGGTTCTCGTACTGGGCTCTGCCATGGCTTCTGCATCTGTCTGCAAGAGAGCTCTCGGAGCTATTGCAAACACAGCAAAAACAAAAGAAAGAGCTATTGTCATCGTAACACTTGTTTCTACAATTTGCTGCTGGCTTAACTGGGGCTTCGGTCTTATTGCAGGAGCGCTGCTGGCAAAGGAAATCGCACGCCGCGTTAAGGATGTGGACTATCCTCTGCTTATCGCTTCCGCATACTCCGGTTTCGTAATCTGGCATGCAGGCCTTTCCGGCTCCATCCCTCTTAAGATGGCAGCAGAAGGCGGCGAAACTATTCTTGATGTAAACTATTTTGCACCGACAAGCGACACTATTTTCCATCCAATGAACTTAATCATGTGTGTTGTAATCCTTCTGGTTATGCCTCTTATTAACTGGGCAATGCATCCGGATGCAGAACATACTGTTCTTGTTGACCCTGCAGTTCTTGTAGAGGATGAGGAAAAGGTCTACACCAAGGATACACCTGCAGAAAAAATCGAGCACAGCAAGGTTCTTTGGGTTATTACACTGGTTCTCGGCTTCTGCTTCATAATTTATAACTTTGCAACCAAGGGCTTCAACCTGAGCCTGAATATCGTAAACATGATATTCCTTTTCCTTGGTATTCTTCTTCACGGAGATCTGAGAAAGTATGTTGATGCAATAGGCGAAGCTGCCGGCGGAGCTGCAGGTATTCTGCTTCAGTTCCCGTTCTATGCAGGAATCATGGGACTTATGGTTGCACAGAATGCTGACGGTGTATCCCTTGCGGGAATAATTGCTGACTTCTTCGTAAGGATTTCCAACGATGTTACATTCCCTGTATTCACATTCCTGTCAGCAGGTATCATCAACTTCTTCGTACCGTCCGGCGGCGGACAGTGGGCAGTTCAGGCTCCTATCGTAATGCCGGCGGCTACACAGATGGGTATCGAATACGGACGTGCCGCAATGGCTATAGCATGGGGCGACCAGTGGACCAACATGATCCAGCCGTTCTGGGCTCTTCCTGCTCTGGGTATCGCAGGCCTGTCCGCACGTAACGTAATGGGATATCTGGTAGTAATACTTCTGTTCACAGGTGTTGTTGCCTGTCTGGGCTTTGTTGCATGGGGACTTCTCTTCTGATAAGTTCGTCTGAAACAGACCGGCAGAACCGGACTACATATAATTCTTGCATTTAAGGCGGCCTTCGGGTCGCCTTTTTTCCAAAAAAATGAAAAAAGCTCTTGACTGTACTGTTACTGTATACTTTAAAATATAAGCAGTAAAGAGGTGATTTCATAATGAAACTTAAATTTTCTACAAAGTTATCATACGGAATCGGGGGCATATGCGACAATGCACTGTACACCCTTTCCGGGACATATCTGCTCCTGTATCTTACCACGGTTGCAGGAGTAAATCCGGCCATCGCAGGCACCATTTCGGCAGTGGGCTCTGTCTGGGAAGCCATCTGCGGACCCATAGTGGGTTTTAAATCAGACAGCACACGCACACGGTTCGGAAGAAGAAAACCTTTCCTCCTCGTTGCTGCCTTTCCTGTGGCAGTAATAACAAGTCTGCTTTTTACAGCCATCGACGCTTCGCCTGCAGTAAAAGCCATATATTATACTGTGATGATTCTGCTTTTCTGGACAGTCTTTGCCACCTTCTTTGTTCCGTATCTGGCATGGGGCTCCGATCTGACGGAGGATTACCATGAAAGAACGGTTCTCAGGTCATATGCATATGTCTTCAATCAGGTGGGAATGTGCATCGGTATGGTTATGCCGACTATTATTGTTGACTACTTCATGAATCTCGGCAAGACCACCCAGCAGTCCTGGCAGATGGTGGGTATGTTCACAGGTATCTGCGGCGGTACGGCTCTGCTTATCTGTGCCCTTACGATACATAAAGATGACAATAAAAACTTCAGAAAACCTGAAATCAAGGAAAAGTTTCTCGATCTGAAAGTTCTTCCTTCAATGTTTAAGGAATACTTTGAAATACTCAAGCTAAAACCAATCAGGTACCTTCTGGGAGCCAGCGTTGTATACCTTATTGCCAACACTATTTTCTCATCGGACAGAGTTTTCTACATGACATATAATCTCGGCATGAGTGAAACATCTATTTCTGCCATGATGATGATAATCACCGTCAGCGGAGTAGTCTTCGTGCCTTTTATTGCACGTCTGTCGGCAAAGCTGGACAAAAAGAATGTATTCATGGGCGGCATCGGAATTTCCGGGCTTCTGATGATTGTTTCAAGGTTTACCGGAGTGGAAAGCATGACGGAAGTGGTTATTCTATGCCTGATTTATTCCGTGGCAAACACATGCTACTGGCAGCTTATGCCTTCCATGATCTACGATGTATGCGAGGTGGAAGAGCTTATTTCCGGAGAAAAACGTTCCGGCGCTGTTATTTCTCTTCAGGCTCTTTCCGAATCCCTTTCCATCGCTGTAGGACTTCAGGTTCTGGGGATCATCCTGGACGCAGCCGGTTTTGCCAATGACGCAGCCTTTCAGCCGGAAACAGCCCTCACATGGGTAAGCAACAGCTTTACTTTTATCCCGGGATTGTTCATGCTCCTGGTTGTTTTCATGATGACAAAATATCCTATTAACAGAAAAACCTTTGCAAGGGTCATGACAGCTCTGGAAAGCCGCCGCAGCGGTGCAAAGGTTGATATTAAAGAATTTGAAGATATTTTCGAATAATATGACTTAAACATGGCGCCGGCGGCCAAAGCCGGCGTCTACTTATTTTTCTTATAAATAATCCAGAGGCCCTTCATCAGAAGGTTCTCATCGAGGATAACTTTTTTCCTGCAATAGGGAATGATAACCCGGGCCAGACCTCCGGTGGCAACCGCCGTAACAGATTGTCCCATTTCCTCTTCTATTCTCTCGATTATGCCGTCTATGGCGGCAGCATTGGAATAGATTAAACCGCTTTTCATACACTCTGTAGTGCTTCGGCCTATGAGCTTTTTAGGTTCCTCTATGCTGATATCGTTAAGCTGTGAAGCGCTCTTTGCCAGGGCGTCCAGTGAAGTGTTTACACCGGGGTATATCATACCGCCGATATAATTCTTTTTTTCGTCTACTACACAGACTGTTGTTGCAGTTCCTAAATCGAAGATCACAAGGGGAACGCTGTATCCGGCTATTGCAGCAACCGCGTCGGCCACCAGGTCGCTTCCCATCTGCCCGGGATTTTCAATGAGTATGTTCATGCCGTTTTTAACTCCGGGCCCCACAATGATGGGTTCTTTTTTAATAATCTTTTCTGAAGCCGCCTTCAGAATTTTAGTCAGCTGAGGCACAACGGAGCTGATAATGGCCCCCTCCACATTCTCCCGGCGAATTCCGTGAATGTCCAGAACCATTTTAATGTCAACAGCATATTCCAGCTCCATCTTTGTCTTGTCTGAGGAAATCCGCTCTATAAAGCAGACCTTCTCTTCGTCAATGCAGCCCAGCACAATATTGGTATTGCCTATGTCTATAGCTAAAATCATCTTTTGCCACCTGCTCTACTTTGATTTATATTCTTTCCAGTATCTGCTGTACATATCGTCAGCATCTGCACCCAGGTTCTTTAAAGTCTCGCATTTTGCCAGAACATCCGGCCCCGGATTGAGCACAGGCTCATTGGTAAGCTCTGCAATCTGAGTATTGGGAATTGCATATGTCAGATATTCAAAATTGTCCTCCGCCACATCGCCCTCAAGCATGAAGTTTATCCACGCTTCGCCGCCTTCCTTGTTTGCGGCGTTAGCTGTAAGGGCCCAGCAGTCGGTCCACACTTCCGTTCCTTCTTTTGGAATGACAAAGTCCATATTCTCATTAAGATCCTGGGAATAAAGCACTTCTCCCGAGTTGACCACCGCAAGAGCCGCAGATTCGCCTATCATAAGCTCCCTGGCGCTGTCGTTTGCCAGCTTGTAAATCAGAGGCTTCTGCTTAAGGAGCAGGTCTGTCATTTCCCTGACTTCTTTTTCGTCGGTGGTATTCATTGAGTATCCAAGCACCTTGCCTGCAATCATATACATTTCTCTCATGGAGTCCGGCATTACAATCTGATCCGCGTACTTTTTATCCCACAGATCCTTCCAGGAGTCAATATCCTGAGAATTTACCATGGTTTTATTGAACATGATGCCGTAGGTTCCCCAGGTGTGAGGCACGCTGTATTTCATGCCCGGATCGAACTCTTCTATGAAAGGCTTGATGTTTTCGGAAATATAGGATGCATTAGGCACATTGCCGTAATCTATCTCACCTAAAAGGCCTCCGTCTATGAGCTTTGCAATCATATAATCCGAAGCACAGATTACATCGTAGGCGGCTGTGTTATTTTTAATCACCGGATAAAGCTCCTCGTTGGTGTCGAAGTAGTCGATTACCACATCGTAGCCCGTTTCCTCCTCAAATTCATATTCCAGTTCAGGATCGAAATAATCCCCGAAGCAGTACACATAAACCTGACCCTTCTGGCCTGCTTTTCCCGAATCACCGCCGCAGCCCCACAGGAGACCTGCAGTAAGTATAATGGCCATAACAGGTGCCAGCACCCTTTTAATTTTCTTCATGTCTTTTCTTTTCCTTTCTGCCAGTTAATATATTTACTATTATCAGTATTACCAGAACCAGTACAAAAACCACCGTGGAAAGTGCGTAGAGTGTCGGTCTTATTCCAACCTTTACCTGGCTGTAAATCAGTGTTGAAAGAGTGTTTATGCCTGCACCCCTGGTAAAATGGGTAATTACAAAGTCGTCCACCGACATGGTGAAGGACAGCAGAAACCCCGATACAACCCCCGGCATAATATCAGGCAGCACCACCTTGAAAAACGCATAAACCGGTGAGGCTCCCAGATCCAGCGCAGCCTCGTAGGTATAACTCTGCAGCTGCTTGAATTTAGGCATCACCGAGAGAATCACATAAGGTATGCAGAAGGTGATATGGCTGAAAAGCACAGTTCCGTAGTTGAGGGAAATGCCGCAGACTATGAAAGTCATCATAATGGAAATACCCGTTACAATATCAGCATTCAGAAGAGGTATGTTGTTTATGCCCATAAGCACAAGCCTGCTCCTGTCCTTCATTGCGTTCATTCCTATACATGCCAGAACCCCCACAACAGTAGCAATTGTGGCCGCCCAGAAAGCTATTGTCAGAGTGTTTGCCAGGGCGTCTATTATCACCTTGCTGGAGAACATTTCCTCATACCATCTGAGAGAAAATCCCGTCCACTTGGACATGGTTTTTCCTTCATTAAAGGAGAGCACCATAAGGGCACCTATAGGCAGGTATAAAAAAATGATTATGAGAGCCAGATAAAGTCCCTTCCCGAGGGAGGCACCAAAGCTTTTTCCCTTTTGCTTTCTCATATGACGCTCGCCTCCCCTTCTCTGTCAAATTTTTCGATAAGAGCCATGCTTATAATGATAAATACCATCATGACCAGAGAAAGTCCTGCTCCGAGATTCCAGTTGGAACTTACAGTAAACTCCTGCTCTATAATATTTCCTATGAGATTTACCTTGCCGCCGCCCAGCATTGTGGATATTGCAAAGGTAGTCAGGGAAGGCACAAAAACCATGGTTATGCCGCTGACGATTCCCGGTACTGAAAGGGGAAGTATCACCTTCCGGAGAACCGCGGTCTTGCCTGCACCCAGGTCATAGGCAGCTTCTATAAGACTGTTATCGATTTTTATCATGGCATTATATATCGGCAGCACCATAAAAGGCAGGTAGTCGTAAACCATACCCAGTACCACCGCAGCCGGTGTGTTGATTATATCAAGCAAAGGCAGTCCCAGTGCTTTAAGGGCAAGATTGATTATGCCGTTTCTTTCAAGGAGCACCTGCCACGCCATGGTCCTCAGCAGGAAATTCATCCACATAGGAAGGATGAACACGAAAACCATAAAGCCTTTCCTGCCCAGTTTGCTGTCCTTGAGTATTAGTCCCAAAGGAAAGGCCAGCAGGAGGCAGATAATAGTGCTTATAAGAGCCAGACCCAGAGAAAGACCAAGAGCCTGGGCATGGCTTCTGGTTGCTATGGCCACTATATTGCTCAGTGTAAAGGCGCCGCTTCTGTCTGTCAATCCGTAATAGGCGATTACACCCATGGGCACCAGAGTGCCGCACAATATAAATGCAAGAAAAGGTCCCGAAAAAATCCTTTTCAGGTTTCTGTTCTTTCCGCTGTTAGTCATCGAGAGAAATCGCCTCCTCGTCTTCAGACTGCGGCTTATGCATAATCTGAATATTTTCCGGAGTCACTCCGATGGAGACCCTGGTGCCCACAGGGTAGCTGGTGGTATTCTGCGCAAGCCATTCAAATCCTCCTGCCTGGATGCACATCTCATAGTGAACACCTATGAAAACATTTGATGTTACCACTCCGTCCATGATACCCTGACCCGGTTTGCCTATTATAATATCCTCCGGTCTGATAACCACATCCACCGGTTTGTTTCTTCCGAATCCTTCGTCAATACACGGGAACACGGCTCCGCATATTTTCACTACCCGGTCTTCAAGCATAATGCCGTCTATAATGTTGCTGTCGCCGATGAAGTCTGCTACAAAAGCGTTTTCCGGCTCATTGTAGATTTCCTCCGGTGTGCCCATCTGCTGAATATAACCCTGATTCATTACCACCACCTTGTCGGACATGGTAAGGGCCTCTTCCTGGTCATGGGTGACGTATAGGAATGTTATTCCCAGTTCGTTCTTGAGGCGGATGAGCTCATACTGCATTTCCTGCCTCAGTTTAAGGTCAAGAGCGCCCAGAGGCTCATCGAGAAGCAGCACCCTCGGCTCATTTACTATTGCCCGGGCAATAGCTATACGCTGCTGCTGACCTCCCGAAAGAGAGTCCACTGAACGTTTTTCATATCCTGTAAGATTTACAAGTTTCAGTGCATATTTTATTTTATCGTTTATATAGTCCTTGCTCTTGCCGCTGATTTTAAGCCCGAAGGCGATGTTTTCCGCAATGTTCATATGAGGGAAAAGAGCATATTTCTGGAAAACCGTGTTGAGCTGCCTCTTATTGGGCGCCAGATTGGTGATATCCTCTCCCTGAAACATGACACGGCCGGTGTCGGGTGTCTCGAAGCCTCCCAGGATTCTTAAGGTTGTGGTCTTGCCGCAGCCCGATGGCCCCAGCAGCGTTATAAACTCATTTTCCTCGATTTTCAGATTAAATTCATCCAGAACAAGCTCCCCGTCAAAGGATTTTGAAATATCAATTAACTCTATTAATGCCATTTCTGCTCTTTAGAAACTCGGTGGTGCGCTGACCCAGAGAATTTCCGCTCCTTTCTTTGATGTGATGTAATGTTTCCTGTCCGGCGTATAGTAAAAAGACTCTCCTGTCTTCGCTTTATACCTTTCCTTGCCCAGTACAATGACTATCTCCCCTTTGAGGACATAGCCGAATTCCTCACCTTCATGAGGATTATCCGGATATGTGCTGCCTCCGGCCTTGAGGGAAAGCCTGATGGGCTCCATTATATTCTTCTGGGCATTGGGGATAATCCAGTTGGTGATATTGCCCAGCTCCTCGTCTATCTTTTCAAAATAGTCGTCCTTGCCGAATACGGTCTGAGGCGGCTCTTCGTCCCTGGAAAAAAACTCGCTTATGGTCATGCCAAGACATTGCAGTATGTCCTCCAAGGTGGAAATGGATGGCGATGTCACATC
Organism: uncultured Clostridia bacterium; assembly: GCA_927797855.1. GTDB lineage: Bacteria > Bacillota > Clostridia > Peptostreptococcales > Anaerovoracaceae > SUG1106. The sequence continues at coordinate 1,356 of CAKMLH010000032.1, read as the reverse complement.
GTTTTCCAGCTGAGAAATGAATCCCTTGGAAAGCTCACTTCTGTCGGCCAGCTCCTCCTGAGTAAGTCCGTTCAATATTCTGAGTTCTCTTATTTTAGAACCGATATTCATTTTCACGCCTCCTGTGCCCGGTTTCGAGATAATAAACTTTTTGTTTAGAAATACTAAACCAAGTGCAAATAATATTATACTCTAAACCCTTGAAAAGTCAAGGGTTTTCTTGTATAATGCAAATATTGTATTCTGTGAATTTATCTATGAAATCTAATATTGAAAGGACTGCAGTAAATGTCGCTGATTTTAGGTAAAATACTGTCGATTTTTTTGATTATCGGAATAGGCTTTGCCGCCAACAAGGCGGGCATTATGCCCATGTCTTCAAACAAATATCTGGTGGGGCTTCTGATCAAGGTCACCTGCCCGTGTATGATCATATCTTCAATTACTTCCAATGAGCTGCACGACGACACTTTAAGCCTGAGCCTTCAGACTCTCTTCGGTGCTGCAGTTTTCTTTGTTATTTACGCTATCCTTGGCTGGATAGTTTCCGCAAAGCTGGTGAAGGTTGACCCTGCCGAAAACATAGGAGTCTATACCTTTTCCTTCGGTTCTGTCAACAGCGGATTTATCGGCTTTCCAATCACTCTTGCTCTGTTCGGATCCGGCCTTCTTTATCTGATGGTGATTCAGAATGTGGTACTGGGCTTATACCTTTATACTTTCGGTATTATGCTGGTCAATATAGGAACGTCCGGGGGAAAGCCTGATTTCAAAGGTTTTGTCAATTCTTTCAAAAACATTAACACCATTGCCTCTGTTGTAAGCATTGTCATGCTTTTTATGGGTCTGAAGCTGCCTTCGATTATTTTCGACTGTGTTGATATGATAGGCGGCGCCACCACGCCCCTTTCCATGCTGATTGTGGGCATGCAGCTGGGTGATTGCGACTTCAGAGAATTAATAAAAAACAGAAAGCTCATCGGCATTTCTTTCATCAAAATGCTCCTGCTTCCTGTCCTTACTTTTCTTATGGTCAACTGGCTTCCTTTTGCAGCTGATGTGAAAATATGTCTTATCTTTGCAGCTGCCTTTCCTTCAGCTGTGGTTACCGTGGCAATCGCCAGCGAACAGAATCGGGATTCAATAATCGCAGCCGAAATGGTAGCCATCACCACGCTCCTGTCCATTGCGGTTATTCCCGCTGCGGCAGCCTTTCTCATGTGGTATTACGGTCTGTAGGCTGCAGGCTGTAGGGTTCATGACCCATGGCTGTGACCCCTGAAGCTGTTGCTGAATCAGATGTCATATGGATTCCCGTCAGAACAGCCTGAAACTCTTCAGCGCAAAAATCCATCC
>CAKMLH010000031.1 GCA_927797855.1 uncultured Clostridia bacterium | reverse complement strand
GTGTGAGTGTGTGACTGAGTCATTATACAATGTAGCATGTCTTATGTCAAGGTGTTTAAGGGAAATTTTATTCCATATTCTTGTGTGCAGTGGCCATCATCAGTTTTATTCTGTTAAGCTGATTTACATTGCTTGCGCCCGGGTCATAATCGATTGCAACAATATTTGCTTTAGGAAAACGCTCTCTGATGGCTTTAAGCATACCTTTGCCCGTGACGTGATTAGGAAGGCAGGCAAAAGGCTGCAGACAGGCTATATTATTTACTCCGCTTTTTATGAGCTCAATCATTTCTCCCGTTAGCAGCCAGCCTTCACCGCACTGGTTGCCTATAGATGCAATCTGAGATGCTTCTTCTGCGGTCTTTTCTATGTATCCCGGCTCATTAAAGCGCCGGCTCTCTCTGAGCGCCTTTCTGAGAGGCCTTCTGAACCATTCAATCAGGTCTATTGCCAGCTTATTTATCTTATACTGTTTATAGGACCCTGAAAGTTTTTCATAGTTGAACTTCTTGCTGTACATGCCGTAGAGGAAAAAGTCAATCATGTCCAGTACAACAGCCTCGCCGCCTTCTTTTTCTATAATATCCACAATGTTGTTGTTTGCATCGGGATGATACTTGACGAGAATTTCACCTACTACACCGACCTTCGGCTTTTTTACATCTTTCAGAGGGAGAGCGTCATAATCCGCAACAATCTTCGGGACAAGTTTTTTGAAGGTACTTACCTTTCCGTCCTTGCAGTTCTGGAAAATCTGAGGTTCGTACTTTTTCATAACAGCCTCCGCAGAGCCCGGTTCCACCTCATATGGCCTGGTTGCATAAAGCAGCCTCTGGAAAAGGTCTCCGTAAAGAGCCCCCAGTATGAGTCTTTTTCCCATCTTAACGCTTATTTTGAAGCCCGGATTCTTTTCAAGTCCTACCATATTAAATGATATTACCGGAATCTGTTCCATTCCTAGATCTTTCAGTGCTTTCCGAAGGAGCGCAATATAATTGCTGGCTCTGCAGCCTCCTCCCGTCTGAGACATTATAAGAGCGGTTCTGTCTGGATCGTAGTCTCCCGACTTAAGTGCACTTATCATCTTTCCCAGAGTAACCAGCGTCGGATAGCAGGCATCGTTGTTTACATATTTAAGCCCTTCGTCCACAGCTTTTTTATCTACGGTTGGAATCAGAACCGCGTTATATCCGCTTTCCCGCAGGCCCACTTCAAGGTATTGGAAGTGAACGGGCGACATCTGAGGAATCAGTATTGTATAGCTATCTCTCATTTCCTTTGTGAACAGCTTTCTTTCAAAAGGCTTTTCACTGTGATGAGGCATAACATGATTCTTTTCCCTTTCTTCCATGGCAGCCTTGAGAGATCTTATCCTTATTCTTATAGCGCCGAGATTGGTTCCCTCATCAATTTTAAGCACTGTGTAAAGCTTGCCGGAATTTTCCAGTATTTCCTCCACCTCATCTGTGGTAACCGCATCTACACCGCAGCCGAAGGAATTCAGCTGTACAAGTTCCGCGTCATCCATTGTTCCCACAACATTGGCCGCTTTGTAAAGTCTGGAATGATATACCCACTGATCCAGAACTCTTATAGGCCTTGGCAGATGCTCCATATTGCAAATAGAATCTTCTGAAACAACAGCCATATCGTATGATACTATCATCTTATCTATACCGTGATTTATTTCAGTATCCAGGTGATATGGGCGGCCGGAAAGAACGATTATTTTTTTGTTATGCTCTCTGGCATACTCAATAGCTCTTCTGCCTTCTGCCTCGACGTCTTTTTTAAAAGCTTCCTGCTCTTTTCTTGCGGCTTCAACAGCTGTCCTGACATCAGCCTTAACTACAATTTCTCCCCTAGCGCGAAGAAGTTCATACAGGCGCTCTGCCAGCCTTTTATCATCATCATAAGGCAGGAAGTCATGTGTAAATTCTACATGATTTTCCCTGAAAACCTCGTCCATATTATTTGCAATTACCTCAGGGTAAGTGGCAACAATTGGACAGTTGTAGTGATTTGGCGCCTCTGGGTCTTCCTTCTGTTCATAATTTATGCAAGGGTAGAATATCCACTTTTCTCCCATATCCACAAGAGTTTTAATGTGCCCGTGAACCATTTTTGCAGGATAGCAGGCAGTATCTGATGATATGGTGTCGATACCCTTCTCATACAGTTCCTTTGATGACATAGGTGAAAGGACAACCCTGTATCCCATCTTAGTGAAAAAAGTGAACCAGAAAGGATAATCTTCATACATATTCAAAACCCGCGGAATTGCCACATTTCCTCTTGGGGCTTCCTTGGCGCCGAGAGGCTTATAGTCAAAGAGTCTGTGCAGTTTGTATTCATAAAGATTGGGAAGATCCCTGTGTATATCCTTTTTTCCCTCTCCTTTTTCACATCTGTTGCCCGTTATATATCTGCTTCCGTCATTAAAACGTGTTATTGTAAGCATACATCTGTTTTCACAGCCCGCACATCTGGCATTGCTGCTTCCGGCCTCAAAAGTAAGCAAATCCTCGGCATGAAGTATACTCGACCTGTGCCCTTCCTGCCAGTTTGAAAGGGAATTTAAAGCGCAGCCGTATGCACCCATAATACCTGCAATATCAGGTCGTACTACGTCTTTTCCCAGAACCTTTTCTATTGCTCTGAGAACAGATTCGTTAAGAAATGTTCCTCCCTGAACAACGATTTTATCTCCCGCTTCTTCAGGATTTCTGAGCTTTATGACCTTATAAAGGGCATTTTTTATTACCGAATATGATAAGCCTGCTGCGATGTCACCTATAGTGGCTCCTTCCTTCTGTGCCTGTTTAACCATGGAGTTCATGAAAACAGTACAGCGTGTACCCAAATCTACGGGGTTCTGGGAGAAAAGTCCGACTTTAGCGAAATCCTCCACTTTCATATCCACTGACTTTGCGTATGTTTCAATAAATGAACCGCAGCCTGATGAACATGCCTCGTTAAGCATAATATGGTAAATGGCTCCGTCCTTAATCTTCATGCATTTCATATCCTGACCGCCGATGTCAAGGATAAAATCCACTCCCGGCAGGAACTCATCTGCCGCCTTATAATGAGCCATTGTTTCTATAATTCCGTAGTCAGCATTGAAGCCGGCTTTAATAAGTCCCTCGCCATAGCCTGTTACGGTAGTATTCCCTATCCAGCATCCTGAAGGAAGCTGGCAATACAGGTCGGCAAGTATCTCCTTGGTGGCCTCAAGAGGATTTCCCTCATTGTTTCTGTAATAGGAATATACCAGGTTCTGATCCTTATCTATTAAAGCAGCTTTTGTGGTTGTGGATCCCGCATCAATACCGAGAAAAAGAGCGCCACTGCATTCTTCAAGAGGTTTTCTTTTTATCTTTGCCTTGTCATGGCGAGCTTTAAATTCATCATATTCCTCACGGTTTCTGAAAAGAGGCTCAACACGTTTAGTGGATGCTGTCAGAGAAGGATCAACATTGTCTATTCTGTCTATCAATGTGCTCAGATTTACTTCCTCGCAGCTGTCTGCCATAAAGGCCGCACCCAAAGCTACAAAATATTTAGAGTTTTCAGGGAAAATAACTTCCTCAGGCCTGAGCCCCAATGTCTCAATAAATCTTTTTCTCAGTTCAGACATGTATGTAAGAGGGCCTCCAAGGAAAGCAACGTTTCCCTTTATTTTATGCCCGCATGCAAGACCGCTTATGGTCTGATTAACAACCGCCTGAAATATGGAAGCTGCAAGATTTTCTATAGGTGCCCCTTCATTAATCAGCGGCTGTATATCTGTCTTTGCAAAAACTCCGCAGCGTGCAGCTATTGGGTAAATAATGGAATAATTTTTTGCCGCCTCGTTGAGCCCGTCAGCGTCGGTATTGAGCAGAATGGCCATCTGGTCAATAAATGCTCCTGTACCGCCGGCGCATGTGCCGTTCATCCTTTGCTCAATGGTGCTGCCGAAGAATGTGATCTTTGCATCTTCTCCTCCCAGTTCTATTACAACATCCGTTTGAGGAATTATTTTCTCAACGGCAAGAGAACATGTAATAACCTCCTGTTCGAACCTTGACTTTATAGTTTCAGCCAGCGCCAGCCCTCCTGAGCCGGTTATGACTGCTTTAACTTTTATATCACCTTTTTCAGTCATCAGCTGTCTCAGTAACTCGCTTACCTTGCTGAAAACGCTGGACATATGCCTCTCATATTTTTCATATATAATTTTGTCCTTATCATCGATAAGAACCAGCTTTACAGTAGTTGATCCAACATCAATTCCAAGTCTCATAAATTACCTCTTTTAATACTAAAATTGTTTCATATTCATAATGCTATATTTTAACATCAAAATGTGTTCTTTTGTATAAGATGAAGGGTTAAAAAGTTGTTAAGGTTATTGCGTGATTAAAGTTAAACTGATATAATTTTTGCTATGAAAAGTACTATAAAAAAAAGAACATGGAAAGCCATATACCGGCTTCTTGACAGAGTTTCGCCTGTTGACGGCGACTGCGGCAGACTTTGCGGTTCTGTCTGCTGCACATGGGGCTGTAATGAAAACCCCGATAATAATACCGGCACGGAAATAGAAATGGGCATCTATCTCTACCCCGGTGAACATAAAATTCATGACAAAAAAGATTCCTGGCTTAAATGGTCTGTGGAATATGCAGAGGACTACGAATTTCCTCCATCATGGAAAGGACCGGTTTACTTCGTAAAGTGTACTACCCCTCCTTTATGCCCCCGTGAAAGAAGGCCTTTTCAGTGCAGAACATTTCCTCTTTATCCGTATATATCGGAAGACGGCATTTTCAGCCTGGTATATAACTATGAAAATCTGCCCTATACCTGTCCCCTGATTGATAATGAAACGCCCTTAAACAGGGATTTTGTCAAAGCTACCTACACAGTCTGGACTCATCTTTTACGCGATCCTCTGATATACGATCTTGTAGAATCAGACTCCAGGAGGCTGGATGAAAAATCTCTTTGACGATTATTCCCTTTAAAGATTACATACTTGATATTTCTTTTTTGTACAGTCTTCTCATCATTACTGCGCTGTAAGTCAGTCCGATGATTTCTGCCAGAGGAAAAGACGCCCAGGAAAGGGTTACTCCACCAATTCTGATGAGAATATACGCAAGAGGAAGAATCCCCAGGAGCTGTCTTAAAAGGGATGCAAAAAGGCTGAGCATTCCATGCCCTGTTGCCTGAAACATTGTTGATGTAATGATTCCGAAGGCAGCAGGCAGGAAGCATATGCTGATTATTCTAAGTGCCGGAATTCCAATTCGAAGCATTTCAGAAGAAGCATCAAACATTTTAAGAAGTCCGCCCGGAAAGGCCTGAAATATCAGCAGACCAATACCCATTACAATTAATGCAATCTTAAGCCCCTCTTTATATGTGTCCATCAGTCTTTTCTTGTCCCTTGCACCGTAATTGTATCCCATAATGGGCATTGCACCCTGATTAAGTCCGAATACCGGCATGAACACAAATGACTGTATCTTGAAATATACTCCCAGTACAGCCACTGCAGTTGTAGAGTAAGCAACAAGAATCATATTATACAGAATAAGCATAAGGGAACCTATGGACTGCATTATTATCGACGGGAGCCCTACTTTGTATATATCTATTACCGTGCTCCATTTTAATTTAAAGCCTTTTATCTTTACATTTACAAGATGCTCTCCTTTTACCATAATAAAAACGCCGATGCACATGCCGCACAGCTGACCGGTTACAGTAGCTATTGCTGCTCCTGTTACTCCAAGCTTTGGCATACCCAGAAGACCGAATATAAGAATAGGGTCTAATGCTATATTGACCACAGCACCCGTAAGTCCGCAAATCATAGGGGCAATCATATTACCCGTTGACTGGAGAATTTTTTCTAATACCACCTGAACATTCAGGAAAAGGGACGCCACACATATTATGGTCATATAAGAGCTGGCAGCCTTAAAAATATATGTTCCCTTCGCTGCATATGAACTGATAAAAGGTTTGGTAAGCAGAAGTCCGATAAGTAAAAATATACAGTAATTAATAAGACCGATTCTTATTCCTGTAGAAGCAGCCTGATCGGCTTCTTCCTGCCTTCTCTCGCCAAGCCTTCTGGAAATCAGAGAATTAATTCCCACTCCGCTTCCCACTGAAAGAGCAATAATGAGCATCTGCACAGGATTTACTATTGATACTGCTGTAAGGGCCTCCTCGCTTACCTGAGCAACGAAAATGCTGTCCACAACATTGTAGAGCGCATTTATAGTCATGGAAAGCACAGCAGGCCATGCCATACTTACCAGGAGCTTTCTGACAGGAACCGTCCCCATCTTATTTTCATGTTCTGTTTCTTTTCTGATTTCTTCCATATTTAAGAATAATACCCTTTCTGATTTGTGACAAACAATCGAATTTACTTATTATACTCCATAACATTTTAAAAGACAATATTATGTTTACAAATCCGCAAATTATGTTATCATAAAAGATGTGATTTTTTTAAAAAATGGCTTTATTAAGCCGATTTCAGATACAACAGATACAAAGGAGACTATATGACAACCAGATTAGAGGAGATTCAAGCAAGAAGAATATTCGGCATCATATCCCACCCGGACGCAGGAAAAACTACGCTTACAGAAAAGCTTCTGCTCCACGGAGGGGCAATAAGAGAGGCAGGAACAGTCAAAGCGAGAAGAAACAGCAAATTTGCAACATCCGACTGGATGGAAATCGAAAAGCAGAGAGGAATTTCTGTTACTTCCTCCGTTATGCAGTTCAAGTATGCCGGAAAAGTTATTTCAATCATGGACACACCGGGACACAACGATTTCGGTGAAGACACTTATAGAATATTAACTTCTGTAGACAGTGCAGTTATGGTAATCGACGGAGCCAAGGGAATCGAGGCCCAGACAAAAAAGCTGTTTAAGGTATGCTCCATGCGTGGAATTCCAATTTTTACATTTATCAACAAACTGGACAGAGAAACAAAGGATCCTTTTGACCTTGTTCAGGAACTGGAAGATGTTCTCGGCCTTCCTTCTGTTCCTGTCACATGGCCTATAGGAAACGGTCTGAACTTCGAAGGTATATATGATATTTTAAAAAACGAGGTCCATCTTTACAAGGCAGGAAAAACAATCCGGCTTGGACAGGAAGGTGTCTTCGGTCCGGAACTTGAGAATGAAGTTGCAGGTTACAACCTCTCTGCCCTCCGCGACGAGATTGAACTTATTCAGGGCGCAGGAAATGAATTCGATATGGAACTTATATCCCGGGGAAAGCTTTCACCGGTATTCTTCGGTTCAGCTCTTGCTGATTTCGGCACTATACCTTTCCTTAATCATTTTCTTGATATGTCTCCGGCGCCCGGCCCGCGCAAAACTACTACAGGAGAAGTAAATCCTACTGATGACTTTTTCAGCGGTTTTATATTCAAAATTCAAGCCAATATGAACCCGGCTCACAGAGACAGACTTGCCTTTCTCCGTATTTGTTCAGGAACATTTGAACGCGGTATGAGTGTAAGGCTTTCAAGAACCGGCAAGGAAATGAAGCTTTCTCAGTCCACCATGCTCATGGCCAATGAAAGAGAAAACATCGATACAGCCATTGCAGGCGACATTATCGGAATATACGATACAGGAAACTATCAGATTGGAGATACTCTAACAACTACCAAGGAGCCTCTTTTCTTTGAACCCCTTCCAACCTTTCCTCCTGAGCTCTTTGCTCTTGCTACACCAAAAAACACTATGAAAGCAAAGCAGTTTCAGAAGGGTGTCACTCAGCTGGCTCAGGAAGGTGCTGTTCAGGTTTACAGAGATCAGTACAACGAAGTCATTATAGGCGCAGTAGGGCAGCTTCAGTTTGAGGTGTTCGAGTACAGGCTGAAAAATGAATATAATGCAGAAATCCGTATGGACAGACTGGATTTCAGCGTAGCCCGCTGGGTGGAAACGGATGATCTGGAAAAAGTAAAGGATGTGCTGGATTCCAGAACAATGCTGGTATTTGATCACTTCGAAAGACCTATCATACTATTTGCCAACCAGTTCACTCTGAACTATTTTATGGAAAAGCATGAAGACATCAGGCTCATTGAAGCTCTGCAGGTGAAGCAGTTTTAATTATACTGCAAAAAAATAAACCCGGGCAGAGCTATAAGCCGGGTTCTGTATTTGACAATCATCTATCTCGACCTGCCATTGCTGACAGGCTCCAGCGACCTACCTTCCGGGCAGGCGACGGGCCGCCGCCTTCCGCGCCCTATTTGGTCTTGCTCCGGGTGGGGTTTACACGGCCAGCATGTCTCCATGCTGCCGGTGAGCTCTTACCTCACCATTTCAACCTTACCACAGCCGTACTGTTTCGGCGGAATGTTTCTGTTGCACTTTCCCTATAGTTACCTACGCCGGACGTTATCCGGCACCCTTGCCCTGCGGAGCCCGGACTTTCCTCATAAGCCTTGCGGCTCACGCGATTGTCTGCTCTGCCCAAGATGTAAGCTGTAAAAATCAGATGTTAAAACAGTGACCCTATAAAGGTGATGCTGTATGTAACTACTAATGCCAATATTACCATAATTACTATAAGCTGCAGTGTTTTCTTATTCATATCAAAATTCCTCCTCTATATGAGCGTAAAAGGATTTAAATTTACATCGCATTGAATTATATCAACTTCCCCAGGTTTGTCAAGAAGCGATGTAATATTTTCGCAAAAAATCTGCTCTGATGCATAGTGTCCGCAGTCAAGAACAGCAATATCCAGTTCTTTGGCATGCTGAGCATCATGATATTTTACATCTCCTGTGATGTACATATCACATCCTGCTGCCTTGGCACTTTCAATAAATTCCGCACCGGATCCGGTACACCAGCCCACCTTCTTTATTATTCTTTCAGTAAGTCCGGAAAAGCTGAAAAATCTTTTATCGATATTCAATGATCTTGCAATGTGATCAATGAAGCGGGAAGCCTCTAAACCGTCCCCCGGCACAAGACCCATACGGCAGAATCCTGTTGAATCAGTTCCCATAAGGCTTACATTTTCAAGGCCCAGAACCATTCCCAGATAATCGTTGTTTCCTCCGTGACACTTGTCAAAAGGTGTATGAGTGGAATATACACTTATACCGTGCTTTATAAGTTCGCAGATATAGTTTCCCGTAACATTATTACGGTCAATTGTTTTTACTTCTTTAAAAATCAGAGGATGGTGAGTGACGATTACATCTGCATTATTCAAAACGGCATCATAAATCACCTGTCTGTTTACTTCAAGAGCAACCATGACCTTTTTTATATCTCCATCTGTCAGTTTAATCTGCCATCCCGAATTATCCCATTCTTCCTGAGTATCAAGGGGCGCGGCTTCTTCTATTATTTCCGATATTTTATTAATGTTCATCTTATTTGCACCTCCTTAAAAGATTCTGCAGATATTCTACTCTGTATTTCTGGCGTCTTAGTCCGCAAAGGTCCTCCTGCTTTGCAGATGACATACTCACAAGAATCTGCTTTTCAAGTTCAAGTTTCTTCTGAAGATACTCTTCTGTCAGATCATTTTTGAAATCTATAAGCTTGTGTGGAAATTCGTATTCTATATCATCTGCCGATAAATCTCTGGTAATCGCAACTTCCTTGGGAACGGCTGTAAGTACTTCACATATGAATTTGCCTTCCCGCACAAGTTTTTCGTTTATTATGCTGAAACAGTTGTCATAGAGCCAGAACCTAAGCTGTCCGATCCGGTTTCTCGGCTGAAGTATAATTTTTTTAAATGACCATGCCTTTTCAATGTCAGCTCCGAGAATCTCGGTCATCAGAATGCCTCCCATTCCGGCTATAACCACCGCGTCCACTTCTCCCGGTTCCAGTACCTCAAGACCGTTTCCCAGACGCAGATCAAAGTCAGCCTCAGGATGAATGGTTTGACAGTTAAGCCGTGCTTTAGCAAGAGACCCGCTGCTGACATCTGTCATGACAACTTTAGGGCAAATACCCTTTTCCCAAAGAAAAACAGGCAGAAAACCATGATCGGTGCCTATATCCGCCATGGTTTCTCCCATTTCTATTTCTTCTGCAATTGTATTAAGTCTGGATGAAAGTTTAATCATTATTCGAGATAATCCTTAAGCTTTTTGCTTCTGCTCGGGTGGCGAAGCTTTCTGAGAGCCTTTGCCTCTATCTGACGAATGCGCTCTCTGGTCACATCAAATTCTTTTCCAACTTCTTCCAGAGTTCTTGCCCTTCCGTCATCAAGGCCGAATCTGAGTTTCAGAACCTTCTGTTCTCTTTCTGTCAGGGTGTCAAGTACTTCAATAAGCTGTTCCTTAAGCATTGAGAATGCAGCAGCCTCAGCCGGCGCCGGAACGTCCTCATCGGGGATGAAATCACCCAGATGGCTGTCTTCTTCTTCACCAATGGGTGTTTCAAGTGAAACCGGTTCCTGAGCAATTTTCTGGATTTCCCGTACCTTCTCAACGGAAATATTCATTTCTTCAGCGATTTCTTCAGGGGTCGGTTCTCTTCCGTAGGTCTGAAGCAGCTGTCTGGACACTCTTATAAGTTTATTTATAGTTTCAACCATATGCACAGGAATTCTTATGGTTCTGGCCTGATCGGCAATTGAACGTGTTATGGCCTGCCTTATCCACCAGGTGGCATAGGTTGAGAATTTATATCCTTTTGTATAGTCGAACTTATCTACGGCTTTAATAAGGCCGAGATTCCCTTCCTGAATAAGATCAAGGAAAAGCATTCCTCTTCCCACATACCTTTTTGCTATGCTTACAACCAGTCTGAGGTTTGCTTCGCAAAGTCTCTTCTTTGCTTCTTCGTCCCCCTGTTCCATTCTTTTTGCAAGTTCAATTTCTTCGTCTGCAGAAAGCAGAGGGACCTTGCCTATTTCCTTAAGATACATTCTGACAGGGTCATCAACAGCTATGCCCTTTGGAAGCGTTGCTTCAAGATCTTCTTCAGCAGGTTCGTCCATTATAAGATCCGGGTCTTCCTGCAGTTCGCTGCTGTCGTTTATAAGAATTTCAAAATCATCAGGATCGGCTTCAGATACAATCTCAACATCCTTCGACATGAGAGCTTCATAAATATCGTCTATCTGATTTTTATCAAGATCTGTCGATTCGAGAACATCGGCCACCGCCGAGTAGGTAAGTTTGTTTTTCGATTGTTTTGCCTTCTCCAAAAGCACGTTTAAAAGCTCCTGCTTTTTTTCTGCAGGGGACAAAACTGCCTCTTCTTTTTTCTCGGTTGTTTCTTCTGTAATATTATTTTTCTTGTCTTCTGCTGTCATTATTTCCTTCCCCCAAAAGAGTTTATTTCCTGCTGAACCTTCATCAGCTCTTCTGTAAGTTCCTTTATTGAATCACTTCCCGTTTCCTCATCGGCAAGGGCAAGCCTGTCGATAAGCTCCTGCTCACGCTTTATTGCCTCCGATTTTTTCCATGTTTTAATACACTCGTCAAAAACCTGCTCTTCATTTCCGGCTACAATTATGCTGTCAACAGCCGCCGCAAATTCCTGACTTTCCTCCGGATCGAGACTGTCTGTTATCTCATACTGTTCAAATCCTCCTTTAATCCCGTAGAGTTCAAACATAAGATTTAATATTTTTCTGCCCAGTTCGCTTTGTATTATACCGTCGTATTCCAGCATCCTGTCTGCAAAGGAAGGACTTATCATCAGTACTTTAAGCAGCGTTGCCTCCATGTTGGAAAGCTCATTTGTGCCTTTATTTTCCTCCTGTCTGCCTCTGGACTGCGTGGCCGTTACCGTATTATTATTGCCTGAGATTTCCAATCTTATAGCTCCCTCAGCAATTTTAAGCTCACCTGCCAGTTTTTTTATATAAATATCAGCTTCAACGGGACTAAGACTTCTTAATATTTCTGAGGCTTTCTTCATATAATCGATTTTTCCATCCTCTGTTTTAAGGTCAAGTCCTTTTTGGGCTGCATTTAACTTATAGTCTATCATGGGCAAGGCGCCGTCAATAAGTTTAATGAAAGCTTCTTTGCCGTTTTTCTTTATAAATTCGTCAGGATCTTTGCCGTCGGTTACATGGAGAACTTTTACCTTTATACCTTCTCCTGACAAAATATCTATTCCTCTCAAAGCTGCATTACGTCCCGCCGCATCCGCATCATATGAAAGAACAACTTTTTTCGTGTATCGCTTAAGAAGTCTTGCCTGATTTTCTGTTAAGGCAGTTCCCAGCGATGCACCCACATTTCGGACTCCGTGCTGATAGAGAGATATAACATCCATATACCCCTCGACCAGGATCCCGTAGCCTTCCCTGCCTACATCCTGTTTGGAAATATTCAGGGCATAAATATTGTTCTTTTTCTGAAAAATGATGTTCTCCGGTGAGTTCAGATATTTAGGCATTGCTTCACCGATAGCTCTGCCTCCAAAGCCGATTACCTTGCCGCTTGTATTTATAATGGGGAAAATTACCCTGTTTCTGAACTTATCGTAATATTTACCGTTTTTTTCGGAAATTAAACCTAACTCAAGCAGAACTTTTTCATCGGTCCCCTTAGCCTTAAAATACCTGTAAAGGCTGTCCCAGCTGTCATCGGCATATCCGATGCCGAATTTTTTCAGAATCGCGTCATCTATGCCACGCTTTTTCATATACGAATAACCGGGATTTTTTTCTTCAGTAAATGCCCTGTAGAAAAATCTGGCTGCTTCTTTATTTATTTCGTAATATTTTTCCTTGTCGCTGTTTCTTTTCCCGCCGATACTGATTTCAATTCCGTTTTCTTTTGCCAGTTTTTCAACGGCTTCAGCAAAGTCCAGATTATAATACCTTTTGGTGAACTCGATTACATCTCCGCTTGCGCCGCAGCCGAAGCATGTAAAAATCTGCTTCTGCTCGGACACAACAAAAGAAGGGGTCTTCTCACTATGAAAGGGGCACACACCTTTATAGTTTGCGCCTGCTCTCTTAAGAGGCACCACCCTGCCGACAACATCAACTATATTTATCTGATTCTTAAGTTCTTCAACTGTAGTGCCAAAAGCCCTTCCAAAAGATTGACCCATCTTTGTCTCCTGTAAAAATGTCTATACTTTATTTTACGACAAAAATGGGTCATTTCCTTTTTTATTTATGTGTTTTTTGTGTAAAAAATCCTGTAACTTATTTCCATCCCTTTGGAACGAACAGATCTGTATAGGTTGCCAGTGCAAACCTGTCTGTCATTCCTGCCACATAGTCTTTGGCTGCCTCAGCCTTCCCGTCGGTTTCTGCTATAAGCTGCATGTCTTCGGGCAGCTGATCAGGATTGTCTATATAATGTTTATAAAGGGAGCTGAGCACGACTTCCACCTTGGCCAGATCTTCCTCCCTCTTTACCCTGCTGCTTTTATACACATTGGCGAACATGAATCTGCGCAGGTTATCAAGCTCCTCCTTATATTCAGGGCTCTGCAATATCATATCCCTTCCGTCGCTGTTTTTCACAACATCCTCAACCATATTATTTATTCTCTCACGATGTGTCATTCCAAAGAGTTCAAGGGACGAGCTCGGAATATCATTTATGGAAATAACACCGCTGCGTATTGCATCATCGATGTCATGGTTTATATATGCAATTCTGTCGCTTATCTTAACAATCTGTCCCTCCAGAGTAAAAGGCATATTGGCGCCTGTATGGTTTACAATTCCGTCTCTGACCTCCTCGGTAAGATTCATTCCCCTTCTGGATTGTGTGGATTCAAGCACATCGACTACACGAAGGCTCTGCTCATTATGTTTGAATCCGCCTTCATGTATCTTGTCAAGAACCTCTTCACCGTTATGTCCAAAGGGTGTATGCCCCAGGTCATGACCGAGAGCAATTGCCTCAACCAGATCTTCGTTGAGATTAAGTGCTCTGGCTATTGTTCTGGCAATTTGAGAAACCTCGATTGTATGTGTCAGTCTCGTTCTGAAATGGTCTCCCTCAGGAGCAAGAAATACCTGAGTCTTATGCATGAGCCGTCTGAAAGCTTTTGAATGAATAATTCTGTCTCTGTCTCTCTGAAATTCAGTTCGAATGCTGCATTTTTCCTCAGGAAAGCGCCTGCCTCGTGATTCTGCACTTTTTACAGCTTTTTCTGATAGGATTTCGAACTCTCTTTTTTCCAAATCTTCTCTGAGTAACATATCAACCCTCCTATAGTCATTATATACAACCTTTTCGCAGTTCTAACAAGTGCCCTGTTGGCTTTCTCTCTATGTCCTCGTCTCAGGAAGTGATGCAACCGGTTTGCTTTTGCTAATGTGCGATAAAGAAGTAATAGAAGTGTAAAAAATTTTGCCGTTCCTA
>CAKMLH010000030.1 GCA_927797855.1 uncultured Clostridia bacterium | reverse complement strand
AATCCCCCGGGATCTGGCATCCTCAAAGAAGGCCTTGCTTTCCCCGTGAGATCTGACTATGACCACATCTCCCGGCTCCGCCTCGCCGGCAGAAGTAATAATACCGACACCTCTTTCCGCCAGATCGTCAGTAACCAGCCTGTTGTGTATGAGAGGTCCGCAGGTAAAAATACGGCCTTTTATTTTCCCTGATTTTTTTAAGTTTATCTGTTCCTCTGTTTTTTCTATAGCCTGCCTGACTCCGAAGCAGAAGCCTGAATTTTCTGCTAAAAGTATTTCTCTCATTTACTTTTCCAGTCCTTCGAGATATTTTTTAAAGGAAGCCTCGGACCCGTTTTCCGTAGGCTTGTAGTATTTTACGCCTTCTCGATAGAGGTTGTCAGGCAGGTACTGCTGTTTGACATAGCCTCCGTAGGCGTGAGGATATTTATAATTCTGGCCGTACCCCAGCTTGGCGGCACCGCTGTAATTGCTGCTTTTCAAATGCAGCGGCACATCGTCTATCTGTCTGCTGTGCAGATCCTCCATGGCGGAGTTATATGCCATGTAGGAGGCATTAGATTTAGGCGCCGAAGCCAGAAGTATCACCGCCTGGCTCAGATTTATGGCCGCTTCAGGAAGTCCCACCATAAGGGAGGCCTGAACGCAGGCTGTAACGATTGAAATCGCTGAAGGGTAAGCCATTCCCACATCTTCGCTTGCAATGACAAGAAGTCTTCTTCCTATCATCTGAATGTCTGCTCCCCCGTCAATAAGACGGGCAAAATAGTGTATTGCCGCATCAGGATCGCTTCCTCTTATGGATTTCTGCAGAGCACTCAGAAGGTTATATCTGTCGTCGCCTTTGTCATAAAAACCGATCTTGCGCTGCATTGCTTCCGATACTATTTTGTTGTCGATAGCCTGTCCTTCATTAAGATTGTCCACCATAAAGCCCACGGCATCCAGCGCCACTCTTGCATCGCCGTTTGAAAGCTCTGCAAGGGTTCTCAGTGCTTCTTCGTCATACTTTATTTCAAGATTGCCAAAGCCCTTTTCTCTGTCCGTAAGGGCCCTCTTTATAATTGTAATAAGGTTGTCCGGGGTAAGCCGCTTGAACTCGTATATGTTTCTGACTCTGCTTATTATGGCGTTGTTCACAGCAAAATACGGGTTCTCCGTGGTGCTGCCGATAAACTTTATTACCCCTTCTTCAAGAGCCTTCAGAAGTGAATCCTGCTGCAGCTTGTTCCAGCGATGGAACTCGTCTATGTAAACATATGTAGTTTTATTTTCCAGACCGTAAAAGCTGTCCTGCGCTCTTTCTATAAGCTCCTTAAGTTCCTTTGTCCCCGTTGTGGAAGCATTAATTTCATAAAACTTGCCGTCCATTTCCCGGGCAATAATACGGGCGAGAGTGGTTTTCCCCGTTCCCGAAGGTCCGAAAAAGATTGCGGAATCAAAGGTTTTATTCTTTATGGAATTATAAAACAGCGAGCCGGGGTACATAAAATGCTCCTGACCCACAAAATCCTCCAGCTTTGACGGCCTCATTCTCGTAGATAAAGGTATCACCTGTTTTGTCCTCCGTGCAGTGGAATATTGTCAGCCAAAGGAGGCAATGAAGACATCTGTCACTTCCTTGTCCTTGGCATCTTCGAGAGCCTTAAGGGCATCATCCTTTTCTTCTATAACAGGGGTGATAACTTTAAAAACGCTGTCAGCCTCTACGATTTCGGTTTCTATTCCCTTTTCCTTGAGGGCTTTGGAAAGTTCCTCTGCAGCCTCTCTGGTGGAAAAAGCTCCGAACTGAAGGGCATAACCTTTCTCAGGTGCTGCCGCAGTCTTCTGTGTCTTTTGGTCGTCAGCGTCTTTGCCGTCAGATTCCTTTTCCTGCTCGGTCACCTTAATAGGACTCTCATCAGCATTATACCCTATAATCGGCCCGATTACAAATCTTGCTGTAAGATATCCCAGCAAAATTGCAAGAGCCACGGCGATTGCCAGTACCCCCAGTCTTACACCGTTTTTTTCTCCTCTGGACTTTCTCTTCTTTATTCTCCTTCTTCCTGCCGGATTTACCATCTTAAAACCTCCGCACTGCAAAACCTTCTTGTACATTCTATTTCCCAAGGCCGGTCTTTATGCTAGCAAATCCCGCAGAGCTTTATTTCCTCCTTAAGCTCCTCTATAAAGCTTATAACCCTGTAAATTTTTACACCTTGGATTTCCAGCATTGAGCCCAGAGTGTCCAGATAAGTCCTTCCGTTTTCGGTGGTGTGCTTTTTAAGGGAATATATAAAGCAGGACAGTGCCCCCTCCTGGCTTATGTATCGCTTTTCAGGTATATAGGCAATTCTCGCCTCCCGGAAATCATCACTTATGTACAGGGTATCGGCGGAAAGCACATATTCCCCGGGAAATATAAGGACATCCCTGCAGATTTCTGCACATTCCAGCCCTCTTTCGGCAATTGTCAGAATATCTGCCGCTTTTACCTCGTAAAGAGAAGATACTCTTATATAACCTTCCGTACTGTAAAAACCGCTTATGCTTTCTTCAGAGCTTACAATTCCCAGCGGCAGCACACCTCTGCATTTTCCCGAAAGAAGTATATCCTGTTTCCATGGAAAAAAAGCATCTTTATCGCTGAAATTCACTCTTACAACCTTATTCATCTTCGCCTCCTCTGCATACAAGACACGGCGTGTAGCCTTTTAACTTTGCATCTTCAAGTTCCATTTCAAGCCTGCATTCTTCACCGTCATATTCCTGTTTCACATATCTGCATGTTTCCTTATGGTAACGGATTCCGTATTTCGGGAAAACTATCACAGGCTGTGACTTGTCATAGTCCGTGAAGTCACTTTCATCAAGGGGTTCCTCCTTCCTCAGGGCTCCTGTAAAGCCTCTGAAAAGCAGACCTTGTGTAAATTCAATCTTCCCGTATATTCCCACAGGGTTCTCTACAGTAAAACGGCTTCTGGAATTTATCCCTATCAAGTCATCTATATTGCCGTCCGAGTATAAATAGTCCAGATTTGTAACTTTAAAATCGATAAGCCTCGGATTCTCTGCGTAAATTCTCGTTTCAATATTTTTTTCTGTGCAAAGGGAAACTTTCGCCAGTGAAATATCACGGGCCTCCGCCGCGGTGACAAACCCGATATTTTCACAGACGGCAATAATTCTGACTATAAGGGACAGTGCTATGACGCAAAGTATAAATACAGGAAGGGTCAGTGCAGCCTCTGCAATATAGCTTCCTTTCCGGCTTTCAATAATCCTCTTTAAATTCATAAGTTCTCCCGTTTACTCCAAAGGAAAATTCAAGTCCCGTATAATAATCTTTCAAAAGAAAAGATCCGCAGTAGAGATATTTCATATTAATCTGGATAATGTCCATCATTCTGAGAATTCTTGTCTCCTCCGGCACTGCGCTGAGAAGAATTCTCAGGTATTCCTCATACTCCATACCATCCATGCTTTCAGGCCTGATGTAGCCGGGGCTTTCGCCATCGCCGCTCTCATCATCAAAAAGCATTGAAATGACATTTTCAAGAGACACTGCCCAATTCTCGTCGTATTTCATAAATCTCACAGGTTTGTTATCTTCAAGAATTTTTAAATCATTCTGAGCTTCGAGAAGAGCCCATGTCTCCATTATAAGTGCCTGGGTAACAACTGCTGCCGGGCCGGGGGTTGCGGCCTGTGCCGCAGCAGCTGCCGCCCCTCTCTTTTCGTCACAAGAGTACAGATATATGAGATTCATTCCGTTTCTCAGAAGAATAAGATCATTTCCCACACTCTTTTTTGCTTTTCTTTCGTCTGTTTTGCCGCTTATTATGTATTCCAGCTCACACCTGAAGAAAGAATCTCCAAAGTCCTTATCACTGAACCTGTGGCTGAAAAACCTGAAGGCATATATGTTCTGTGCAGATTGGGAAACAAGGGCAGAAACGGGCTTTCCCTCCTTCATAAGGTCAATGAGTCCCTTTATTCCGGGGCCTCCTCTTCGTCCTTCAGAAGGCAGGCCTGCTGTAATCCTTTGGCTGTTTATAGACCTGTCTCCCGCTGAAGCTGCTGCTTCTTGGGAAAGCTTCTTAATGGGTTTGGGGTTTACTCCTGAGGCAGCAATTTCTTTTATCTGTTTTTTGAAGTTGTCCGGCTCTGTTATGGCCTTACCTTTAAGGCTGCAGACAGAATCTTTGTATCTGATGTACTTTTTCTCATCAAATGTATAGGAAGCATAAAAGTCCAGCTTTTTTTCAACCTCAAATTCATTACCATAAAATCCGAAAAAACCGTATCTTTCTTTTAAGGTTCTGTCATACTCAGCCAGTATGCTCCTTCCCCACAGTCTGCCGAAATGCTGTACAGTACTGTCAATGGCCCGCTGTCCTGCAGCATGAAGAACCGCCGTTGTCATTATCAGCACTGAGGAAAAAACCAGCGTTATAAAAACTATGTATGAGCCTTTTCTGCTTCGTAAAAAAATCTTCAACTGTCTGTCTCCAATGGCCGGGGAAGCACTTCCGTAATACTGTCTCTGAGACGGATAACGCTTACCTCCCGGGTTTCATATATTTCATCTCTTCTGGCTGCATTCTCACTTATCTGGCGGTCAAGCTCCATATAGAAGCTCATCATCAATCCTATAAGTGCTGTTACTATAAGACATGTAACGGGCATGATCAGCGTCGCTTCAACAAACTTCACAATCTGATTCTCCTGCCTGCTTTTCTAGAACTTTGCCGAACTCAGAGAGCCGAAGGTGTCGTTGACGAAGTCTGTTATCTGCGTTTTGAATATCAGTCCCAGTGTTACTGCTATAGCAACCAGGATGGCCACCTGAACCATTTCCATGCCTTTTTTATTTCTCACCACGGGAGATGACTTGTTTTTTTTCTTTTTCATATTATCCCTCCTTGTTATATATTAAATCTGCATCATTGCAGGGGCTGCCGTTATTATAATCAGTGCCAGAAGCATTATTCCAAGAGGAAAGCTCATTTTGCTTTCGGCAAGTCGGATTCTTTCCAGAGCCATGCGCTTTCTTTCAGCCCAGAGAGCTTCTCCCTGTTCCGCAAGTTTTTCCCACAGATCGGTTCCTCTGTCCCTGTTTTCCATAAGTATGTTAGCCGCTCTTGTCAGCTCTTTGACTCCTGAAAATCTGCTGAACCTGTAAAATCCCGCAATTACACTTTCGCCCGTTCTCCGGCTTGTCCGGTTTATTTCCGTGATTTCCCGTGTGAAATAGTTCTGCCTTTCTTCGGGAAGTCTGCTGTAGCTTTTGCCGATTTTCACAAAGGCTTCCTGTGCCGTAACTCCGCTGTTCATCAGAAGCAGCAGCTGGTTTATGAAGCCGGGCAATGTCATTATTATGTCTTCCCGGTTTTTTTCCATAATTTTCTTTAATTTAGATTTCAATTCTGTTTATCCTTTCCATCATTCCAAGGGCCATTATGATAAGTCCAAGAGCAAAGGTTGTAACAATACGGCCGCCTTGAGTGGAGGTCATAGGCTCAAGATAGTCCGGTGACATGATTCTGAGAAGGAGCACTATTGCCGCAGGTGCAAGGGCCACTATACGGGTTTCAAATATTTTCTGCGCCATCAGGGTTTTCAGTTCCCTTTCCAGAGTTATTTTGTCCCCGATTATCCCTGTGGCACGGTTAATGGCAAGAGGAAGATCCCCGCCTGTGAGCCTGCAGCTTTCGTAGACGTTTACAAAATCCGAAACATCCTCAAGTCCGCTTCTGTTGGCAAAATCACGGAGCACATCCACATCCTTCTCCCCGCCCTTTTTTATCCGGCCGTTCATATACTTCAGCTCCTTGATTATGTAATCCTTTTCATCATATGTGCTTTTCCAGAAATCCACGGATTCCTCCAGAGCCTGAGCCACCGTCCTGCCCGATGAAACAGACGAGGAGATGGAGTAAAGCAGATCCCTGAACTCTATGAGAAGCTCTGATTTTTTCTTCTCTGTCATCATCATCTTATATTTTGAAAGAAAAAGGCCGGAGCAAAGTGTGATGACAATTCCTATAATGGGGCTGTCATAAAAGAGAAGTCCTGCAGTCATTCCTATGGCCGCGGCTCCTATGAAGAAACGCTGCTTCTCAGCCGCCGACAAATCCATGCTGTCGTAGTATACTGGCATATCTTTCTCCTTTCAGGAAAAGCTTCCGGCTGTTTTTTATAGTTCCGCCGCCGGGAAAGATTCTGTTAAGCTGAAACCTTCCATTCTCATAGCCTGTAAGCTCGGTAATTTCTGTAATCTGTCTCCTGCCGCCGATCTTTTCGATGTGCACCATGATGTCTATTCCCTCGGCTATCTGAGAGCGTATTGCATCCATATCCATTGTGGCCGCCATAAGGTACATTGCTTCAAGCCTTCTGAGCATTCCCTCCACCGAATTTCCATGGCCTGTGCTCATGCTTCCCGAGTGGCCTGTATTCATGGCTTGGAGCATATCGGCAACTTCAGCGCCCCTCACCTCTCCCACAATTATCCGGTCAGGTCTCATTCTGAGACTTGTTTTAATGAGCTGGGACATGGTTACGGTTCCTTTTCCGCCTGATGCGGCATTGCGGCACTCCATATGAACGATGTTTTCTATGGCGGAAAGCTTAAGCTCCATTGAATCCTCTATCACTATTATCCTCTCCCCGTCGGGAATAGCCTCAGCCAGAGCGTTGAGTAAAGTGGTCTTGCCTGAAGATGTGCCTCCGCTGACGAAAATGTTGTAGCCGCACTGAACCAGAATTTTCAGCAGAAGTGCCGTTTCTTCCGATAGAGTTCCATTTGACGTCAGGTCGCTCATTTTCATATAGCTGTCGGAAAACTTGCGTATTGTAAGGATGGGTCCGTTTACCGCAACATTGCTGTATACGCTGTTGACGCGGCTTCCGTCCTTTAATCTGGCATCTGCGATAGGGTTCATTTCGCTTATTTCTCTGTGAACATCTCCCACAATGTTTCTTATTATTTCGGAAAGTTCCTCCTTTGAGTCGAAGGAAAAAGGCCACCTCTCTATTTTTCCTCTGCGCTCCGCAAAGATGTGCCCGGGACCGTTTACCATGATTTCCGTTACTTCTCCGTCCTCAATGAGGGGCTGCAGAATTCCAAGCCGTCTTCTTGTTTTGTAGAAGAGCTTTTTTATAATTCTGTCAATGGTTTCGTCATCAAAGACTCTGCAGCCCTCATCTCCGAAAACCTCTTCTGCTATTATTTCCATAGCCCGCCTGTCGTCAAGCTCACTTTCAGCCGCAAATCTATCCCGTACAGGTCTGAGCATTTCTGCTGTAAAATCAGCCTCTCCCGGCATTTCTTTATGTAAATTCATCTCTTTTACCTGAAGTCCTTCATGTCCTTTATCTCGCTTATAATTTCAATAATTATCTCTGCCGCTTTTCTTGCTGCGGCGGCATAAAGACCGTCCATGGCTATTTCAATTCTGTTTCCCGTAATCCTGAAGCTGTGACTGTCATATGGGAATGAGAAAAACCGGTCTCTCTGATCCATGGCCGCCGCCTTGTTGAGGATGAAAATGCGGGTACCGGCGGCCTCATAATGGCAGGCGGCTGAATTCTCCTCTTTGGCCGTGCTGCAGCCTTCCTCCGCTGCCCGGGCTGCAGCCTTCTCCTCAAATTCAGCCGCCCTCAGATCTCCCCGGGCTGCCACCTCTGCGTAAACGTGGCAGCCGGCAGCCCGGCCGCCCCAGCTGCTTCCCCAGTCAATTACAGCTGCTTCCAGATTAATGAGCTTTGTCATGCGGTCAAGAAGCAGCTTGGGCGGTGCTGCGCAGACAGCGGCAAGAGGTCCGTATCTGTCCCTCTTTATGTACTTCATTATATCTGTATCGATATTGTGGTTAAGCATATAGTCAAGTTCTCCCGAGTCAGATGCTGTCCGGAAAGTCACCCTATTTCTAAAGCCGTCACCCTCCCCTGATCTTTCTCTTGTCGGGCTTCCTCCCGGCTCCTCCAGATAGACCATTGGATTTCCTGATCCTCCTGCAAATATCAGGGCTGTTTCCCCTTTAAGCCTGCCGGAAAGATGCCTGGCCAGTGTCACCGCCGCCGCCGTAGTTCCGCTGCCCCCGGCAGCGGAACCTACGCCGACTATTGCCGGCCCCGGGTCGGCGGCGCAGCAGAGCCTCCTGCCCGTTTTTTCCGTGTACATGGCTTTAAGCTGTTCAAGGAGGGCGGAGGCGCTGCTGCAGGCGGCGGCAAGTTTGTCATCCACTATCAGTGCATTCTCATCTTTATCTGAAGCAATGTCTTTATCACTGCCTATTGAAATATGAACCCGGTCTGTAAGCTGAACCAGTCTTCCGGCAAGGGCCCGGGCATGAATTGGATTCTCCAGACATATAACCACATTCATATAACCGTCCATGTACTTTCTCAACCTTTCTTTTTCATTACTGGAATATAATTAAAGTAATTATTTTACTTTTCATTTAGACAATACATTAATTTACACAATTTGTCAAGAACTTATTTACAAAAAATAACTTTAATTTTTTTCCTTTATCATGGCCCTGAGTTTGCCCAGAGCGTTGGTAAGAGTTCCAAGACTGTCTATAAGTCCCATTTCCACAGCATCAGGGCCGAAAAGGAGAGTTCCCACATCGTTGGCCATATTATCTGTACAGTTCATCTTTTCCTCAATGTCCTCTTTAGATGCGCCGGAATGTTCTACAATAAAGTTGACAACCCTTTCCTGGGTCTTCTTCATATATTCAAATGTGGGTTCTGCCGTAATCAGCGTGCCGCTTGTTCTGATGGGATGAAGTGTCATGGTGGCTGTTTTTGCCACGAAGGAATAGTCCGCTGAAACTGCCAGTGGAATGCCTATACTGTGCCCTCCGCCCAGAACAAGTGATACTGTCGGTTTAGATATTCCCGCAACAAGCTCTGACAGAGCAAGCCCGGCCTCCACGTCACCGCCTACAGTATTGAGTACCAGGAGAAGTCCTTTGATTTCCGGATTTTCCTCCACTGCAATCAGCTCCGGAATGAGATGCTCATATTTTGTTGTCTTGTTGTCCTGTGGCAGAACCGAATGGCCTTCGATACTGCCGATTATGTTGATGTACTGCACATCGCTTTTGAAATTACTGCCGCTTGCAAGAAGGCCCAGTTCCTTTATGATATCCGCTGCCTCTCCCTGGTTTTTTCCGCAGTCATCTCTGCCCTTGTCCTTTTCTTTTTCATCGTTCATATTTAAAATCCTCTTTTCGTAAAAATAAATGTAAACTTAATTTTATTATGAGCAAAGGAGCTTTTTATTATGCTGTTAAGCGAAATCGGAGACAAGGAAATCATTGATCTTTCCAAAGGCAGCATGCACGGCAGACTTTGGGATGCGGAAATGCTTTTCGACGAAAAAACAGGCCGGATTCACTCTCTTTCCGTACCGGATTTTCAGGGGGGCAAAAGTCGCTACAAAGAAGATTTGCAGCTTCCATGGAGTTCGATTATAATAATAGGAGAAGATGCAATAATTTTTAAATCAAGGTAGGCTTAAAGTCACATGAGAACAGTAAAAAAACATTCAGAAAATAATCCCGGAAAGCTCTGGCATAAGGCTCTTTCCGCTTTCATGGTTCTTATGCTTGCGGCATTTCTTGCGGCTCCTCTTTCAGGCTGCAGAAACAGCGCCGGCGGCGGCAGCTCTGAAAGCCAAGAGCCATATAAAACAGCAACGGAGGAATTCTTTCTTGACAGAGGCGACGGAACCTACTCTCTGGCAGAAGCTGTTTATCCTGAGAATTATAATGGTCCTATGCCTCTTATCGCCATAGCTCACGGCTTCAAGGGAACTCTGAACAGCGGCGGAGCAAAGGAGCTTTCGCAGAAGCTGGCAGAAGCGGGATACGCTGCCGTACGTATGGATTTCAACCCACGCAGATCTCCTGAAAAAGATGCTCCGAAGACCGACCTTTACGACCTGAAATCTATGGAAGATGATATGGTCCGTGCCGTAAACTACATGATCGGACATCATTCCATAGACACAGACAGGCTCGGTCTTTATGCCCGCAGCATGGGAGGCCGTGTGGCTATGACCATGGCAAACGAGCAGCTGGGCGGCTTTGATTTTAAGGCAATGGCTCTGGTGGCTCCTGCAGGAACCGACGATGCAATGGTTTATTACATGGGCGGCAGCAAAAGCTGGGAAGAAATGAAAAAGACCGCCTCAAGGGAGGGTTTCATAGAGCATCAGGGGCAGAAGCTTACTCCGGAATGGTTTAAAGAGTTTGAAGACTATAATCCCTGCGATTTCGGCTATAAGTTCGGCGACAGACCTGTTCTTGTCATCTGCAACACCCTGGACTATGTTGTAACTGATGAGACCAGCCGTGAGTGTGCCGCTGCATATAAAAA
Organism: uncultured Clostridia bacterium; assembly: GCA_927797855.1. GTDB lineage: Bacteria > Bacillota > Clostridia > Peptostreptococcales > Anaerovoracaceae > SUG1106. The sequence goes on along the minus strand of CAKMLH010000030.1, from coordinate 4,010 downwards.
CAGCCGTGTAATCGAGGTTACCACCGACAATTACCACGGCTATGAAATGGGATATGAAAAGTCTGATTTAAAGGATTATCTCATGTCCGAAATCACTGATTTTTTCAGAATAAATCTTTAGAAGCATTATGAAACTACTGAAGGATAAGTTTTAATCCAGCGAATATTTGGCCTCGAAACTGCGCTCCTTTTCTTCAAATTCCTCCTCATCGTATTTTTTGATGCGGCTTGTGTATCTGTGCATTTCAAAAGCGCCCTCCGCTGCTTCAATTGTGCAGATTGCAAGGTTGGAGCAGTGGTCTGCAACTCTCTCCAGATTTGTGCCCAGGTCGGAAAGTATGAATCCCAGTTCCACGGTGCATATTCCTTTTCTGAGCCGCTCAATATGACGGTTCTTTACCTCCAGATGTATTTCATCTATAACCTGCTCAAGAGGCTCCACATCTGCAGCCTTCTGAACATCCTCTTCTATAAAGGAATCTACAGCTCTGTTGACAATTTCCTTAACTGCAGCTGTATAAACTCCCACCTCACGCTCCGCTTCCGGTGAAAATCTTAAATTCTTACCGTGAAGTTCCTGAGCCGATTCGGAAATATTCTTGGCATGGTCTGATATTCTCTCCAGATCCCCTACATTGTGCAGAATGGCACTGAGGGTGGTATTGTCATTGTTTGAAAGGTCCTGTCTTTCCAGTTTTACAATATACTCGCTGAGGGTATCCTCATACCTGTCGATTTTACTTTCCAGGAGGTTTACATAGTTAACCTTATCTTCATCATAGTCTGTTATAAGATTTATTGCAGCCATAATGCTGTCACGGGAAAGCTGAGCCATTTTTGCGGCAACTTTTTTGCACTGTGCTGTAGCTACTGAAGGAGTCTCAAGAAATCTTTCATCAAGGAGAGTCAGGGTTTCATCCTGAACCTTCTTTTCAGGCTGATCTTTTACAATAATATTTGCCAGCTTTTCCAGCTGTCTGCAGAAAGGAAGGAGCAGTGCTGTTGAAAAAATATTGAAAATGCTGTGTATTATGGCTATGTTTGCCGGATTTACCACATTTCCCATAAAGTCAAAGGACACTATGGCATTTGCCGCATAAAATCCCACCAGAAATACCACAGTTCCTATTATATTAAAGGACAGATGTACAGCTGCCACACGCTTGGCGCCTTTGTTTGCTCCGATGGCGGAAAGAATTGCAGTAATACATGTTCCTATATTCTGCCCCATTATGATAGGTATTGCCGTTCCGTAAGTGACAGATCCCGTAAGGCAGAGGGCCTGAAGAATACCTACGGACGCCGATGAACTCTGAATAGCCGCTGTAAAAAGAGCTCCTGCTGCAACACCGAGAATCGGGTTGGAAAACATTGTGAGAATGCTCACAAATTCAGGCACATCCCTAAGTGGCTCAACGGCTGAACTCATAATATTCATTCCGTACATGAGAACGGCAAATCCGATGAGTATCATGCCTATATTGTACTTTTTCTCGCTTTTTGTAAACATCATAAAGGCGATGGCAATCGCTGCAAGAACAGGTGAAAATGACATTGGCTTAAGCAGCTGAATAAATATGCTGTCACCGTTTATTGACGTAAGGCTGAGAAGCCAGGCTGTAACTGTTGTTCCGATATTTGCGCCCATAATAACGGGAATTACCTGTCTCAGCTGCATGATTCCAGAGTTTACAAATCCCACCAGCATTACCGTCGTAGCCGATGAGCTCTGAATTACAGCCGTTACAACGCATCCCAGAAAAACTCCCCGTGGTACACTGGAGGTCAGACTGCTCAATATGTTCTGAAGCTTTCCTCCTGAAGTTCTTGTCAGTCCGTCACCCATGGTCTCCATACCGAAGAGGAACAGACAAAGCCCGCCTATCATCTGCAGGACATCAAAAATATCCATTTGACTCTTTTTCTCCTTTTTCCTTTTACCTTTTCTTAATGAATATGTAATCATATGATTACAGTTCTATTCTAAGGTGAAAGGTGCGAAAAGAAAAGTTAAATGTATGTAAAATCTTAAGGGCAGTTTGGGCAGCAAATATATTGCTTTTGTATTTTAGTACAGATGAGAAATACCCGGAGAATTGACTCCCATTTCATTATTAATCTCATCATGAATTTCAGGCAGAGAATTCAGTAAAACATCTAATTGTCGAACCTCCGCCTGTGAGCATTCATATAGTTCTCCACCGTTTCCATAGTAAACTTGTGCATTAAGTTCTATCGTACCCACAACCTGAATAAGGCTTTCCGCTTCCTTGCACAATGAATTTACTTTTTCACCTTCTCTTGTATTTGATTCAAAGGCTGATACCTTTTCGATGCCATTATAAACATAAAGTCTTAAGTCTGCATATTTTATCTGGTTAATGACATATCCGTCTTTTTCAATGTCATGGGTAAGATCAAGTATATCAATAATTGCAGTGCTGGCTTTAATCCAGGAATCCTGGGCCTTTTCGTCATATCTGCTTGAATTGTATTTTGAATATAGGGGCAGAACTACAAGAGCAGATATTAATACTATAATGATTATAGAAACCATAATCATTTTATTACGCTCTTTCTTTCGAATTTCTGTGCTGTATAATTTTACAGCACTCGCAACTAAACAAGCATCATCTGCAGCTTTTGGTTCATCTTCACCGGATAGCAACGCATCTATACTTATATCTAATATCTCAGACAATGGTTTAATTAATTCTATGTTGGGCAGGCAGATACCTCTTTCCCACTTGCTGACTGCTTTATCAGAAACCAAAAGTTTTTCTGCAAGTTCCTTTTGCGTAAGCCCTTTCTTTTTTCGCTTTTCAGCGATATATTTGCCTGTTTTTATCTGGTTCATAGCCTTACCTCACATTTCCCCTTCCATATTACAGCAACTCTTTTCTATATAAATCATACCCTTTTGTAATTACGAGGTCAATAAACCTCTGGTTTATTCTTACACCCATTGATTTTTATGCTATAATATATGCGTTTTTTCGTGCATTGTATTGATTTTTTTGTGCAATCAGCATATAATATAATGAACAATTGAAAGGAAGTGATATCATGGCAAAAACTTCTACTACTAATATAAGCATACGAATGGACACAGATCTGAAAGCTGCTGCCGAAGCATTGTATGAGGAGCTGGGAATGAACTTAAGTACTGCTTTTAATATTTTTGTTCGTCAGTCTCTGAGAGAAAGAGGTATTCCTTTTATGATTTCCGAAGGTGTGCCTAATAAAGAAACCGTCTCCGCTATGCTTGAGGCAGAAAGGATTGCAAAAGATTCTTCAGTAAAAGGTTATAATGATGTGGATGAATTATTTGCAGACCTTGATTTATGACGAAATATACAATCAAATACACAAGTCAATTCAAAAAAGATTATAAACTCGCAAAAAGACGCGGTTTGAATTTATCTCTTCTTAAAAAGATTATCTCCCAACTGGCAAATGGTGTACAGTTGGATGAGAAATACCGTGACCATGATCTATCAGGTGATTGGAAGGGTCATCGAGAATGCCATATTCAGCCTGATTGGCTGTTGGTTTATCGTATTGAGGATGATGTACTGATTCTTACGCTATCACGAACAGGCACGCATAGTGACTTGTTCGGTAAATAAAAAACTAAGGAGCCAGTCACAAGCACTGTTCATGCTGATGACTGACTCCTTTATTCGTTCTAAAACCTATTTAAAATACTTCACAGCCGATTCGAACATCTTCATATCGAACTGGCCCGGCACATTCTGATAGAGGCCTGGTCCGATTCTTTCGGAGTGACCCATCTTACCCAGCACTCTGCCATCCGGTGAAATGATGCCTTCAACCGCCCAGTCGGAACCGTTAGGGTTGAACTGGATATCAGAAGTAGCATTGCCCTCAAGGTCAACATACTGAGTGATAATCTGGCCCCTGGCTGCCAGTTCTGTCAGGAGTCCCTCCGGAGCGATAAATCTGCCCTCACCATGGGAGACAGGAACTGTGTAGATGTCGCCTACCTT
>CAKMLH010000029.1 GCA_927797855.1 uncultured Clostridia bacterium | reverse complement strand
GAAAATTCCAAGGAGAATTTTATGTTTTTACCTGTAACTAAAGAGGAAATGAAGGAAAGAGGGTGGCAGCAGGCCGATTTCGTTCTTGTGACGGCAGACGCCTATGTTGACCATCATTCCTTCGGGACTGCCATAATAGGCAGGCTTCTTGAAAGATATGGATATAAGGTAGCTGTACTTCCTCAGCCGGATTATAAATCGGCTGAGGATTTTCAGCGCTTTGGGAAGCCTCGTCTTGGCTTTTTGATAAACGGCGGAGTTGTGGATTCAATGGTGAATAACTACTCCGTTTTTAAGCATAAGCGTAAAACCGACGAATATTCACCGGCGGGAAAAGCAGGAAAAAGACCGGACAGGGCAGTAATTGTATATGCCAACAGGGCAAGAGAGGCTTACAAGGATGTACCGATAATAATAGGAGGTATTGAGGCCAGTCTCAGGCGTCTGGGACATTACGACTACTGGAGTGATAAGGTCCGCCGCTCTGTTCTGCTGGATTCAAAGGCTGACCTTCTGATTTACGGAATGGGAGAGCGGGCTATATTGGAAATTGCCGAAGCTCTTGAATCCGGCATTGACGCAAGGGATATAACCTGGGTAAGGGGAACCTGCTATCGTGCAAAGGATCTTTCCATAGCAGAAACTGCAGGAGAGAGCAATTTTATTCTCCTTCCTTCTTTTGAAGAAATATCCAGGGATAAAACTGCCTATGCAAAGAGCTTCGCCATTCAGTTTAAAAATAACGACAGCCTTTCGGCGGTAACCCTGGCGGAAAAGTATACGGATACAGTTTATGTTGTTCAGAATCCGCCGCAGCCTCCGCTGGAGAGAAATGAGCTTGATGACGTTTATGCGCTGCCTTTTGAAAATGAATGGCACCCTATGTATGATGAAATGGGCGGAATTCCGGCCTTTAAAGAAATAAAGTTCAGCGTTGTCAGCTCCAGAGGATGCTTCGGAGGCTGCAGCTTCTGTGCCCTGACATATCATCAGGGAAGACAGGTGAGAAGCCGCAGCAAGGAAGCTATCGTTGCTGAGGTAAAAAAACTTACGGAAAAAAATGACTTTAAGGGATATATACACGATGTAGGGGGACCTACTGCAAACTTCAGGGGTCCATCCTGCAAAAAACAGCTTAAAAGCGGAGTATGCACCGATAAAGACTGTCTTTATCCGGCTGTATGCCCTAACATCAGACCGGATCACAGCGAATACCTTGATGTACTTCGCGCAGTCAGCAATGTGGAAGGCGTAAAAAAAGTTTTCATAAGATCCGGAATCCGCTATGATTATCTGCTGGCAGACCCGAAATGCGATGATTTTATAGATGAGCTCTGCAGAAACCATGTAAGCGGAACCCTCAAGGTGGCTCCGGAGCACATTTCCGACAGAGTACTGTACTATATGCGCAAACCTTCAGCAAAGGTATTTCTGGAATTTGACAAAAAATATAAAGAAGCCAACAGAAGGCTGGGCAAGAAGCAGTATTTAATACCGTATCTTATTTCCAGCCATCCGGGAAGCACTCTCAAGGATGCGGTGGAGCTGGCTGTTTTCCTAAAGAAATACGGCTTTGTGCCCGATCAGGTACAGGACTTTTATCCTACGCCGGGAACCCTTTCCACATGCATGTACTACACTGAGCTTGACCCGCTGACTATGAAACCGGTATACGTGGCCAAAAATATGGAAGAAAAGCGAATGCAAAGGGCACTTATTCATTATAATAAGAAGGAGAACCGTGATCTGGTCATGAAAGCGCTGAAAAAGACCGGCAACATTGACTTGGCAAAATACCTATTATATAATACTAAATGAACTGGTTTTTAAAACCATACGATAAAGGGGAAAGGAATATCAGACATCAGATCGGTAAAAGGATCAAAAGGAGACGACATATGAAGAAAAAGGAAAAATTCCGCAATCCCGGAGAAAACATAAGAGAAATGGTCAGATTATCTGCCGAAAAATTTCCGGCAAACAATGCCTTCAAGGTGAAGAGCAGGGGAAGGATTGAAGGTATATCATACCTTCAGATGGTTAAGGACATACAGAATCTCGGAACAGAACTGTGCTCACTGGAATTGTCGGACAAAAGAATAGGTATTATAGGAGAAAACAGTTATTCATGGCTTAATGTTTTCCTGTCGGTGGTATGCGGCGGCGGCACTGCAGTGCCTTTTGACAAGGGATTTACACCTGAAGAACTGGCCATGTGCATTGAAAGAAGCGGGATATCGGCACTTTTTTATGACGAAAAACATACGCAGATGGTCCGGGAAGCTGCTGAGATTGCACAAAAAGGCGGGAATCCTTCCCATGTTACACTGTTTAAGATGACAGGAGAATCAAATGTAATTGATCAGATGAAGATCTCAGGGGAATTTAAGATCAAATCGGGAAATACAGACTATACCAATATCAGAATATCGGAAAACAAGCCTGCAGCCATTCTGTTCACATCGGGGACTACAAGCACATCAAAGGCTGTTGTTCTCACCCATAAGAACATTATGAGCAATATAAGGGACATGCTTGATTTTGAGGATTTTTATCCTGATGATGTGAATATGGCATTTCTGCCCCTTCACCACAGCTTTGGCCTGGTAGGAGTGCTGGTATTTATGGCAGCAGGAGCCTGCAGCGTTTTTTCCGACGGGCTGAAATATATAACCAAAAACCTTCAGGAATACGGAGTCACCGTATTCGTAGGTGTGCCGCTTCTGGTTGAAAATATGTATAAGAAAATCATGAAGCAGGCAGAAAAATCAGGCCTTGAGAGAAGGCTCGCCCTTGGAAACAAAGTGGCCGGTGCTCTGGAAAAGGTGGGGATCAATGCCAGAAGAAAGATATTCAGGCAGGCCATAGATCAGCTTGGAGGAAAGCTCCGCCTCATAATCTGCGGTGCTGCGCCTCTCATGCCTGAAGCCGCCAGGGGTCTTAACGATCTGGGTATAACTGCCATCCAGGGATACGGTCTCACCGAAACTTCGCCTGTTTTATGTGCGGAGAGGCCCGGAGATTTGTGCCCCGGTTCAGTGGGTAAACCACTGCCAGGCGTTACAGTGAGCATATCCGGGGCAGACGAAAACGGTATAGGTGAAATTGTGGCCAGGGGATCTAATATAATGTCAGGATATCTGGATCAGCCGGAGGAAACGGCCGAAGTTATAAAAGACGGCTGGTTCTATACAGGAGACCTGGGGCGTATAGACCAGCAGGGTAACCTTTGGATTTCCGGACGAAAGAAAAATGTCATAGTTATGAAAAACGGAAAAAATATCTTTCCTGAGGAAATTGAGGGAATGCTTACGGCACTTCCATATGTGGATGACTGCATGGTTTTTACGCGGGAAAAACACAACGAACTGGTGCTATGGGCAAAGATTATATATAAGCAGGACTACCTGAGACAGAATAGTATCGACGAAGCCGGCCTGGCAGAAGCTGTAAAGAGGGATATGGCTGAAATCAACGCCATACTGCCTAAATACAAACGGATAAATCACTTTATTTTAGACGATGAACCTATGATACAGACCACCACAAAGAAGGTAAAACGCAATCAGGAAATGGAAAGAATCAATGCCGGCCGTCATTGCGAGAGATGGTACACTGTAGATTAAGATAAAATTCAGATCCGGCAAAGGAAGGAAGCCGTGCTATGGGACTTATATGTGAACTTCCTGAAGTGATATGGGAAGCAAAAAAAGAATACGAGGAGCTTAAGAGCAAAGCGTTCACCCTTAAGGAGCAATATGGTTCATCTGACAATATTCTGGCTCTGGGGGACAATGCCGCCTTCATGAAGCATCTAATTGACGACGGAATGGAGGGGAAAATACAGCAGATCTACATTGACCCGCCATTTTTCAGCAAGGCCAGCTATGACGCCGTAATAAAGGTTCATGGGGCAGATGGGGAGATGGCTGTAAAACACAGAGCATATGAAGATGTCTGGAAAGAGGGGATGGCCGAATATCTGAAGATGCTGGCCATTCGCCTTATGCTTATGCGGGACCTGCTTTCAAGGGAAGGGACCATCTGGGTTCATCTGGACTGGCACGGCGTTCATTATGTAAAAATAATCATGGATGAAATCTTCGGTGAGAAAAATTTCATTAATGAAATCATCTGGACCTACAAATCGGGAGGCAGCAGCAAAAGGCATTTTGCAAGGAAACATGATACTATCCTTGTTTATGCAAAATCCGACAAATATTATATTAATCTGCCAAAGGAGAAATCCTACAACCGGGGACTGAAGCCCTACCGTTTTAAAGGAGTAGAGGAATTTCAGGATGAAACAGGATGGTATACTATGGTCAATATGAAGGATGTCTGGAGCATTGACATGGTAGGCAGAACTTCTGCGGAAAGAACAGGATACGCTACACAGAAACCTGAAGCCCTCCTTGAAAGAATAGTTGAAGCGGGAAGCCGTGAGGGCGATATCTGTGCCGACTTTTTCTGCGGCTCGGCAACTCTGGGAGCTGCAGCCGGAAAACTGGGCAGAAGATGGATATGCTGCGACAACGGCATGCTTGCAGTGGCCGCAGCTATGAAGAGACTGAGCAGACAGGGCTTGGGCATGAAAGTAATGACCGGTATGGCCTCAGATGAAAACAGTGCAGTAATTGTTACAGATACATATTGCGCACCTACACTGTTTAATGATAAAATTAACCTGACGGTGGAACTCAAGGAATATGCCCTGAAAAATGGCAAAGAAATCTGTCAGGACAAATCCCACAAAACCGTGGCAAAAGCGGCGGAAGAAAATCCGCTGGCCCTTATAGATTTCTGGAGCATTGATACTGACTGGGACGGCCGTGTTTTCAGACCCGATGCAGGCTTTTACCGTGACAGGAAAGGTCTGTGCACCAGGGCAGAGCTGGAAGTTGAAGCAGACGGCGGACGCTTTGCAGAGAACAGAAAAATCGCCGTCAGGACAGTTGATGTCCTTGGAAATATCGGCTTTGATATAATCGATGGAGGAAAAATCTTTGGATAAGAAACCTTTGGAGAAGAATGAGAGCAATGGCAGAAAAGTCCGCGACAAGGCACTTGACATCTTATTTCTTGTCATTGCCTGCATAGCCGGAGCCTATTCAACTACGGCCGTTATGATACCCAACGGACTCACATGCGGAGGTCTGACAGGAATCGTAAGAATCCTTCAGAATTTTACGGATATTAATTTCTCCGTTATGTATTATGCACTTGCCATAGTCATCTGGATTGTGGTAATATTAACCTTGGGGTTTAAAGAGGCTAAAAAGATTCTCGTGGTTACACTTCTTTACCCGGGCATTCTTTTTATATTTGAAAGCCTTAACCTGAGTCTTCTGGAGCAGAAAGATCTCATTCTGGCAGCGATTTTCTGCGGCGTTTTCAGCGGCATCTGCAACGGACTCGTTTTCTGGAGAGGATACAGTTTCTGCGGAACCGAATCTATAGCGAAACTTATTAAGAAGAAATGGCTGCCGCAGGTGGATATCAGCAAAATCCTGCTGTGCCTTGACTGCATAATCATTATTATCGCAGCATTTATCTACGGCAGAAACATCGCTCTCTATGCCCTTGTGACACAGTATATAGCTTCCAAGATGGTTGACCTCATAATGTACGGCTTTGAGACCAAGATTGTGGAGCTTCAGATTATCACATCCCAAAGCGAGGAACTGAGCCGTTATATAATGGATGAAATCGGCCGCGGCGTTTCCAGTTACGATATGGTAGGGGAATACACAGGCGCTCACAGAAAGCAGCTTTCGGTGCTATGCTCACCACGTGAAAGCATACTCATAAAGCGTCGCCTTGCGGAACTTGACCCTAAGGCATTTGTTTCGGTAATCCAGGTGAATACCGTATGGGGATATGGCAAGGGATTTACCGATATTGAAGAGGAAAAATAGAAAGGAACGCCTGCGGCTGTGGCGGCCGCAGGCGAACCGATACTCAATATGGCCCATTAGCTCAACGGATAGAGTGGCGCTCTCCGAAGGCGTTGATCGGGGTTCGATTCCCCGATGGGTCACCACGTCGCAGCGGACTGCGCTGCTATCAAAACCGGCTTTGTGCCGGTTTTTTCATGGGCTCCGTCGCTGCTCCTTTCCCCAGAAAGCTTGCGCTTTCCAGGGACCCCATGGGTTTGCCCCATCCTTTTTTGATGTCATGATAAAGTGGGCATCGGAGGACAGCGAGTGGTCCGCAGGCGACCGAAAGGGTTTTTATGCAAAATTTTCCTACCAAACCCGCTAGCGTTGAAATTAAAATCAAAATCAGAAAAAAAACACTATGCAAGGTATGATTATGGATTCAGATTAATACCGATAAGGTTTTTTTCGACCATTTCAAGACCTTTTTTTCTTAAGAACTTGAAATTATTTTCCTATTTTCACTTTACTTATGCGGCTTACAGCGGCCTGTAGGAAAAAAATGAATAAAATGCGTGTATAGTAAAACCTCTTGTAATCACAGGACCATATTATGATATAATGATAGGTACCAACAGTTCACTTAACATTGAAAAAGGCAGAAATCGAAATGACAGAAGGTAATTCGGTTAGTAAAACAATTAATAAATCATGTAACACATCAGTCGGTACAACACAGAATCCACTTGGCACAGCGCCTGTAGGCAGGCTGCTGAGACAGTTTGCGCTGCCCAGTATTGTAGCGATGCTGGTAGGTGCGCTATATAACATAGTTGACCAGATTTTCATCGGTCAGAGCATCGGAGAGCTGGGCAATGCCGCTACCAATGTGGCATTTCCTCTTTCCACCATCTGCGTGGCAATTTCACTGCTTCTGGGAATAGGGGGAGCATCGGCTTTTAACCTCACCCTCGGCAGAGGAGATAAAGAAAAGGCACTGCATTATATAGGCAATTCGGCAGTTCTGCTGTTTCTCGGCGGACTGGTGCTGTGCGTTATAACGGAGATTTTCCTTGAACCCTTCCTCGTCTTTTTCGGCTCGCCGCAGAACGTACTTGGCTATGGGGAGGAATATGTCAGGATTACAGCCCTGGGCTTTCCATTCTTCATACTGGCAAACGGGGGAGCCCATCTGGTGAGGGCAGACGGAAGCCCCAGATACTCAATGATATGCAATATAAGCGGAGCCATAATAAACACAATTCTCGATCCGCTGTTTATTTTCGGACTTGATATGGGAATGACGGGGGCGGCACTGGCCACTGTAACGGGACAGGCAGTTTCAGGAATTCTTGTATTCAGATATCTGCGCAGATTCAGAACGGGAGCCCTGACTTTGGAGTACCTTAAACCAAAGAGAGAATATGCAGGCTATGCCATGAGCCTGGGACTTGCCCATTTCTTTAATCAGATTGCGGTAATGGTGGTTCAGATAGTAATGAACAATTCCCTTACATATTACGGAGCTTTGTCCATGTACGGAGAATCTGTACCTTTGGCATGTGCGGGAATCATCAACAAGGTGGGGTTCATGTTTTTTTCCGTATGTATCGGTATCGCTCAGGGAATGCAGCCTATTGTAAGTTTCAATTATGGAGCGGAAAAGTATGGAAGGGTCAAGAAAGCCCTCGACCTGAGCCTTATTGCAGGAAGCATTGTATGTATTTCCGCCTTTGTGCTTTTTCAGGTTTTTCCACGGCAGATCATAGCTGTCTTCGGCGACGGAACGGAGGCATATTTCGCTTTTGCGGAGAAATATTTCAGGATCTATCTTTTCTGCACTTTTATAAACAATGTGCAGCCCTTAGCATCAAACTATTTTACATCCATTGGGAAACCGGGGGTAGGAATTTTCCTGAGCCTTACAAGACAGATAATATTTCTGCTGCCTCTCATTGTGATTTTTCCAATCTTTATGGGAATCGAAGGAATCATGTATGCAGGACCCATTGCAGATTTTATTGCAGCAATGATATCGGCTGTTATGCTTAAGAAAGCCGTAAGCAGGATGGGTCGGGCAGAAACAGAAGAACAGATAAAACAGATAAAACAGAACAGAGAGGGGTGAAGCTGTCAGCCTCGCGGCTTTGGAAGGCTCCAGCGGAAATGAGCAGCCAGCAGACGGAGAATTACAACGACTGCAGTGCCCGCCAGCATGGCGTTTGCCTCACCAATAATATCCCAGGCAAAAACGCAAACGAGAGCACCTATGAGGGATGCGCAGGCATAAAAGTGCTTGACAAAAATATAAGGGTGTTCCCCTGCCATGGTGTCACGGAGAACGCCGCCGCCAACACCGGTGACTACGCCTACGAAGACAAGAAGAAAGATTCCGTGCTCACCGGAGGCGGACTGAGCCACCTGAATCCCTACAACGGTGAAAATACCAAGACCAAGAGAATCCATTATAAGCATAACCTGGTTATATATGGATTTTTTCTTCATTATGAGGTTCTGCATGGCAGGAAGGAAGACGATGATTGCCGTAACGATAGCGAATGTAGCATATATCGGATTCCGGAAAGTGTTAGGGGGAGTGATTCCAAGAATCAGGTCCCGTATAACTCCGCCTCCTACGGCCGTAGTAAGACCAAGAATAACTACGCCCAGAATATCCATTTTCTTTTTAAGACCGGTAATTGCTCCTGAAACGGAAAATGCCACCGTGCCGATAAGCTCCAGAACGAGCACAATATCTGCTGACATATGAACCTCCTTGCGTTTAGGAAAGTATAACATTTCCGAGGGGCAATTGTCAAACAGCGGAGATTCTATAGATAAAAGTATTTCACATCCCTTGACAATCGGGAACCTGAATTGGTATAATACCCTCATAAGAAACAGCTTTTTGTGACTGACGGAAATGCGGATAACCGCAAGGGAGCAGGAAGCGTAGATTGCCGACCGTCTGGGCGTATTTGTTCCTTGCTTTTAAGGTGCAGATATGCCTTTTTTGATTTCAAAAAATGGAGGAAAAGATGAAGAAGATAGGAATAGTGATGGGCTCCGACAGTGACCTTCCTGTAGCGGAAAAGGCCATAGAGACGCTCAGGGAGTACGAAGTTCCTTTTGAGGTACATGTGTACTCTGCCCACAGAACTCCTGCAGCTGCTGCTGAGTTTGCAGCCAGTGCCGGAGAAAGAGGCTTCGGAGCGATTATAGCCTTTGCCGGTAAGGCGGCTCACCTTGCAGGGGCCATAGCGGCAAATACAACTCTTCCGGTGGTGGGAGTACCGGTAAAATCATCGAATTTAGACGGCATTGACGCCCTTCTGTCTACTGTGCAGATGCCTTCGGGAATACCTGTAGCTGCAGTTGCCATAGACGGAGCAGTCAATGCCGCTTTGCTTTGCATACAGATGCTGGCTATAGAGGACCAGGAACTGGCAGCACGCCTGGCGGAAAAGAGAAAAGAGGCGGAACTTTCCGTGCTGGCAAAGAACCGCAAAATAGAAGAAAGATATAATACAAAGTAAAATCAGATAAAACCAACATAGACAATAAAGCAAGATAAGGAGGACACAGTATAATGGGAGGATTTTTCGGCGCAGCGCTGAAGGGCGACTGTATGGTAGATGTTTTCTTCGGTGTGGATTACCATTCACATCTTGGAACCAGGAGAGGAGGCCTTGCCGCTTATGATGACGAGACAGGCCTTCAGAGGGAAATCCATAATATAGAGAATTCACCATTCCGTACAAAATTTGAAAATATATTCGACGAGATGAAAGGACGCTCAGCTATCGGATGCATAAGCGACACAGACCCGCAGCCTCTGCTCATCCGCTCCAGCCTCGGCACCTATGCTATATGTACGGTGGGACGCATCAACAATGCTGAAGCGCTGATAGATAATTATCTGTCCTGCAGCGGCGGGCACTTTGATGCCATGACAGGGGGCAAAATCAATTCTACGGAGCTGACTGCAGCGCTGATAAACCAGAAGAGCGACTTTACTGAGGGAATTAAATTCGCTCAGGAGCAGATTGATGGCTCTGCCTCCATACTGATTCTCAAAGATGACGGAAGCATAATTGCCGCAAGAGATAAAATGGGCAGAATTCCCGTACTCATAGGAAAGAGCGAAGAGGGCTGCTGTGTGTCCTTTGAATCCTTCGCCTACAAGAAGCTGGGCTATGAAGATGAAATGGAGCTTGGTCCGGGAGAAATTGTTGAAATAACTGCTGACGGTGTAAAACAGCTGGCAGCACCGGGAAAGGAAATGAGAATCTGCTCTTTCCTCTGGACATATTACGGATACCCTACATCAAACTACGAAGGAGTAAATGTTGAAGCTATGCGGTACCGCAACGGGGAAATCATGGCTCGTCACGATATGAAGGTTAAGAATGCAGAGAATCTGGACTATGTAGGAGGCGTGCCTGATTCCGGTACCCCTCACGCTATCGGATATGCCAATGAAAGCGGAGTGCCTTTTGCAAGGCCTTTCATCAAGTACACGCCTACCTGGCCGAGAAGCTTTATGCCAACCAACCAGAAGGAGCGCGACAAGGTGGCAAAGATGAAGCAGATACCTGTTCACGAGCTCATCGAAGGAAAGAATCTCCTCTTTGTTGACGACTCGATTGTACGTGGCACTCAGCTTCGTGAGACTGTGGAATTTCTCTATGATAACGGAGCCAGTGCTGTACACATGCGCTCAGCCTGCCCGCCGATTATGTACGGCTGCAAGTATCTGAACTTTTCAAGCAGCGAAAGCGAGATGGAGCTGATTTCAAGGCGTGTGATTATAGAGCTGGAAGGCGAGGAGGGCTTAAACTATCTTGAGGAGTACAGCGACACAAACACTGAAAGAGGACAGGCACTGAGAAAGGCAATCGCCGAAAAATTCAATTTCGCATCTCTGGAATTCCAGTCTCTGGAAGGACTTGTTGAGGCAGTGGGCATAGAGCAGTGCAAGCTCTGCACCTATTGCTGGAACGGAAAGGAATAACCACAATGAACAATAAATCAAAATCAGACAGTTACGCAGCGGCAGGCGTTGACATTACAGCAGGTTACAGAGCCGTTGAGCTTATGAAAGAACATATTGCAAAGACCATGACTCAAGGTGTCTGCTCCGATGTAGGCGGCTTCGGAGGTCTTTTCGAACTTGACATTACAGGGATGACCCGTCCTGTTCTGGTAAGCGGAACCGACGGTGTGGGAACCAAGCTTAAGCTTGCTTTCCTTCTGGACAAGCATGATACAGTGGGAATCGACTGCGTGGCTATGTGCGTAAACGACATAATCTGCGTAGGTGCAAAGCCTTTATTTTTCCTGGACTACATAGCCTGCGGCAGGAATGTCCCGGAAAAAATCGCTCAGATCGTAAAGGGCGTTGCAGAAGGCTGCGTACAGTCGGGAGCTGCGCTTATCGGCGGCGAAACTGCTGAAATGCCGGGGTTCTACCCTGTAGACGAATACGACCTGGCAGGCTACAGCACAGGCGTGGTAGACAAATCAAAGATTATAGACAACAAGACTATGAAGGCGGGAGATGTTGTTATCGCTCTTCCGTCAAGCGGCGTTCACTCCAACGGTTTTTCACTTGTGCGCAAGGTTTTCGATGTGGAAAACAGCGACATCACAAGACCGGTAGCTGAGCTTGGCGGAAAATCCATCGGTGAGACACTTCTTACACCTACTAAAATATATGTAAAGCCTGTTCTGGCACTTCTTGAGGAAGTAAAGGTCAAGGGTATTTCACATATCACCGGAGGCGGCTTCTACGAAAACATTCCGAGGAGCATTCCTGACGGACTGGGAGCAAGAATCAGCAGAGAGGCCGTAAGAGTTCTGCCGATTTTTGACCTTATCGCAAAGACAGGAAACATCAGCGAGCACGATATGTTCAACACCTTCAATATGGGCGTCGGCATGAGCATCGTTGTGTCAGCTGAAGATGCAGGCAGGGCTCTTGAAATTCTAAAGGCTCACGGAGAGGACGCATACCTTATAGGTGAAATCGTTGAATCTGAGGAAAAGGTGATTATATGCTAGAAAAGGGCGGCGGGAAGGCACGAATTGCCGTACTGGTTTCAGGCGGCGGAACCAATCTTCAGGCACTTATAGATGCAGAAAAAAGCGGTATAATCAGAAGCGGTGAAATTGTGCTGGTGATTTCCAACAAGGCAGGTGCTTACGCCCTTGAGAGAGCTGCAAAAGCCGGAATCAAGGCTGAGACTGTTCTTCTGAAGGAAGCCGGCACGCAGGAAGCCTTTGAAGAGAGAATCCTTAAGCTTCTTGACGAAAACAGCATTGACCTTATTGTAATGGCGGGTTTTATGAGCATCTTAAGCGGCAGCTTTACCAATCGCTATCCTGACAGAATTATCAACATCCATCCGTCTCTGATCCCGTCTTTCTGCGGAAAGGGCTTTTACGGTCTTCATGTCCATGAAGCGGCTCTGGAGTACGGAGTCAAGGTTACAGGAGCCACAGTTCATTTTGTAAACGAAATTCCTGACGGAGGACGGATAATCAAACAGAAGGCTGTGGAGGTCATGGACGGCGATACACCTGAAGTACTGCAGAAGCGTGTTATGGAGCAGGCAGAATGGATTATACTTCCTGAAGCCACAGAGGAAATCTGTGCGGAAATTGTAAGAGGTAAATAGAAGATGAATGTATATGAAACTAAAACTGCAAGCCGGCTGCTTTCCGGAAATTCCTATCCGGGAAGAGGAGTGATAATGGGAAAATCACCACTTGGAAAGGCTGTAATCGGTTATTTCATCATGGGCAGAAGCGAAAACAGCAGAAACAGAATTTTTGAGGAAGACGAAAAGGGAAATGTTTTTACAAAGCCCTTTGACGAATCCAAGGTGGAGGACCCGTCCCTCATAATATACAGGGCTATAGCACAGTATGAAAACAAGATCGTTGTAACAAACGGCGACCAGACGGATACCATAGTAGAAGGACTGGCAGCGGGAAAGACTGTAAGGGAGGCTCTCTTTACCAGAGAATTTGAGCCGGATACACCTAACTTCACTCCGAGAATCAGCGGAGTATTAACCGAGAATGGTACTGACTTCGATTACCAGATGAGCATCCTCAAGAGTGCAGACCCGGAAGGTACAGGCTGCAACAGATTTTTCTATGATTATAAGGCAGTGGAAGGTGTAGGACATCTCATTCACACCTATGAGGAAAACGGCACACCACTTCCGACTTTTCAGGGCGAGCCAAGAAGAATCCAAATCCCTGAATCCATAGATGACTTCTTTGAAGAACTCTGGGGCAGCCTGAACGAAGACAACAGAATTTCACTCTATGTGGAATATTTCGACCTTGAAAAGGGTGAAAGTGAATCAATAATGATAAATGACAATGAAACGAGGCAGTTCAATGAAGGAATATGAACTTAAATACGGCTGCAATCCCAATCAGAAGCCGGCAAAAATCTTTATGGAAAACGGCGGCAATATCCCCATGGAGATCCTTAACGGAAGACCGGGTTACATAAATCTGCTGGATGCTCTTAACAGCTGGCAGCTTGTAAGGGAAATCAGGGAAGCCCTGGAAATGTGTGCAGCAGCTTCTTTTAAACATGTTAGCCCTACCTCTGCGGCTGTTGGAAAACCAATGAGCCCGGAGCTTAAAAAGGCAGTTTTCGCAGACGATATTGAAGGAATAGACCAGTCGCCCATTGCCACCGCCTATGCAAGAGCAAGAGGAACTGACCGCATGAGTTCCTTCGGAGACTGGATTGCTCTTTCAGACACCTGCGATGTGACCTGCGCCAGGCTCATCGCCAGAGAGGTTTCCGACGGAATAATCGCACCGGATTACGAGCCGGAAGCGCTGGAAATCCTTAAAGCAAAGAAGAAGGGTGCATATAACATCATCAGAATAAATCCTGATTACACACCTGACGAAATTGAGAGGAAGCAGGTTTTTGGCGTAACTTTTGAGCAGGGGAGAAACAACCTTAAAATAAATGAGGAACTGCTTGATAATATCGTAACCGAGAAAAAAGATCTGCCGGAAGATGCCAGAAGGGATCTGATAATAGCACTTATTACTCTTAAATATACTCAGTCAAACTCTGTATGCTTTGCAGAGGACGGACAGGCCATCGGAGTGGGAGCAGGCCAGCAGTCAAGAATTCACTGCACCAGACTGGCAGGAGAAAAGGCTGACAAATGGCATCTGCGCCAGCATCCGAGAGTTCTCAATCTGCCATTTAAAGATGATATAAGAAGGCCGGACAGAGACAATGCTATAGATGTTTATCTTTCAGAGGATTATCCGGACGTTTTGGGCGAAGGAAACTGGCAGCAGTTCTTCACAGAGCAGCCTGAGGCTTTCCCGAGAGGAGAGCAGAGGGAGTATCTGGCATCACTTAAGGGTGTATGCCTTGGATCAGTTGCTTTCTTCCCCTTCGGAGACAACATAGAGACAGCGGCACGTTCCGGTGCCAGCTATGTGGCACAGCCGGGAGGCTCCGTAAGAGATGATAATGTTATAGAGACCGCCGATAAGCACGGTATGGTCATGGCATTTACAGGCATAAGACTGTTCCATCACTAAATTTGAAAGCGAGTATAAGCATATGAAAATAATGGTAGTCGGCGGCGGAGGAAG
>CAKMLH010000028.1 GCA_927797855.1 uncultured Clostridia bacterium | reverse complement strand
CTGCTGTTAAAGTTGTCTTACCATGGTCAACATGTCCGATGGTACCGATGTTAATGTGCGGTTTAGTTCTTTCAAACTTCTGTTTTGCCATTTCGTGTTTTCCTCCTGATTATATAACGTTATTTTTTGGAAGTATGGAATTGGGCGTCCCCAAATCCACGTCGGGTTTGGTTTTTGCTCAAACCTCATATGTTGTTCACATCCCATTGTACCATATTTGTACAGGTTTGCAAGGGTATTTTTTATCGGCAAGTTACAAAAAATATATAATTAAGTAACATACATGCTTGCATTACAGAAAATAATGTTGTATAATTATCGAATGGAGGAATGACATCATGGGTAAAATACACGACAAGACAAAAAACAACTTCAAAAAAGGATCTGTAGAAATGTTAATGCTTCACATTCTGCAGGAGTCCGACTGCTATGGCTATGAAATAGCTCAGAACATCAAGGAGCGTTCGGGGGGACGCATTACTGTTCTGGAAGGATCAATGTATCCGATACTTTATCGTCTGGAAGAAGCAGGTTTTATATCCCAGTACGAGAAACTGGTCGGCAAGCGCCGTACCAGAGTTTATTATCACTTGGAAGACGCAGGAAGAGAACAGCTCAAGTCTCTCTTAAGCGACTACAACGAAGTCAGAACAGGTATCGACATGATACTCGGTTTCAAGGCTCAGTAACAAATATTGTCTGAGCACTTTTCGAAATTAACGAAAAAACAAATTAAAAGGAGATTTTCGCAATAGCGGAAACCTCCTTTTTCGTTGGAGCTGTTGAGCAGACTTGAACTGCCGAACCTCTTCCTTACCAAGGAAGCGCTCTACCGACTGAGCTACAACAGCAAAATACTGAATTACGGGGAAGATTAAGTTATTCTTAAGCTGCCCACGGACTATATAATAACATTATTTTTCGATATATGCAACTATTTTCTTTTTAATTCTTTGAAGAGCATTGTCTATTGATTTAGGCGATCTGTCAAGAACATCCGCGATCTCCATATAGCTCAGGCCCTTCATTTTTTCCTGCAGAACCTGATGTTCAAAGTCACTGAACAGCCCGCTGTCATGGGCCTTGAGGTAATTCATAATCTCCTGAAGTATCAGCAGTCCTTCAGGATTATTATCCATTGAGGTGTTGAACATCTGATCCTCAAAAGAACCTCCTTCTCCATCCTCTCTTTCCTTATCAAGGGGCACAGACTCGTTCAGCGGTTTGTGGCGCTTCCGGTTGGCTTTTTTCATGGCGGACAGAATCTGGCTGTTCACGCAGGTGTCAGCAAAGGTTTTAAATGCCGCGTGTTTATCCGCATTAAAACTTCTGATAGCCTTAAAAAGGCCTATCATACCTTCCTGCACCACATCCTCACTGTCAGCGCCTGTGATATAATATGTCTTTGCTTTATTTTTAACCAGCCCCTTGTACTTTTCTATGAGAATTTCCTCGGCTGTATCACTGCCCTCCTGGGCCATCTTTACAAGCTGCTCGTCGGTCAGGATGTGCAAACGGTTAATTTCCATCTCTCTGTCTTCTCACCTCATAAAGTATTACTGCCGCCGCATTGGAAGCGTTCAATGAATTGATTCTTCCTACCATAGGCATGGAAACCACAAAATCACATTTTTCCTTTACCAGCCTGCTTATTCCGAAACCCTCGCTGCCGATAACTACCGCCAGCTTCCCTTTAAGGTCAGCCTTGTAGTATTCCTGGCCCCCCATATCGCAGGCTGCAACCCAGATTCCCTTTTCTTTAAGTGTATCTATAGTCTGAGCGATATTCGTTACCTTGACACAAGGCATATATTCAACGGCTCCTGCCGAAGCCTTAGCTACCACTTCCGTCAGGCCGCATGCACGTCGTTTAGGGATAATAATGCCATGAGCCCCTGCACACTCGGCTGTACGCATAATGGCACCAAGATTGTGAGGGTCTTCAAGATTATCCAATATAATAATGAAAGGATCTTCTCCTCTTTTTTCAGCCAGTCTGAAAATGTCTTCAAGCTCAGCATATTGGTATGCGCTGACAAAAGCTGCAACTCCCTGATGAGCCTGGCCTTCCGCTACTCTTTCAATGGCGGCTTTCTCCACCCTCATTACAGGAATGCGCCGTTCCCTTGCCAGTGCAAGGATTTTTTTCATTGAGCCGTCTTCAGCGCTGACCATCAGCTTGTCTATTTCCCGGCCGCTTTTTAAGGCCTCGGTTACGGGGTTTCGACCTACAATTACGTTTTCTCTGCTCATTATCTTTCTCTCTTATACTCAAAAAATCGGTATTGTATGCCGTGCTCTTCCTTCATTTCGCTTTTCCATACCACTTTGTACTGCGGCAGCATGTCGGGATTTTTGATATAAGCATCAGCACTGAATTCTTTATATATCCTGGTAATAAAGAGGCTTTCGCATTCCTCCATGAGGGCGTTGTAAAGTGTTGCCCCTCCAATTATCATTACCTGATCATGGGGATATTCAGAACATTTTTCACGAAGTTCCTCCATGGAGTGGACCGGGATACAGCCTTCCCTGTCAAAATCCGGATCGGATGTCAGTACTATATTGGTTCTTCCCGAAAGGGGCTTTCCTCCCGGAAGGCTTTCCAGTGTCTTCCGTCCCATAACCACAACTTTTCCCAGTGTTTTTTCTTTAAAATATTTAAGGTCTCCGGAAAGGTGTGCAAGCAGCTGTCCATCTTTTCCTATGCCCCAGTTTGTGTCTGCCGCGACAATCATATTCATAGGCTCTGCCTCGTTCTATTTCTAAATTGCAATGGGGATATTCAGTATCTGCGGATTTTTCTCATAATCCTCTACAATAATATCGTCTGTGGTAAAATCGTAAAAGTCTTTTATGTCAGGATTCAGCCTGAACTTCGGCGCCGGATACTGAGGTCTCTTAATGAGCTCCCTTATTATCGGCACATGCCTGTCGTAAATGTGTGCGTCAGAAATAACGTGAACAAGTTCGCCCGGTACCAGTCCGCTTACCTGAGCAAACATATGAACCAGCACAGAATACTGCACCACATTCCAGTTGTTGGCTGCCAGAATATCCTGAGAGCGCTGATTGAGTATGGCGTTGAGCCTGTTTCCCGTCACATTAAAGGTCATACTGTAGGCACAAGGCTCCAGATTCATCGCAGAAAGGTCGGCGAAATTATATATGTTGGTCATAATTCTGCGGGAGTAAGGTGTGTTTTTAAGCTGCCAGAGCACATTATCCACCTGGTCCATCTCTCCCTGAGAAAATCTGTACTTTATGCCCATCTGATAGCCGTAGGCCTTTCCTATGGAGCCATCTTCATCGGCCCATTCATCCCATATATGAGACTTTAAATCCTTTATGTTGTTGGATTTTTTCTGCCAGATCCAGAGGATTTCATCTACAGCAGATTTAATAGCCGTAGGTCTTAAGGTCAGCGCCGGAAATTCCTCGGACAGGTCATACCTGTTTACTACACCGAAAGTTTTGATTGTATGGGCAGGTGTTCCGTCTTCCCAGCGGGCACGGACCGTCTGACCTTCTGAGGAAAAGCCTTCCTTTAAAATTTTCTCACACATATTGACGAAAAGTACATCTGCCTTGCTCATGCTATTCTCCTGTTTCTATGATTTCAAAAGCTTCGAATATTATTTCTTCCAGTCTATGCTCTCTGTCCTCCAGATAAAGGTATCCCAGGAGGGCTTCGAAAGCAGTGGCGTACTTATAGTCCATAGCATCGGCGTTCTTTGGTTTTGAAGCCGATTTATGGTTGCGTGCCCGTTTTGCAATGCTTATTTCCTCATCACTGAGAAAGCCGGAATTAACCATGGCTTTAAGGGCCGCTGCCTGACCGGCCGCACAGACATAACCAATGGCACGTTTATGCAGTGCATCCACATGAGCACCATAGCTGACCCTTCCGGCAGAGCCGGCACTGTTTTCAAGAACATGCCGTCTCACATATACTTCATAAACGGCGTCGCCGATATAGGCCAGCGCCGTTGTATTTATGTCCTTCGGATTCATATATGGATTTACTCCTTGATTACCTGTACTCCCTGAGGCGTATCCTTCAGTATCAAGCCACGTGCTTTAAGGATGTCCCTGATTTCGTCTGCCCTTGCAAAATTCTTCGCCTTTCTTGCTTCCTGACGCTCGTCTATAAGAGCCTGAACTTCAGGATCTATTTCTGCTTCCTCCTCAACATCCTGCTGAAGAAGTCCCAGAACAGTTGCAAGTTCCATGAGAGTATCCAGGGATTTTTCTGCAAACTCCTTGGACGCTCCGTCTTTTACCGCCGTATTTATGGCCGTAATGAGCTCGAAAACAGCCGAAATAGCATCTGCTGTATTGAGGTCATCGTCCATGGCGGCGATAAATTCCTGTCTGTATTTATCAAAGCTTTCAAGCTCCGCTTTTTCTTTTTCAGTCATATCTCCGCTTCCCGTTGCAATAAGATGCTTCAGATTTGATTTGGCATTTCTCATTCTTGTCAGAGAATTTTTCGACTGAATCAGGATATCCTCGCAGAAATCTATAGGTCCTCTGTAGTGGCCGTTGAGAATGAGGAATCTTAATGTTTCCCCGTCATAGACCTGCAGAAGATCTCTTACCGTCTTAAAGTTGCCCAAGGATTTGGACATTTTGGTGCCGTCAACATTAATATATCCGTTATGCATCCAGTAGTGCGCAAAGCAGCAGCCGTTATGAGCCTCTGACTGGGCAATTTCGTTTTCATGATGAGGGAACTGAAGGTCTGCTCCTCCTGCGTGGATATCTATTGTACTTCCAAGATACTTTTTAGCCATGGCAGAGCACTCGATGTGCCAGCCCGGTCTTCCCATTCCCCACGGAGATTCCCATGCAATCTCGCTGTCTTCCTTCCTTGCTTTCCAGAGGGCAAAATCCAGCGGATCCTCTTTCTTTTCGCCTACCGCAATTCTTGCTCCTGCAATAAGGTCTTCAATATTCTTTCCGGAAAGCTTTCCGTAACCTTCAAATTTTCTTGTTCTGTAATAAACGTCCCCGTCAACTTCGTATGCATAGCCTTTGTCGATAAGATCCTGCACGAAATGAATAATATCATCCATGGTCTCGGTTACCTTTGGGTGAACCGTTGCTTTCTTAATGTTAAGGGCTGCCGCATCCTTGTAGTACTCTGCAATATATTTCTCGCTGACTTCTGATGCGGAAATACCTTCCTCTTTGGCCCTGTTAATGATTTTATCGTCCACATCTGTAAAATTCTGAACGAACTTTACTTTGTATCCCCTGTATTCAAGATACTTCCTCATAGTATCAAAGACCACAAAAGGTCTGGCATTTCCGATGTGGAAATAATTGTATACAGTAGGGCCGCAGACATACATCCTGACTTTTCCTTCCTCAATAGGAACAAATTCTTCTTTTTTCCTGGTAAGTGTGTTATATATCTTCATTTTCGCTTCCTTCTTTCTGATTCTTTTCTCTTATAACTTCCATCAGACTTTCTTCAAGGTTGGAAGAGCCTGCGCAGTCGATGCATCCTGCTTCTATTTTATGGGTAGTCTGCAGAATTTTTTCAAGCTCCATTACGCGCTTGCGGAGACATTCGATTTCCACCGCAATAGGGTCCGGAAGATCCACCTGATTTAAATCCTGTGTAGTGCTCTTGCCGTTTCTCTTTACAATGGTTCCGGGGATGCCCACTACAGTGCAGCCCGGCGGAACCTCTTTGAGAACAACAGATCCTGCGCCGATTTTCACATCGTCGCCCACCTTGAAAGGTCCCAGAACTTTGGAGCCGGAACTTACAACGACTCTGTTTCCGATTGTCGGATGTCTTTTTCCTGTGTCTTTGCCCGTACCTCCCAGAGTAACACCCTGATAAATGGTTACATCGTCTCCCACCTCGGCGGTTTCCCCTATAACCACCGCCATTCCGTGGTCTATGAAACAGCGTCTTCCGATTTTGGCGCCGGGATGAATTTCAATACCGGTGAACCATCGCGCAAGCTGAGAAATCATTCGGGCCAGCAGCTTGCATTTATGATTGTAAAGCCAGTGAGCAGGGCGATGAAGGATCAGAGCCCATATTCCGGGATAGCAGATAAGAACCTCTAAGCCATTTCTGGCTGCAGGATCTTTATCCACCATATTTCTTATGTCCTCTCCGACTTCTTTAAAAAAAGCCATCTGTTATTCTTCCTCCACAATGCTTATAGTTTTTATTATTTGTTTTTCTCTCGGGCAGTCGTTCCAGTCTCTTCTGACATTGACAATTCTGTCGGCAGCTTCCATACCGTCTGTTATCTTTCCGAAAGCGGCATATTGTCCGTCAAGATGGGGCGCATCCTCAACCATTATAAAGAACTGTGAACCCGCAGAATCGGGATCCATTGCTCTTGCCATAGACAGAACACCTCTCGTATGTCTAAGGTCGTTATTTACTCCGTTGGCTGCAAATTCGCCCTTTATGGAATAGCCCGGTCCCCCTGTGCCGTTTCCCAGAGGGCATCCTCCCTGTATCATAAATCCCGGAATTACTCTGTGAAAAGTAAGTCCGTCATAAAAACCTTCGTTTGCCAGCTTCTCAAAATTCGCTACTGTAATCGGCGCAATTTCAGGGTAAAGCTCACCCTTCATCACATCGCCGTTTTCCATTTCAATGATAACCTTTTTCATTGTATTCGCTCCTCGTCATATTGTTTATATTTTCACTCAAAACAACTACCATATACCACAGTTTCAGCATGTGCAAACCTTTGTTATGGGCTGTTTTGCTATTTTTCGGCATTTACGATGGCAACAGCGTCGGAAATGGCTTCTTCCACTGTCTTTTCGCTTCTGTCTGCGTCTCTTCTCAGCTTGTATTCCACTATACCCTCCGATGCACGTTTGCCTACGGTAATTCTGACAGGAATACCTATAAGGTCCGCATCTTTGAACTTCACGCCCGGGCGCTCGTCTCTGTCATCCCATAAAACTTCTACTCCGGCTCCTGCAAGCTCATTGTAAATCCTTTCGGCCACCTTGTCCTGAGCCTCATCACCAGGCTTTACCTGAGTGATTATCACATGGTAAGGCGCCACCGACATAGGCCAGATTATTCCGTTATCATCGTGATTCTGAGGCATATCGATTATGGCCTGGAAAGTACGGGAAATTCCTATACCGTAACAACCCATCCATATAAGCTGATCCTTCTGATTCTCATCTTTGTAGACAGCATTCATAGGCTCAGAATACTTGGTTCCCAGCTTGAATATCTGCCCTACCTCAACTCCTCTTGCATGGCGCACCGGCGCTCCGCATATCGGGCATGGATCTCCTTCCTTCAGGGTCTTAATATCAGCTACAATATCACCCTGGTAGTCTCTGCCGTAGTTCATATTGATATAATGGTGATCCTTCTCGCAGGCTCCGGCACAAAGATTTTTAAGACCCGGAAGCTCGCTGTCCACTATAATTCTGCAGTCATGAAGGTGCATAGGGCCTGTAAAACCTCCCACGCAGCCTGTAGCAGCAGACATCTTTTCTTCGTCGGCAAATGCAATGGCATATTCCGGAATGTTAAGGGCGTTTACCAGTTTGGTCATGTTCAGTTCTCTGTCTCCGCGGATAAATGCTGCCACATACCCGTTTTCATTTCCCTCTGCATCATATGTTACAAACAGAAGCGCCTTGATTGTCTGTTTCTTGTCCAGCTTGAGATATTCCGCAACCTCGTCTATAGTCTTTGTCCCCGGAGTGTATACCTTTTCCAGGGGAAGCATTTCAACATCATCCTGGGAAGCCGCATCAACGCATGCAGCCTTTTCTACAGTAGCTGCAAGGTCGCAGTGATCGCAGTAGGCGATTTCCGATTCGCCGTATTCGCAGAGAGCCGTGAACTCATGTGAATTAGAGCCTCCGATGGCTCCTGTATCAGCCTCTACAGGGCGGAAATTCAGTCCGCAGCGTGTAAATACCCTGTTGTAGGCGTCATACATCTTGTTATAGCTTTCATCAAGGCCGGCCGCATCCTTATCAAAAGAATAGTTGTCTTTCATGATAAAAACTCTTGAACGCATCATTCCGTATCTCGGTCTGGCTTCGTCCCTGTACTTGTCTGAAATCTGGTAGAGCATTCGAGGAAGCTGTCTGTAGGACGTTACATCGCTCTTAACTATATCCGTGAAAACCTCTTCCGCTGTAGGACCTAGGCAGAATTCCCTGTCATTTCTGTCTTTCAATCTCCACATTTCAGGGCCGTAAGCATCCCATCTGCCTGATTCTTTCCAGAGCTCAGCAGGCTGAACGCTCTGAGTATATATTTCTTCGGCACCCTTTGCGTCCATCTCTTCTCTTACGATGTTTTCAATCTTGCGTATGGTTCTCCATCCCATAGGCATATAAGTATAAACACCTGCAACGGTCTTTTTAATCATCCCGGCCCTCATCAGCAGAATATGGCTTGGTATCTCTGCTTCTGCCGGCACCTCTCTCAAAGTCTTAAAATGCATCTGTGATAATTTCATCTTTTTCTTTCCTCCGATTATCTATTGTCTGTAAAGTATGCAAACTGCTTCGCAGGCTATTCCCTCACATCTCCCCACAAAGCCCAGCTTTTCTGTGGTGGTGCCCTTTACATTCACTCTCTCCTTCTCAATACCCAGTGTGCCGGCAATATTCTCTCGCATTGCCGGTATATATGGAGCGATTTTAGGTTTTTGTGCGATTACAGTAATATCGGCATTCCCCACAATAAACCCTTCATCGCTTATTAACGATTTTACTTTTTCAAGCAGTTTTACGCTGGAAATATCCTTATACTGCTCATCTGTGTCCGGAAAATGCTGTCCTATATCTCCAAGACCGGCTGCCCCAAGGATTGCATCCATCAGAGCATGAATCAGAACATCAGCATCCGAATGACCCAGGAGACCTTTTTCATAAGGGATCTCCACGCCGCCCAGAATAAGCTTTCTTCCTTCTGTGAGCCGGTGAACATCATAACCCGAACCGATTCTCATACCCGTTTCCGGTGTCTCTTTCACGGGAAAATCCTCCCTTGTGGTAATTTTAATGTTGGCATAATCGCCCTCAACTACAGCAACCTTTTCACCCAGGCGTTCAGCCAGCATTCCTTCATCAGTTCCTGTGAATCCGTCAGAGGCCGCCTTTTCATATGCTCTTTTAAGCAATAGAGCATCAAATCCCTGAGGGGTCTGCACGCAGAACAGGCTGCTTCTGTCAAGTGTCTTCGACGAAAGCCTGTCGCCGTCCTGGCACATCCTGACTGTATCTTTTTCCGGAACGCATGGAACAGCGGCTCCATGATTGCAGGCGCCCTCAAGTACTCTGTCTATAACTGCAGATGTAACAAATGGCCTTGCCCCATCATGTACCAGAACCAGTCCTTCACATACATTGTCAAGGCAGGCTCCAACTGAATCCTGCCTTGTTTTTCCGCCTTTAACCACTTTTTCCGCTTTTTTGAAGCTTCTGCATATCCTTCTGCACTGCTCCATATATTCTTCTGCTGCCGCCACGATAATTCTGTCTACCGCCGGGTGATCCTGAAAAGGAAGAATGGCCTTTTCGAGAACCGTCATACCGTCTATTTTCATGAACTGCTTAGGAAGACTTCCGCCGAAGCGGCTGCCCCTTCCTGCAGCAACAATAATTGTGGTGACTTTTCTGTCCTTAAACACTTGTCCTAACCTACTTTATCTTTCCGAATATCATTCTGCCCGCTGCAGTCTGAAGCACACTGGTAACGTTAATATCCACGGTTTTTCCTATATCTCTCCGTCCGTCTTCAACAACTATCATGGTACCGTCATCAAGATATCCTATAGCCTGACTGTGATCTTTCCCCTGTTTTATCAGAGACACCGTCATGGTCTCTCCCGGTATAACCATCGGCTTGAGAGCATTTGCCAGTTCATTTATATTGAGAACCGGAACTCCCTTAATTACCGCCACCTTGTTCAGGTTAAAATCATTGGTCACAACTTTTCCCTTCATGATCTGCGCAAGTTTAAGCAGCTTGACATCCACTTCGGGAATTTCTTTAAGAGCCTTTTCCGAGTCGGTATTATATATCTCAATTCCGTACTCAGTCTGGATTTTATTTAAAATATCCAGTCCCCGCCGTCCACGGTTTCGCTTGAGGCCGTCGGAAGAATCGGCTATATGCCGCAGTTCCACCAGAACAAATTCGGGAATTACAATGGGTCCTTCAAGGAATCCCGTCTTCATAATTTCCAGAATTCTCCCGTCTATTATAACGCTTGTGTCGAGAATTTTGGGAATTCTCTGAGACTTTTTATCTTTGGCATTGTATCCGTAATTGTTTTCATCGGCAGCGTTCTTTGACTGCTGAGATTTTTTTCCGGCGGAATACATAGACAGGAGCTCTCCGCCTTTTTTGCTTCCCACAACTGCCCCCAGAAATCCCATGACGGCATAAATAAGAATTGTCACCGTAAGATAAAGAGACTTCTGAGTAATTACATCCTGATAAATCTGCGTCAAAAGATACGCTATAACAAGTCCGGCTATAAATCCTATTGTGCCGGCTATAAGTGCATTAGGCGATACGCCCTGAAGATCGCTTTCAATTGTGTCTGCGACTTTTCTGCTTTTTCGCGTCAGAGCAGGCGCTACACGGTAAAAAATTAATCCGAAAATAAAGACAAAAAATACGCCCAGCCAGATTTCCTCACTTTGAGTAAGTCCGCTGCCTGCTGCGCTTCCTCCGGCTTTCGCAAGCAGATACCTTGTAAGCTCGAAAGCCTCAAATCCGATGAGCCCGCCTAATATGGTGAAAAAGCTTCTAAAAAGTTTTCTGAACATCTCCTATACCTCCTTTCTTGTATATTTCTGCAGATAATTATGAGGCCTGCCGTCTGAGCTTTAATATTCAGCAATGCCCAACGGCTTTTTTAATCATTTCCTCAGCTTCACGCCAGGTCATATCAGCTGCAAGCATTATTTCACTGATGAGAATCTGTTTGCCGCTGTCCAGAAGCTTCTTTTCTCCTGAAGAAAGGTTCTTTTTTATTTCCATTCTCATTAAGTTGCGAACTACTTCCGCCACCTGCATTATGTCTCCGCTTTTCAGCTTTTCCATATTGTCCCTGTAGCGTCTGTTCCAGTTACCGTCCATTTCTGTGCTTTCGGCCTGTAAAAGGTTTATTGCATCAGAAATAACCGCCCTGTCTGCAACGGGTCTTATTCCCACTGTAGCTTCGGAATCAACGGGTATCATAATGTTGATTTCACTGCAAGGCAGTTTGAAAATGTAGTACTCTTTCTTTTGGCCGAGAATCTTGCGTTCCTCGATCCCGCAGATTATCCCCGCTCCGTGCATGGGATATACAATTTTATCTCCTGCGGAAAACACGATACAGCACCTCCATTTTATATCTGTACTCATAGTATAAAAGAATCCCTGCCAAAATGTCAAGAAAAGCGGCAAAATTTATTATGTTATCACATACTTTTCACACTGTCAATATAAACTTAATTTAAAAAATTCATAGCGTTTACTGCAGAAATGTTGTAAACTATTAAAAGGAAAACTCTTAAGAAAATACAGGAGGCTAAGCATGTACAAAATTCTAGTTGTAGACGACGAACCTAAAATTCGCGAAGTCATCAGGGAATACGCCGAATTCAGCGGTTTTGAGGTTACGGAAGCCGAAGACGGCATGAGCGCAGTAGGTCTCTGCAAGCTCAACGATTACGATCTGATAGTAATGGACATTATGATGCCGAAGCTGGACGGATTTTCGGCCTGCAAGGAAATTAAGAAAATCAAGGATATCCCTATCATTATGCTTTCAGCCCGTGGAGAAGAATACGATAAGCTCTTCGGTTTTGAGCTGGGAATTGACGATTATGTTGTCAAACCTTTCAGCCCCAAAGAGCTCATTGCCAGGATAAATGCAGTTCTTGCAAGAAAGAGAGGGACTTCCGCTCCCCAGCAGGAGACCCTTAAGTTCGGCGGTCTTGAGATTAATATGGCTGCCAGAACCGTTACTGTGGACGGTAAAAAAGTGGAACTTACCCCAAAGGAATATGACCTTCTTTTCTATCTTGTAAAGAATAAGAACATCGCCCTTTCAAGAGACAAACTTCTGTCCGATATATGGGGTTATGATTTCTTTGGTGACGACAGAACAATCGATACTCACATAAAGAATCTGAGAAATAATTTGGGGCCTTACAGAGATTACATCGTAACGCTCAGAGGGGTGGGCTATAAATTTGAGTACGAAGGTTAAATTTGACCCCAACAGTATAAGATTCAGGCTATGGCTCTATTTTCTGGCTCTGGTTCTGGGAATTATGATTCTTATCTGGGCGCTTCAGCTTTTCTTTCTCAATAACCGATATGAGGAAATGAAAATAACCGAGGTGGACAGAATTGCCTCTTCTATCTGTCATTCATACATGAAGAACGACGAGGACCTTACTAAGAACATTCAGGAACTTTCTGTCAGCAACGACTTCTATGTAATGATGGAGTCAGGGGGAACTGTCCTTCTCTTTAATCCGGAGCAGGAAAACATTATACCTGTTTACAGATATCAGAATCAGATTCCCAAACTCAAGTCCATGCTTGAAAAGAGCAAATCGCCTTATGCACCGGTTTCCTTTAAGTTCAGCACTACCTTTGAAAAGTACAGTACCCTTGCCTATGGCCGCTATATTGACCGCACCCCCGGCAAGGAAGTGCTGCTTTACATTTTTTCACCGCTTTACCCTGTAACTTCAACTGTAAATATACTCAAGCATCAGCTTCTCAGTGTGACCATAATTATAATACTTCTGGCCTTTGTCCTTATAACCTTCTTCGCTTCGAGAATATCACGGCCCATCAAGAGCATTACAAATACGGCCAAACGCATGGGTAAAGGAGACTACAATGTAAAGTTTGAAGCTGACTCCTATTCGGAGATAAATAATCTGGCCAGCACACTGAATACTGCGGCATATGAATTGGGGATGGCTGATACAAGACAGAAAGATCTGATTGCCAATGTCTCCCACGACCTTAAAACGCCGCTTACAATGATACGCTCATATGCTGAGATGATTCGTGACCTGTCCGGAGATAATCCGGAAAAGAGGAATGCTCACCTTCAGGTGATAATCGATGAGACGGAAAGAATGAATCAGCTTGTAAGCGATATGGCTTCTGTTTCTGCCATGCGCACGGGCAAAATAACCTTAGAAAAAGAAGCCTTTGACCTTTCCTCTGCCACCGCTTCCATACTGGCATCCTACCAGCTTCTTCAGGAGCAGGAGGGATACAACTTTATATTCAACGCACCGAAGGACTGCATGGTCTATGCCGACAAGGGAAGGATAGAGCAGGTTATCTCCAATCTTACAGGAAACGCTATTAAGTACTGCGGCGAAGATAAAGTAATAATTGTAAACATAAAGAGGTCGGGAAAGAAATACAGACTTGAAGTTACCGATCACGGTCCCGGTATTAAGCAGGAAGAGATTCCCCACATATGGGACAGATATTACAAGACAAGCACCAACTATGTCCGCCCTACAAAGGGAACAGGACTTGGTCTTGCCATAGTCAAAGAGGTACTGACCCTGCACCGCTGCAACTACGGAGTAGACAGTAAAGTTGGAAAGGGTTCCACCTTCTGGTTTGAACTGGACGCCGCAAAGAAAGAAAAAGAAAAGGGCCCGGTAAAGCCAAAGGAAAGCCTTCCGGACCGCCCGAGACAGTAAAATCAGCAATACTAAGATATAATTCAGGAGGTAAACGCATAGAATGCCTCCTGAATATTTTTTACTCCTACAATCCGGCAGCCGTCCACCTGTCTGCCGATTTTTCCCGCATTTCTTACAGGCATTATAATCTGTTCATATCCAAGGCGAGCAGCCTCCTTTACGATTTTATCCGTGTTCTGAACTGCACGCAGATCTCCGGTCAGACCAACTTCTCCTACAGCCAGAGTGCGTTTTTTCGGCACAGCACGTTTATAGGACGAGTAAACGGCAAGAGCAACGGCAAGATCTGTTCCCGTGCCTTCAGGTCTGAGTCCCCCGACCACATTTATATACACGTCCTGATTTATGAGCTGCAGCCCCACAATCTTTTCCATAACGGCCAGTATCATGCTGAGCCTCTGATTGTCTATACCTACAGATGTCCTTCTGGCGAAACCCACATTGGCAGGAGAAACCAGAGCCTGTATTTCAAACATTACAGGTCTGCTGCCCTCATATATGGCAGCAGTCACAGATCCCTCGCTCATTTCCTCGCTGCGCTCAAGGAAAGTGGCAGATATATCCCTTACCTCCTTAAGGCCTTCTGCCTCCATTCTGAATGCACCGATTTCGCTTGTTGTCCCGAATCTGTTCTTATAGGATCTGAGAATCCGCAGTTCCTGATCCCTCTCCCCTGTAAAATTAAGTACGCAGTCCACCAGGTGTTCTACGGTCTTCGGTCCTGCCAGATCTCCGCTTTTGGTCACATGTGCCACTATAAAAATGGGAATGTCCCTTGTCTTTGCCAGTTTCATCAGCAGGTTTCCGCACATCCTCACCTGAGAGACACTGCCGGGAGCAGAATCCAGCTGGCTGCTGTACAGAGTCTGTATGGAATCTATTACGAGGAAATTCGGTTTAAGATTATCGCATGCCGCTTCCACATTTTCAAAATTGGTCTCCGAAAGAACATAAAGGCTTTCCGGTATGCTGCTGCAGACCCTGTCAGCCCTCAGCTTAATCTGCTCCTCGCTTTCTTCTCCGGAAACATAGAGCACCGTCCTGCCCTCTGCGGCAATGCCTGCGGCTGTCTGAATGATGATTGTAGATTTGCCTATGCCCGGTTCCCCTGAAATGAGCACAAGTGATCCTTTCACCAATCCACCGCCGAGGACCCTGTTCAGCTCTCCTATGCCGGTGTCAATCCTGTCATAATCTGCAGTTCCCACCATCTTAAGGTGTGCTGGTTTTGCAGCGGGCCTGTCCCCAAATGCTCCGCCTCTTGCTGCCGGATTGGTGTCCGCAGGAACAATCTTCTCTTCTACAAATGAGTTCCAGGCTCCGCAGATACATTGCCCCATCCATTGAGGACTCTCGTATCCACACTCCTGACAAACAAAAATTGTCTTTCCTTTTTTAGCCATAGCCGCCTCCCGAACATAAGTTCTTTTTTATATAATACA
>CAKMLH010000027.1 GCA_927797855.1 uncultured Clostridia bacterium | reverse complement strand
CAAAACCTTTATTCCCCAGTTCAAATCTGGGTGTCGCCTCCAAAAAATTACGAGATACTTTATGTATCTCGTAATTTTTTTTAGCAATATCATATATGACCTGGAATAAACGCTCTGTACCCCTCATCTGCCTTACCACATCATCTTTACCTGCGCAGAATTTTGCGTCAGTGACAAGGCGCGTGAGCGATGATGAACGGAGCGTACTGACCGGTACGCGAGTATCTGAAGAGCGAGCAGCAACACAGTCAATGGCGCAAAAGACAAGCAGGAGTAAGGCAGAGGTCTGCAAAACCCCTGTTCCCCAGTTCAAATCTGGGTGTCGCCTCCAAAAAAACAGAGTCCATCAGGACTCTGTTTTTATTTTCGCATGCTTATATCTAAACCTTTTTCTCGGTAAAAAGCTTCCTTATTGTCATACATTCTCTGTTCGGCGGTGTTCACCATTTGTGCCATGTCAATGTTCTGCAATTCCTCAATGCAGCAGCCTATGGAGATATCATATTCTTCCTTTTCTGCCTCCATAATAATCCAATCCACCTTTTCAGTCAGCTTCTCAGGATCTATATCTGCTTCAAAAGCCACAAATTCATCTCCTCCTATGCGGAAAGTGTTTTCTCTGCCGAACTGTTCCTGCATTTGTCTGCCCAGGAACTGAAGCATCTTATCTCCCCGCTGATGCCCCTCTCTGTTATTCAGTTCATGAAGCCCATTGACATCCATGAACACGCAGGCCAGATTTTTTTCACACAAATAGGGATAAAGGCTGATGTTCTTCTCATAAGCATTGCGGTTTCTCAATCCCGTCAGAATATCTGTTTCACTGACGAGTATTGCCCTTTGCTCATAAAGATGTCTCCTGCATTTTACACTCATCATATATGTACCTACAATAACGCTTATAGTACCGAAAACAAACGCGTTGGTGACATCTGTCACAATAATTTGTTCTTCTTTGATAGATACAACTATGATGGAAAAAATAATCACATAAATATAAGTATTTATGGCAGATCTTATGGGCCTGTCTGTAAACAGCAGAGGCACGGTAAGAATCAGAGCGATAAAAGTTGCTGCAGGGTAGCCTTTGGATGGGAATGTTCCGATGGCAATCCCGAAAGCAAACAAACAGCCAATAAATAGATATATTCCAAAAAGAAGTACCCAGGGGCGCTCGGCAGCTGAAAACCTGGCAATGGCAAAAATGCAGAGCATCATCCCCAGAGTTATCAGATAAAGCCATCTGAAACTCTGAAAAGCCTCTACTTTAAAAGAAACAAAAAAGACAATCATCAAAAATAAAGCCGCAATAACAGACATAATCATAAGGTTCTGCCTGTTGCTTTTTCTTACTTCTTCGGTAATCTGTTTATATTCACTTTTAGAAAGACCCGCTCTAAGAAGGTATGCGCCCGCTTTTTTTAAAATTGTTCTCATAACAAATATTTTTCCTACACCTGAACTTTACTCATACCCCCTTATAATATACACCAAATTTCGACACAATACCACATTTTTTTACTCGATTACCTGTCCGAGCCTGCCCGTGAGATAATCGCTTCTTATCATAGAAAGGTTGTTAAGGAAAATAACATCGTCAACTTTCTTTTCCTTTGCCAGTTTTACCACATTCCCCTGCCAGTACCTGTAGTCCACCACGTAAATTTTTTCGTAATGATCCACAAGGAAAGGCACAAAAGCGTTACCAAAGGATTCCTTTACAACCACACAGCTTGATCCGTCCTTCAGGTTGTCATTTTTAATCACCGTATAAGGATTGTCTCCGGCAATAAAAGTACTGTATTTGGCATATGCAGGGTAATTGCTTACATCGTAAATCACGTCCCAGGAATTGCTTTTTCCGCTTGTGGTGGTATACACAAGGGAAGTATCCGGACTTATAGGGTAATATGCCTTTATAGTGTCAGGATTTTTCTCAAGAACCTTGCTCTTATTTGTGTCGTTATAGAAAGAGCCTAAAAATCCGTCGAATTCCACTGTTTCATGGCGGTCAAGGGTAATGGGAAGAACGCCCTTGGCACGGCAGAATTCCTCATATCCGTAATATGCTCCCAGTGCCGTCCAGTGGTGGTCAGTCCTGAAATAAATATATTCGTTTCTGTGCTTCATGAGGTTGTCGTACATATTGACGGCCTTTACGTTGTTTGAAAGCTTTTTGACAATGCTTTCCATGGCTTTTTTCTGATTTGACGATGATATTTTGTCGTAATAATTGTCAGGCAGCGTTATTCCGGAGCTCAGGGGAATTATTACATCGTAAACGTCAGCACTGCCGGCAAGTTTTTCTGCCGCAGTGTTTATATAGGACGCATATTTTTCCGCCGTTTTATCGCTGTATGAGTAAAGTTCGTAGGCTGCATCACCTATGAGAACCACATTTCCGAAATCTTTTAACTCCGCGTTGGATTCGATGGCAGGATTCTTCTGTTCCTCAGGCTCCTGGCCGTCTTCATTGCCGGCGCCGCTTTCTTCTTCTTTTACTTCTTTAAAGCTGTCGCTGATTATTTCGGATGCCTTTTCGCTGTCAGAAGTTATGCAGAAAACCACGTACCTTCCCTTCTGAAGCACTGTGGCCTGTTGAATTTTATCAGCCTCTTTGGGAATATAATCCTTAAAGGAATCCTGAAGGTCTGCCAGATATGAATTTACTGTCTCCAGTGCCCCTTCAGCGCTGTCGCTGCTGTCAAGCCTGAATATACCGAAAGAATCGGCAAAAGAACCGCTTCCCATATACATTATCTCTTTTTCCGCACCCTCAAGGTCAATAAAGTTTGCCACCTTTTCTTCATGAACCTGATAAAGCTCGCAGTCAAAATTAACCTCTGACAGAAGTTTTCCTGCAAGCCCGGCCTCGTCAAGGCTGTAATCTTTACCGCCTCCGCATGCCGTAGCAAATACAAAGAATGCCGCAATTATCACTGTAACCGCCGCTGCTTTTAATACCCCTCTTTTTTCCATCATTTTTTCGCCTTCCTTGCTGTATACTATTATTTTATATTGTCTGTGACCTTTTTCGGCACAGTAAATTTAACACATCCCATATACATAGGAGCTACATCGCCTTCATTGAAAGCGATAACAATACGTCCTTTCCTGTCAACATAGAACTGCTGGTCTTCACTTATTTTTTCAAATTCAAACTCTTTAATGGGATCGTCCTCCTGAAGATCCACCCAGAAAGTTTTGTCAGGGTCCTCTTTCATCCGGCGGTGCATCTGCTCCCTGATGTTTTCGCTTATAGGCGTTATAAAGTCGGCTCCCTCAGGAAAAAGATCAGACAGTGTCATTTCCTTTTCATCTGAAATTCTTATAGTGTAATAATAATCCTGCTCATATCCGCTTCCCGAGCACTGATATGCCATAAGCTTCAAGGTAAAATACTCCGGCGCAGTAGACAGTATTTCATAATCCACCTTGATTTCTGCTCTTACCCATTCATCTTCTCTTGCCGACTGGAATTCTTCCACCCACTCTTCTGCGATAGCCATTATCTTGCTGTTTACAGATTGTGCAGCTTCACTGTCAGATTCCAAACCGGGAATATGAACGTCTGCACTGTACCTGTCGTCTATATAATGATAATCCCTTACTGTTATTACACTAAAAAAGCCGCCGACAATGGGCAGATTACTCATGGCCTCAGCTGCCTCGGCACTTACGTTGGGAATTGCTACTGTCAGACAGATTAAAAATACTGCTGCCGCTCTGATTGCCGCCTTTCGGCGTGACCGCTTTGCATGAAGCCTGTCCTCCTTCGCCCTTTCAATAGCTTCCTTCACTCTTCGCAGACATTCAGGAGGAGTCTCGATTTTTTCTGTGTTTTTTTTCATAAAACCTCCTATATTGTCATGGAAAGTCTGAGTTTCTCAAGGGTTCTGTAAAGTCTGCTCTTCAGTGTATTGAGGTTAATCCCCATGTCCCGTGAAATTTCTTCCAGCTTCATTCCCTGAAAGTATCTGAGCTTTAGAATCTCTCTTTCCTCAATGGAAAGTTTTTTCATAGCATCTCTGAGATCTATCTCTTCCGCACAGCACACATCTCCTTTACATGCTGCATCTGTTTCGCCGAAGAATTCTTCGGCGAAGGAAGCCTTCCTGCTTCTGAAAAATCCGAAGATTTCATTCAGCATTATCCTGTAGATCCAGGTTTCCGCATACTCTTCACTTCGAAGGGTATCTGCCTTTAAAATAGCCTTATATGCGCCTTCCTGAACTATATCCAGGGCATCAGCCTCGTTATGAACATAGCCGTATGCCAGGCAATAATATTTACTGTAGTTTTTTATAAGAACATCTTCTATAATCTGTTCTCTATGTGACTGCACTTTTTCGGTGCCCCCTTCCCCTTTGATTTTTAACGTCATAATGTTAGATGATTTTTTTGCTCGGATAGTTTCAAAGAATTTTTACCGGCACAGGCTCTTTTACGGTCATAAAATCTTCTCCCACGGCGCATCCGTAGGCCATTATTTTAACCCCCTTTTTATCTGCTTCCCTGAGCGCATCTCCGAAAGCCCTGTGGGTCTCATCGTTTGGCCGGAATTCCTTCATTCCGGACATCTGTATGACAAAAATTATGTAGGCTCTGTAACCTTCTTCAGCTGCTTTGACAAGCTCTCTTATGTGTTTTACTCCCCTTTCGGTAGGAGCATCGGGAAAGCTTGCAATTCCGTTCTCCTCAAGGGTTACTCCCTTGATCTCAATAAACGCTTTCTGCCCATACTGATCTTCTGCATAAAAGTCAAACCGGGAGTTTCCGAAGGTCTGTTCTGCTTTGATTTTCAGCTTTCCTCTCATGCCTTCCAGATTTATGATTCCGCCTTCAAGGGCTTCCGCTGCCGCCTTGTTTGGTGCCTGGGAATCCATATTAATCATAAGCCGGCCTCTGGGTGTTTCCTTTTCAACACCCACAAGGGAGTATCTGAGTTTTCTTTTTCCCATACGTCCCTCAAAATCTTCAAGATACACTGAAGCACCGGGCAGTAAAAGTTCCCTGCATCTTCCCGTATTTTTTACATGAACGGACACTTCCTCGCCCCATACATTGCAGATGGCCACAAATCTGTTGGGCCTTTCCAGAAATTCCGCCTTGATTATTTTCTCATATTTCATATAAAAATAATACCAAAGATTGATGACAATTAACAGTTTTTTTTGTATAATATAGCTTGTATTTATTGCTAAACAATCAAGAAATATGCAGAAACCATCAAAAGGAGATTTTGTGATGATTGCACCCGATCGTGTGGCCTTTACCATCTTCGGACTTGACGTTATGTGGTATGGCCTTTTAATAGGCGGCGGATTCCTTCTTGCCGCACTGATAGCATATAAAAGGGCACCTAAGCACGGTATAAAACCGGACTTTATTCTGGATCTGGTAATCTGGATGGTTCCGGCAGCAATTATCGGAGCTCGGGCATATTATGTGATTTTTTCCTGGGAAGATTTTTCGGGAGACTGGTCAAAAATATTTGACGTGAGAAGCGGCGGACTTGCCATTCACGGCGGACTTATTCTTTGTTTTCTGGTAGGATATTTTGTCTGCAGACACTGCAAACAGAGTTTTATTGCTACCGCTGACCTTGCAGCTGTAGTCATTCCTCTGGCTCAGGCCATAGGAAGGTGGGGAAACTTTTTCAATGAAGAGGCTCACGGAGGCCCTACCGACCTTCCATGGGCGCAGATCATCAATGGAGTTGGTTATCATCCTACTTTCCTTTATGAGTCCATCTGGTGTTTCCTGCTTTTCCTGTTCCTCCTCTGGTTCGACAACCACCGCCGCAGCTTCGACGGTCAGATTATATGCCTGTACATGATGCTGTATTCAGTGGAGAGATTCTTTGTAGAAGGGTTAAGAACCGACAGTCTGATGATAGGACCACTCAGGCAGGCACAGGTTATCAGCATTGTTCTGTTTGCAGCAGGACTGGTGCTTTACTTTGTCCTGAAAAAAGGCATGAAAAAAATGATAAAAATGATAAGGAGATAATATAAAATGAAATTAGGTATCGTAGGTTTGCCCAACGTCGGCAAGAGTACACTGTTTAACGCGATTACAAAGGCGGGCGCCGAAGCGGCCAACTACCCTTTCTGCACTATCGAGCCTAATGTGGGAATTGTAACCGTCCCTGACGAGCGTGTTACAAAGCTGCACGAAATATATAATTCAAAGAGGACTATATATGCTACTATAGAGTTCTGCGACATTGCCGGCCTTGTAAAGGGTGCTTCAAAGGGAGAAGGCCTGGGCAACAAATTTCTCGGTCACATCCGGGAGGTCGAGGCTATCGTTCATGTTGTGCGCTGCTTTACAAACGATAACATCGTACATGTAAACGGCAGGATAGATCCTGCAGCTGACATAGACACCATAAACACGGAGCTTCTGCTCTCCGATATGGAAATTCTTGATCGCCGCATCCAGAAGACTTCCAAAATGGCAAAAGCCGATAAGCAGCTTCAGTCCGAGCTTGATCTTCTCAACAGGATTTACGCATGGCTGGGTGAAGGGAAAAATGCACGTGCAATGGATCTTGATGATGAAGAAGCCGCTTTCGTTAAAACCCTTGGTCTGCTCTCATACAAACCTATTATCTATGTGGCCAACGTTGCAGACGACGAAGTGGCTGATTCAGACAGCAATCCTTATGTAAAGCAGGTTCGCGAAATTGCGGCTTCCGAGGGTGCCGAAGCTGTGGTTATATGTGCTGAGATAGAGGCAGAGGTCGCCGAACTTGATGACGAAGAGAGAACTATGTTCCTTGAAGAGCTGGGTATTGAGGAGTCCGGCCTTGACAAACTCATTAAAGCTTCATACTCCCTGCTTAACCTGATTTCTTTCCTGACTGCCGGCGAAGACGAATGCCGTGCCTGGACAATAAAGAGAGGTACTAAGGCTCCTGCCGCCGCAGGAAAGATTCATACGGATTTTGAAAAAGGTTTTATCCGTGCTGAGACCATCGCCTATGACAAACTCATGGAGGTAGGCGGAAGTCTTGCTGCCGCCAAAGAAAAGGGATTTATACGTTCCGAAGGTAAGGACTATGTAATGCAGGACGGTGATGTGGTCAACTTCCTGTTTAATGTTTAGAGATGTTCAGATTATATCTTGATTATAACTCTGCCGCCTCCATCATGGCGGCAGTTTCTTCTTCTGTAAGCTGCATTGACCTGCAGATTTTTTCTACAGTCTCTCTTTCAGGCACAAAATCCGTCTCAGTGCATAGACGTGTAAAGTCGTTTTTACTTATTCCTATCTGAGAAAATGTGATGGTTCCGTCTGCAATCTTCCTGTCATAATATCTGAAAAACAATGCTCTGAAATTAGGTTTTTCCATTTCTTATACTTCTCCTGTACAGTAGTTCAAGTCCGGCAGAAATGGCTATGGTAAGGGCGATAATCATAACTCCGCAATGTATGAAAAACTCATATGGAAGTATCTTTATGACCGGATCCGTTCTCGGGCTGAAAATCCAGTAATCATTATCAAACAAAACCCTATGCATGGCCTCAAAGGCCCATTTGCCGCTGCCGTCGGCAGTTATTGCAATAATAGCCATGAGGGCAATTGCCGCAGACAGCAGAGCTCCCCTATGCATCCATCTCTTTTTATTACTGCTGAAATATATTACAGCCAGAACTGCAGTACCTGTAATTCCTATAGCTTGAACAGGCAGGAAGATCTGCCTGACTTCTTCAAAATGAATTCTTCCCTGGCCGGACATATTCATGTCAGCAAACTCCAGGTCATGGGAGCCTCCTATAGTATTATAGTCTATCAGTGCATCATAATTGCGGCGGCAGATTTCCTGGCTGTATCCCGATCGGCCCGATATTTCAAGCAGCCTCATATCCCCATAGTAAAGCGGTCTGAACCATAGGACAATACTCACTGCCAGGCAGACAACTGTAATTGTGCAAAAAACTGCAGGAATAAGGTTTGCTTTACTGCACCGGACTATCTTCAATGGCTGCACTTCCTCCCGGGAAAATAATTATACTATACAGATATTATCCCACCGGTGTCAGACAGCATTTATCCGCCAAAGCCGTTCCTATTGCCGTGCCATACTCTCCCGCCTCAGGAACATAGAAATTAAGGTCAGGAAACATTGTTTTAATCATTCTGCATACCTGCTCGCACTCAGGGAAGTTTGTAAGAGCGCCGATAAGTATGAAATCTTTCATATCCGTGCCCTGGGAGATAAGAGCTGCAGTCTGGCAGATGGATTCAATAACCATATGTACTATCCCGGCCGCCTTATCCTCGCAGGTGGCACGTGATGACGCCTTGCCGAAGTTAGAGGCCGTAACTTCCAGATTAAGTCCCGGCAGCGGGTTCTTGGAAATATCTCCTACGCGTAAATCAATATTCCCAACCTTTCCTCCTGTGGCCAGCTCCTGGATCTTGTCTATGTCGTTGGTGTTCAGCATGAGCTTGGAAAGTCCGATGATGGTGCCTCCCCCTATGCCTATGCCGCCCAGGTGAACGGGTACACCATCCTTTACACCTACAAAAGATGTTCCGGTACCCATGCTTACCACCATAAATTCCTTTTTATCTCCTGCAAAATATCCCCCACCTACACCGTTAGCTGTAAATTCATCTACCTTATATGTGGGAAGTCCATAAATAGCCTGCTCAACCTCACTGCTTCCGACGCCCGTAAGATTAACCTGCTGTATATCCTTTAACTCAAGCTTGTTATCATAAAGGAATTTTCCAAATGCTCCGAAAAGTGAAGCAATAGCGTTGCTTGCTGATATCTGAACCGGTACAAGCATTTCCTCACCCCTGAAACCTGCGATTTTAGTGGTGCTTCCGCCTATATCGATTCCAACTACTATACTCATTGCTTTGTCCTCTTATCCTTCCGTAAATATCCTGAATGATACTTACTGCGTAATAAAAACTTTGTTAATTATATCACGCTGGACTGTCCTTGTAAACATAAAAATGGCCGGGCTGCCAGCCCGGCCTCTTCAGTCTGCTCTAATTCTGCTGTGAGGTGCAGGTCATCTCTCCGTTGTGGGCTGTATATTCATAAATGGTATTTGACAGGAAAAAATCCTTTCCTCTCTTAGCATTTATTTCTCTGAGAAGATCCTCAATGAAGCTTCTTCTTACATCGCTCTTTTTAGGTATTATAACCATTTCCTCCGTAGAAAATGGCACTATGTAGAAATCTTTTTTAAGCACATTCCTGATTCTCTCAAGAATGCCGGGATAAACCACAGAGGATGCTCCGTGAAGTCTTCTTCCGTTGGTCAGCACATATACAAGCTCATTACCCGGATCTCTGCCTTTTCTCAGAAGATTAGGCGCAGGACAGCCTGTCCTTTCTTCTTTCATTCTTTTATTCATGGAAAGAAGAGCCGGCGGGAATCGGACTGCCATATTGCTGTCCGCTGCTTCATCGAGTTCTTCTCTTGAAATGTCCCATTCCTCAAAAAGTTTTTCCGGAATGAGCATATAATTATATCCGCTTTTATCAAAGTCAGAAATTATCATATATACCTTTGCCAGCTCCCCTATTGGTTTAAATACCCTGTTTCTTATCCTTTCTTCATTTAGTTTCATATTGACAAGGTAATATCCTATTTTGCCGCGCACAAAGTTCCAGTCTGACGGGTCGAATTCTATCAGATGAGCATAATACTTCACAGCGGCCATGTAGTCTGACGCTATTTCATTTAATACCTTTTCCTCGTCCTCTCCGTTTATAATTTTGGGATAATACTGCCCAAGGTAAACAGTAGGAGATGAACTCCGTTCTCCTTTGTATACGGCCATGCCGTCCAGTACCATGTCGTTGTCTTTGGCCACCTTGAATATCTTGACAGTGCCGCCGGCATATTCGGCCGGCAGACAACTGATTATATTGTCTTCCACGTAGTCCAGAAATTCTCTATAAGTTTTCATTTTCATCTTCCTTTCTTTTGGCTGCCGACAATATTCCAAGCAGCGATATTACTATAAGCATTATCCATATTGTAATCAGAGACTTATCTCCTGTTTTAGGAATATCTTTCACGATATTTGGTTTCTGCGGTTTTTCCGGTGTTTTTTCCTTTTCTCTTTCCGGCGGTTCCAACGGTTCCGGCACCTCCGGCTCCTTTTCATTGACCGATATCACCTTTTCAACTGTATATGCATCCTTTATTTCAATGCTGTAGACCGTGCTGTCAATCTTGTATCCTTCCGGCGACTTTACCTCCCGATAAAAATACGTGCCCGGATTGTCCAGAGAAACTGTAACTTTGCCATAAT
Source organism: uncultured Clostridia bacterium (assembly GCA_927797855.1). Lineage (GTDB taxonomy): Bacteria > Bacillota > Clostridia > Peptostreptococcales > Anaerovoracaceae > SUG1106. The sequence goes on along the minus strand of CAKMLH010000027.1, from coordinate 5,131 downwards.
CACCGGTTATAACGTTTTCGTCAGAAATCTTATTGCCGGGGACAATTGCTGTGCCGTCTTCAGACGCTTCTGCCGACCTGATTTCAAAGTGGGCTCCCGCAAGTCCGTCTCCTGTTTCTGCAGAGATTTTTGTAATTTCCAGAAGATATTTCTTACCGCCGCCACCCGGAGTATCAGGAACAGCTTCGTTTTCAATCACAAACTGATTCTGCGGCAGACCCTTGATTACTCTGAACTTGTGGTAGTCATAATCAGCCGGCTTGTAACCAGACGGAGCACTTATCTCACGCCAGAAGTATGTGCCGTAATCAAGACTTGCTGTGAATTTGCCGTCCGGACCTGTAGTGAACTGACCCAGCTTTTCACCCGGTTCGTATGTCCATTCTCCGGAAGGCTTTGCAGAGTAGATTTCAAAGACTGCTCCGGAAAGTTTCTTGTTGTGGTCAGCCTTGTCAACCTTGATAAATTCAATCTCCGGCTTGTGGTCGTTTTCAACGGCGAATCCATCTCTGTTATCTGAATTTATCTTTATCATCATCTTATCTGCAGATGTGTCCTGTCTTCCCAGAGTAACATTCTTTGAGAACTCAAAGGTTTCTGCTGGAACAAATGCACCGGTTGTGGTCACTTCTGAGTTTGCCTCATCTGTAAAGAGACTTGGAAGTGTGTTTTCAATACTTGCTCTGACTGCTCCGTATTTATCCATTGATGCCTTGATGACGGCACCTGATGCTAGGTTAAATATCAGAGTTTCCTTTGGCTTTAAGGTTTTTTCCCCTTCTATACCTTTTACGGTGATAACTGCGCTGTGTTTGAATATCTGGTTGCCTGCAGGGGTCAGGCCCTCTGACGGCTCATGGGTGATTGCCGCCTTAAGGATTACAGATGTCTTATCTGTTCCTGCACCTGTAAGAGTAAACTCAGGAGTGTAGGTAGTAAGGTCTTCTCCTTTTATCGGTGTCCACAGCTCCTCATAGCCTGCATAGTAGCCTGTATAGGTTACTGTAGGGGTAAAGGTCTTTGTTACACCGTCCACTGTATAGTCGAAGGTGTTTCCTGTTTCGCCAAGCTTTACACCCATGCTCTTTCCATTTGGAAGAGTCATATTTAAAGGTGCATCCTTGAAGGTGTCCACTGTCACTGTTGTGAAGTCGGATAATGCTTTAATCTTAAGGTTTCCGTCTGCGCTTTCAAAGTCAGCATCCAGAGGATATACAGCTTCATCAATGGTGATTGACGGCATAGGGGAACGTGACTCGATAGTGACAGTAGTTTCTACATGGTTCTTTTCCTCAAGAACAAACTTGCCGTAAATACCGTCATTTGATGTAAAGTCGAAAACAGCTTCAGCTGAATAGTCAGCATCATCTTCCCTTACGGCGAAGTTGTATCTTATGTTGCTCATAAGGTAATCAGCCGGTGCCTCAAGCTCCTTGAGATAATATTTTCCTTCCGGAAGCTTTGCATTAACAAGAATACTTCCGCCGTCGTGATAATCCACTGTGATTACATCTACCAGAGTATCAGCCTTTATGGTTTTCTTTGTAACCTTATGCTTTCCGGCAGCTGTTGCGGTAATATCTTCTGCGGCATAAAGGCCGAACTTTACAGTCTGCCCTTCCTTCGGCGGCTGATAATCTTCTGACTTAAAGGCAGTTTCAAATACCTTTGACAAGTCAAGCTGCACTTCAAAGTATTTGTTGTCAAACTTCTTATCTGACCATACAAGAGGTGTGAACTGGTTTTTGTACTTAAGCTCTACAAGCTGAGCATTGCTGCCATTTAAGTAGTTATCATCAGATGATAATTCACGGACAATGTAATCACCAAGAGGCAGCAGCTTTGACTCTGCTTTTCCGTCAGTTCCTGTTGTTATGATATCAACAAGCTCTGATGTGGTGTATCTGGTGGTCTTATATACATTGTGCAGGTCGATAACTCCTACACCGTTACCGGAGGCAGCAGTCGCACAATACACATCCATGCTGTAGCCGTCTGCAAAGGTCAGAGTAAGAGGCTTATCCTCCGTCTGATTTGTTACAATTTCGATAAGGTATGTGGCCTCTCCTCCTGTATCAAGGGAATCCTTTCTTGTCGCTGTCACCTTGCAGCCTTCAGGAAGGCCCTGTACTACTGAGAATTTAACCTGCGGATTTTCCGGAGAAAGCTTTGAGTACCAGTCAAGGCGGAGCTCTGCATCCTTTCCGTCTCCGTCCACATACTTAAAGCAGAGGGTCGGCACTATATCCTTATACAGATAATCCACCGCCGATTGAGGCATAGAAATTGTTGCGTAGCATACGCCGCCTTTATAGTAGGCATCTGCTTTTACTCCGTCTGTCCATGCGAAGTATATCGGTGATGTAATCGGAATAGTTGTGAAAGTTATAGACTCACCTTCATCGGTGTATTCATAACCTGCTCCCACATCAATTACTTCGTTTGAAACAGGGTTTGCCTGTTTTGTTATGATTGCGGTTGCGGTATTAGTGGTCTGATCCACATTTGAGCCAAGAGCAAAGCCATCCCAATTCAGTGTAAATCCGTCCGGATCACCTGCTGCCTGAGTATATTTAACCTCATATACCTGAACGGTAGCTTTAATAAAGTTACCTGCCGGTGTGCATTCCTGCCATGTGGTAAGGTCATCAAGAAGGACTCTGTAGGTAGTCTCGCCTGTAAGGTCATCGAATTTACTGATGATTACATACTGAGCATCTTCCTTTGGATTACCTGTAAAGGTCTGAAGAGTCCATCCTTCAGGAACTGTGTAAGGAAGAAGCTGCTCTCCTGTCATATCACTTTCTATGAACTGATATTTTACTCCTGCTGAAGTAAGGGAGGTATATCTTACAGTATCTGCAGATTCCTTTTCCTCCATATCTGCGGCATTGATTGCTGCATAATATCCTACTGTGGCAGTCTTATATACATCTGCATCTTTTTGCTTTAAGATTGCCTTATCGCCTGCTGATGGGCTTCCTACAAGCTCCCAGCCTTCGTTGTCCCATTCGAAGATGGTCTTTGTTTCCTTTACGTCTTCTACAACTCTTTCCTCGGTCTTAAGGTCGTCTGCTGTAAGTGCATAATACTTATAGTCCTTTACGACATACCTTCTTGCTCCGATTTCGGAAAAGTCTGTATCATTGCTGTTCCAGTCGTAATTGAACTCGCCGTCTGCCTCAAAGGTGTATGTCTCACTATATGAATCAAGTGATGATACCAGGTTCGGGTCAGCTCCCGGCGCAAGGTTCATGTAGCTGTCAAGGGGGTCAAGAACTGTGCTTCCCACTGAGCCCGTCATGTATGTAAGCGGAATATCAGTTACATATCCATTTATAGGGGATGTTATCTTGGTTACTGATACATCTGTGATATTGTCACCGCCTGCCTGATTTTTCATAACAACCTGAACATCATAGCGGTACTTGAACTGCTCATCCATTGTCTCGTAGGAGTAGGAGTATACAGTGTCTTTTTGTTCAGGGGTCACATAAAGAGTTCTCTTTATATTTCCCTCGGATGCTTCCCTTTCAAGCATGTACCAAAGCTCCGCACCCGATTCATGTGAATACTCGCCTGTCTCATAGTTTGCAGCTGTATATTCCTTTGGATTAAACAGCTTTCCAAAGAATGCCTTTATGGTTTCGACAGCATTTGAAAGGTGGGTTGATTTTGTCTTTGGTATGGTAATAAGCTCGCCTGTCTTCGAGTCATAAATGGCAGGTCCTTCGGAGCCGTCATTTAAGTTCTCGTCTTTTGCGGCAAAGATTCCGAAGACTGCGTCCTTAATCTTTGATACCGTCTCAAATATCGGTGTAAAGATTGTGTGCCCGTCCTTTTCCTCTTCCTTATAGCCTATGAGGGCTTCGCCTTCCTTGGTAATCTCAATCTTACCCTTAACAGCATTGTTTATTACAGCTGCCACTTTGTAGTAGTTTGTAAACGGATAGTCTCCCTTATCGTAGGTCGGGTCTGCATCGGTTCTGAGATTTCCGTTATATGTTACAAGCTCTGAGTAGTTACCGTCTACATGCATATCCTGCTTGGTTACGGTAAAGGTGTAGCGGTTAGTTACCATCTTGGTAAGATCCTCAAAGCTGTATTCTGACTTATCTTTATATGTCACCTTGTTTCCGTCTGCATCCTTGATGGCGTAGCCCGGAACTGTGTCATTAAAGCCCTCGTCGATAAATCCGAAGTTATGGTTTTTAGCTGTTCCTGTTTCGTCATACTGCCCTACATAATAGCCTTCAGGAAGCAGCCACTCATATATCTCGTACTTTCCGTATGGCAGCTCATAAGGTATGTCGCAGCAGCCATTTTCGTCAAGTTCGAAGGTGTAGTTTGTGCTCTTTGAATCAATGGATTCCGCATTTGGAAGGAACCTGTTATATGCGTTCTTTGCTGCCGTTCCGGTAGGTCCGAACATTTCCTTGTTCTGTTTATCGGTGTAATTAGGGTTTCCTTTGTAGCGGATAAATACCTTGGTTCCTGCAAGTCTTACAATCTTACCTGTTTCAGAATCAACCTTCTGAAGCTGGATTCTGTTTGACTTGATCTTATCTCTTAAGTTTACCTGATAAAGGTTGTTATAGAAGTCGCCTGTTCCTGCAGCGCTTCCTCCGATTCCGTTTGTTCCGGCCTTGTTATATCCGGTCCATTTTCCGGTAAGAGGAACTGCGCCTCTATCCTGATATTTAACGCGGGCCTCCGGGCCGTCTCCGTTATGCTCTGATATTACAACGATAAACTGCTCCGGCACATACATAGGATCGTCTGTTCCCACTTCTGTTACAATATATTCACCGTATGGCAGGTCTTCTACAAGCAGTGCTCCGTTGGTTCCGACCTTTATAGGGTTATCTTCGTTATTTACTACTCCCGGACCTCGTGATACGGTATATACATTGGTACCGTCAGCCAGTTTAGTCGGTGTTGTGCTTACAAGGTGAACATATTCAGAACCCTCATAGCCTTTTGACTTAAGTTTAATAGTCCAAAGTGTTCCTCTGCTCATGTTGCTGTCAGCACCGCCAAGGGCAGAATCCTTAAAAGGATTTTCCTTTTCGTTTGACTTGATAAGGTGAAGTCTTCCTCTGAAAACATCTTCCACATCTGTCTCAAGGTC
>CAKMLH010000026.1 GCA_927797855.1 uncultured Clostridia bacterium | reverse complement strand
CAGCATAAAGTGAAAGGAGAAATTGCAAGAAAGATTGCGGTGCCTTCCTATCTGTTTTTTTCTCCTGTCTTTTTCGCAGGAGTGGGAATCAAGGTTCACCTTGGAGGATTTGACAGGGAAACGGCAATTTTTTCACTGATACTTCTTGCGGCAGCAATTCTTTCCAAGGTCATAGGCTGCGGCCTGGGAGCAAGGCTATGCGGTTTCTCATCTGCAGAATCACTTCAGATAGGCGTTGGAATGATATGCCGCGGGGAGGTAGCGCTCATAGTGGCCCAGAAAGGATATGCTGCAGGACTTGTGGATGGGGGCATGTTTCCGCCTGTGGTAGCTGTAGTAATAGCCACAACAGTGATTGCACCTATTGTGCTGAGAAGAATAATGTGAGATAATAATGAGAAAAGATGTACCCGGGGCACCCTGCCCGGGAGGAAGGAAACAATATGACAGAAAAAATAAACGGGAATATTCCGGACAATAAGACAATAGAGCTTCTCATGGCTCACAGCTCATGCAGAAAATTTCTGGACAGGCCAGTGCCTGATGAGGTGGCTGATACCATAATAAGATGTGCACAGCATGCTCCTACGTCAAGCTATCTGCAGGCCTACACCATAATAAAAGTTAAAGACAAAGAAAAGAGAAAGGCTCTGGCTGAATTTGCAGGAGGTCAGGAATGGGTGGAAAAGGCAGGCCTTGTGCTGCTTTTCTGCGCTGATCTTCATCGCCTGGATGTGATGCTGAATATATCTGATAAAAATGTTCTTCACAACGCAGAGCTTTATACCGTCGCAGTAACCGACGCGGCACTGGCATCTTCCCGGGCACTTATAGCCGGTCAGGCTATGGGTCTCGGGGGAGTATTCGTAGGAGGTGTAAGAAACGAGACCGAAAAAATGGCAGAGCTTTTCAATCTGCCAGAACTGGTTTTTCCTATGTATGCTGTCTGCATGGGGTATCCTGAGGAAGTGCCGCCCCAGAAACCGAGAATGGACATAGACATGATTTCCGCAGAGGACAGTTATCCTGAAATTACCGGGCGGGAGCAGCTTGCAGACTATGAAAGGAAAGTTTCGGAGTATTTTCTGGCCATTACCGGCGGAAGAAGCGGAAGAGGATGGATAGAAAGAGCAGAGCATGCCATTTCTCTAAAACCCAGATACAGCGTAGGAGAGTTCCTCTCAAAAGCGGGATTTATGACAGCGTCAGGACCAATGGAAGAGAAAAAGAATAAAACCCGATAGCAGATAATTGTGGAAAAAGCCCTTATGGCATGATAAAATAATAATATGACAGATATGGATAATTTGCGGCAGAAAAAGCTGTTTCTCCTTGACATGGATGGGACACTTTACCTTGATGACAGGCTCTTTGACGGTGCCGGAGAGTTTCTTTACAACATAAAGGCTTCGGGGCGAAGATATGTTTTCCTTACAAATAATTCGTCAAAGGGAGCAGACAGTTACATAGAAAAGATGGCCAAGATGGGCATAAAGACTGGAGCAGAGGATTTTATAACTTCTGTGGACGCCCTGATTTTTTGCCTTAAGGAAAGGTATGGGAAAGCCGCCTTCAGGCATAAAATTTATATCATGGGCACAGAGTCCTTTAAGAAACAGATGAAGGCGTCGGGATTCAATGTAACAGGCAGCCTGGAGGACGACATAGACATTCTGGTTATTGGCTTTGACAGGGAGCTGACCTTTTCCAAACTTGAGGATGCCTGCATCCTTCTGGGCAGAGGGGTGGACTATTTTGCCACCAATCCCGACTGGGTGTGCCCTACGGAATACGGTTATGTGCCCGACTGCGGTTCCTTTGCTTTCATGCTGGAAAAAGCCACCGGCAGGAAGCCTGAGTTCGTGGGTAAACCCGAGCCAAGGATGGTATATCTTGCAATGAAGCGGTTTGGATTTGAACCGAAAGATACACTGGTAATAGGCGATCGCCTTTATACAGATATAGCCTGCGGCATCAATGGGGGAGTTGATACGGCCTTTGTCCTTTCCGGAGAGGGTACTCTTGATGATATTGATAAAACCGGCATCAGGCCCACATACATATTTGAGGGCGTAGGACAGATATCCCATGAAATTTTCGGCAATACTTTAAAGCTTTAAGGAGGTACATAATGAAGCTGGACAACAAACGAACCATTACCATAGGATTTGCATTCCTGGCCATAAGCGCTTTCTGGCAGGTTTATGACAACATCATTCCGCTGATACTTAAATATTCATTCAATATCGGTGATACATTGTCCGGCGGGATAATGGCTCTTGACAATATCTTTGCCCTGTTCATGCTGCCGATTTTCGGAGCCTGGTCAGATAAAGTAAACAGCAAAAGAGGCAAGAGAACTCCTTTTATATTTGTGGGGACCATTATTGCTGCAGCTGCCATGCTGCTTCTTCCTTATAGCGCCAATTCAAAAAATCTGGTGCTCTTTATAGCGGCACTTTTTGTTACTCTCTTCGCCATGGGAACATTCCGCTCACCGGCAGTATCTCTTATGCCTGATGTAACCCCTAAGCCTCTCCGGTCAAAGGCCAATGCCATTATAAACCTGATGGGTGCTTTGGGAATAATTGCTGCGCTGGCACTGATTATGCTCCTTGTGGGAGACGGACTGACTCCCGATTACGAGCCTCTGTTTATTGCAATAGCTGTAATCATGGTTATTTCTCTTGTAGTTATTCTTACAAAGGTAGATGAAAACAGATTCACTGCAGAGAGATTAGCTAAAGAAAAGGAGTGGGGCATAGAAGAAGAGGAAGAGATTACAGACGAAAGCGGCAAAACCTCACTGCCTAAGCCTGTAAAGAAGAGCCTTGTTTTCCTGCTTCTCTCAGTTGCTCTATGGTATATGGCATATAATGCTGTAACTACAGCCTTTTCAAAGTATGCAACAGAGATGTGGGGTATGGAAGGAGGAGGCTTCGCCGGGGCGCTGATGGTAGCATCCGTAGGCGCGCTGATTTCCTTTATTCCTGTAGGCATTATTTCCAGCAAGCTGGGACGTAAAAAGGTGATTCTTTTCGGAGTGGCACTTCTGGCAGTAAGCTTTTTCTGCGGGTTCCTGTTCAGAACTCCCAACTTCGGAATCAACATCGTGTTCTTCCTGGTAGGTATGGCATGGGCTGCCATAAATGTCAACTCATATCCTATGGTGGTTGAAATGTGCAAAGGAAGCGATATCGGCAAATTTACAGGTACATATTACACATTCTCCATGGCCGCTCAGGTACTGACACCCATATTGTCGGGCTTCTTCCTTGAGCATGTGGGATACTGGACATTATTCCCGTATGCCGCTGTATTTTCTGTATTGGCCTTTATTGCTATGATTAATGTAAAACACGGTGACAGTAAACCTGAGGCACCTAAGAATAAACTTGAAGCTTTCGACGTTGATGACTAGAAAGACGTGATATTAAGAAAAAAGAGGTATTAAAATGGAAAAGAAACAGATGCTTGATCAGCTGCTCAGATGGCGCTATGCTCACAGAGGCTTTCATCATAAGCCTGATGTGGCAGAGAATTCCATGACAGCATTCAGAAGAGCTGTTACAGAGGAATTCGGCATTGAGCTGGATGTACATCTGACAAAGGATAAAAAGCTGGCGGTTATTCATGACTCCAGTCTTCAGAGAACCTGCGGCACAGATCTTTACATAGAGGAAGTGACTCTTGAGAAGGCACAGTCTTATTTCCTTGAAAAGAGTAAGGATGTTATTCCGTCTTTTGAAGAGGTGCTTTGCGCGGTAGGGGGCAAGGTGCCTATGATAATAGAAATAAAGCCGTCAGGTCATAATAACAAAGAGCTTACCGATGCTGTTATGACAGCCCTTGAGGGATATAAAGGACTCTACTGCATTGAGTCATTCAGCCCTTCAGTTGTAGGATATCTTCGCAGCAAATATCCTGAGATAATACGGGGACAGCTGGCCGGATGCCTCAGAAGAGACAAGGCTCAAAAGAAAAGTGTTAACCTTCTGGAAGATTTTCTTCTTAAAAATCTTATTGTTAATCTGGACGGAAAACCGGATTTCGTTGCTTACCGTTTTGAGGACAGAGATATGAAGCCCTTTGTGAAATTTAAAGGTGCTAAATTCATGTGGACAATCAGGGATTATGCCGATCTGAAAGTATGCGAGAAGTCAGGGGCGGCAGGCATCTTCGAGCAGTTCAATCCGAAGGATTACCAGTAGCGGCTTTCAGCGAATCATACGAAAAAAATGCATAAAAGACAGTGCAAGGCCCGCAAAAGTTATCAGGCTATCTTCCTGCCTGCAGCAGATCTCTGATTTCTCTGAGAAGCTGAACATCCTCAGGCACAGGAGCAGGCTCCGGTTCAGCAGGAACTTCCGGCTCTGCCTTTTTCTTTGCAAATACCCGGTTAAACACCTTCATCATCCAGAAAATAACCAGTGCCGTTAAGAGGAATACAATAATTGCCTGAATGAAATTACCAACCATAAGTTCAGCACCGCCGACAGTAATCTTAATGCCTGTAAAGTCAATCCCGCCGATAATGATCCCCAGGAGAGGTGTAATTACGTCACCTACCAGTGAGTTAACTATAGCAGTGAAAGCACCGCCGATTATGATGCCGACAGCCATGCTCATAACATCACCTTTTGATATAAATTCCTTAAATTCTGATATAAATTTTTTCATCTATTTTTCCTCCATTTTTAAGATTTCTTTCTCTATCCGGTCCCAAGGAAAACCAATGACATTATCATAACTTCCCTCAATGTGATCTATATGCTTTGCAAAATATCCCTGGATGGCGTATGCTCCAGCCTTGTCATAGGCTTCATCGGTGTCAAGGTAAGCTTCAAGCTCACTGTCCTGATAATCTTCGAAGTATACCTTGGTGACCTCAGCAAACACTCGAGTCAGCTGGCGGCCGTAGGAAAGCAGAGCAACGCCGGTGACCACATAATGAAAGTCATTTCTCAGCTTGTCCAGCATACGGAAAGCGTCGGCTCTGTCGGCGGGTTTTCCCATGATTTCACCATCCTTGTAAACGATGGTATCGGCGGCGACGATAATGCTGCCTTCTTCCGTACAGTCTGCCAAAGAAGACAGGCGTCCGGCTACATCCTGAGCTTTTTTCAGCGCAAGAAACATAACAGTTTCACACATACCGTGAACCTTAGGAATGTTTTCCTCGATATCAGCAGGCATTACCAGAGGCTCAATGCCGTGTGCACGCATTATCTCAATACGTCTTGGAGAGCCTGAAGCCAGAACTATGTTCATCATGACTTTTCCTCGCTTTTTCATAAGGTTTTTTCTGATAAATATTATGACATATTTTTGCCCGATTGGAAAGAATAAAAGCTATAAAAAAGATATTAACCTAAGCAGGAGGTTTTCCAATGGTGTTACAGATAAGCGAGGAGAGAAACAAGGAAAAGGAAAAGCAGAAAAAAGAAATCGGCAAAGCCTACGGAAAGTATGCGAAGCAGTTTACGCCAAGGCCCAAGTATTTTTCCAACTGTGTGAAGGCATTTATATCCGGAGGTCTCATCTGCATGGCTGCCCTTGCTGTACAGAACAGGCTCGAGGCCATGGGACTCTCTCAAAAGGATGCGGGTTCTTTTGTGACAATAGGGCTGATTATGATTGCGCAGCTTCTCACGGGGCTGGGGGTTTTCGATGTAATAGCCAAATATGCGGGAGCTGGAGTAATAGTACCCATTACCGGATTTGCCAATTCAATGGTGGCGCCGGCAATCGAGTATAAGAAGGAAGGTCCTGTTCTGGGAGTCGGTTCCAAGCTGTTCACTGTGGCAGGACCGGTACTGGTATGCGGCATAAGTGCGGCTACAGCTGTGGGAATAATTTATTGGTTTATAGAAAAATTCTGAGGATAACAGAGACGGGGGATAAAAAGTGGCAAACAGAAAAATCGGCACGCAGACGGTGCGCTTTGAAAACAGACCCTACATTGTAGGCAGAGGAAATATAGGCGGAAAGAAAGAAGGGGAAGGACCTCTTTCCGACTCTTTTGATCAGATACTGGATGATGATATGTTCGGTGAAAAGTCCTGGGAAAAAGCTGAATGCAAAATGCTGGAGGCGGCAATGGACAAGGCTATGAAGAGAGCACAGCTGGAAAAGGATAATATAGATATTATGCTCTGCGGAGATCTGATAAACCAGATTATGACATCTTCATTTACGGCAAGAGATATGCATATACCGTTCCTGGGACTGTACGGAGCCTGCTCTACCATGACCGAGTCTCTTGTTATCGGCTCCATGCTGGTAGACGGAGGCTTTGCACGGAGCATTCTGGCAGGAGCATCAAGTCATTTCTGCACGGCGGAGAGACAGTTCAGAATGCCTGTTGAGCACGGAAATCAGAGACCTACATCAGCTCAGTGGACTGCTACGGCAGCAGGTGCGGTAGTGGTATCTGAATGGCCGTGCGGAATAACTGAAGGGATGCCGGTTGTCAGGGCTACGGAAGCAACAGTGGGAAAGGTAATAGATGCGGGAATACGAGATGCAAACCAGATGGGTGCGGCTATGGCGCCATCGGCAGTGGATACTCTTCTCAATCATCTTCAGGACACAAGGCGTGACATAGACTATTATGATCTGGTGGTAACAGGGGATCTTGGCTATATAGGAAAGGACATTATGGCAGATCTGCTGGCAGATGCAGGACTTGACAAAAAGAAGATCTTTTCTCATTACGATGACTGCGGAACCATGCTTTACAGCAGGGAGCAGGATGTTCACGGAGGAGGCAGCGGCTGCGGCTGCTCTGCTTCGGTATTTGCAGGTAAAATATTAAAGGATATGGAACAGGGAAAATACAGGCGTGTTCTGCTCATGTCTACGGGGGCGCTGCTGTCGACAATTTCGCCCCTTCAGGGGGAAAGCATACCCGGCATAGCTCATGCAATAGCACTGGAGGTGGAGTAAATGGAGTATTTGTGGGCGTTTATAACAGGAGGGATTATTTGTGTCATAGGTCAGCTGCTTTTAGACGGAACAAAGCTGACGGCGCCGAGGATTCTTGTTATATTTGTGGTTTCCGGTGTAGTCCTGCAGGCACTGCATCTTTATGAGCCTCTGGTGGATCTGGCCGGAAACGGTGCTACAGTTCCTCTGCCGGGCTTCGGGTACAATCTTGCAAAGGGAGCCATGGAAGGGGCAAAGAAGGGATTTCTGGAGGCGGTTACAGGACCTATAACATCTACTGCTGCCGGTGTGGGGATTGCCATAACCTTCGGCTATATTGTTTCGCTGATTTTCACACCCAAGTCCCCTAAAAGGTAATTGACAGCGGCTTCTTTTTGTGGTAAAATTTTACAAACATTACAGACAAAAGCAGACTGAAGAGAACAGGTGGAAAAATGGAGCGGTTGATAATTTACGGGCTGGCAGTGGCGGCCATTATAGTGGGGTTCATAATCTTATACCATAAACCCTCGCCCTTTGGCGCAAGGACATACGATAAACTTAAATAAACCAAGATAAAGAAGAAAGGCGGATGTGCAGCAGGCCTTTCTTCTTGCTTTTTGACCTTATATATGGTAAATTATTAGGATAGGATTGCTATGTTAAAGTGAGGGACTATGAAGAAAATCGCTGTATACATTATGAGGCTCGGCCTCGAGATAATATACCTGTTTATGAAGCTTTTTCCTGCAAAGGAGAACAAGGTCCTTTTTCTAAGCAGGCAGTCAGACCGGCTGACAGAGGATTTCAGAGATACCCAGGAACTTCTGCTTAAAAAAAGACCGGATGCAGAAATCGTCACCATCTGTCATCGCCTGGAAGGAGCGGGCAGCGGCGGACTTGCATCTTTTGCAGCGACAACTCTCAGGAGTATGTACCACATGGCGACTTCGTCAGTATGTGTACTGGATGCTTACTGGCCTGCCGTATCAATACTTCATCACAAGAAGTCTCTTACGGTAATTCAGATGTGGCACGCTCTCGGCAAGATCAAGCAGTCGGGATATCAGACTCTGGGAAAGGAGTCAGGAAGAGACTCTGACATGGCCCGCCTTATGAATATGCATAAAAACTATGACTATATAATAGCCGGCGGAAGAGCATGGAATCCCTTTTACTGCAAATCCTTTGACACAACCGAGGACAAGCTGATAAACTGCGGTCTGCCGAGAATAGACCATCTTCTTAACACGGCAGAAGAAAACAGGCGCAGCGTACTTGGTGCCTATCCTGAATTTAAGGACAGAACCGTGGTGCTTTATGCGCCCACTTTCAGAAGGAACATAGAACTTCACTGGGAAGAGCTTGCTGACAGGCTGACTGAAGAAGAAAATGTTGCTTTTATAGTCAAGGGCCATCCAAACCAGCAGCTTGTTACGGACAATCCTCAGGTATATACATGTGATGAGTTTAAGGCCGTCGATCTGCTTTCATCATGTGATTATCTTGTTACAGACTATTCGGCCATAGCAATAGAAGGTGCGGTTCTCAGCCGGCCCACATATTATTATGTATATGACTATGAGGAATACAGAGAGAAAAACGGCATGAACATAGATCTGTTTGAGGAAATGCCGGGATGCGTTTTCCGGACTGCCGGGGATCTGGCCAAAGCCATAATGTCAGGAAAGTATAATTACGAAGCCCTTGAGAATTACAGAAAGAAATATCTGCCTGAAAATCTGGGAACTTCAACAGAGCAGATAACAGAACTGATTATTGATAACATGAGGAAATAAAATGGATTTTTTTGAATTTGCAAGATGGGGTACTAAGAAACTCAAGCTTTTTCTCCTTTACTGGAGAAGAATAGTATTCGCGAAGAATCACTTCAAGTGCCCGTGGTATAAAAAAATCAGAGCTAACATATGCGGAGGCTTTTTGGCGGACCAGTGGATGCTTTATGATTTTGACCATAATGACAAAAGCGAGTACCTTTCGGAGTTTGACTGGTACCGGTCCAGGTATATAAACGAGCCTTTCGATTTTGTATGCAATAATAAAATCGCTTCTGCAGAAATCCTTAAACAGTATGTAAGGGTCCCTGAAAGCTATATGATAAAGAACAGAGGCTTTCTCAGCAGCTTTGAGAGTGTGGCCATGGAGTATGAAGACGCCCTGAAGCTTCTGAAGGATAAGGGAAAAATGTTCTTTAAGCCTTACGGAAAGGGCAAAGGCACAGGAGTTGTAATCATGACCTATGATTACGAAAAGAAAATGCCATGCATAGACCTTAAGCCCGTAAGCGAGGAAGATTTTATTGCCTATCTTAAAAACCACGACAACTGGTTCCTCAGCGAAGCCATGGAGCAGCACAGCTATCTGAACAGAATATACGATAAGACCGTCAACACAATCAGGCTTATTACACTTAAGGATCCTGAGACCCATATGTTTAAGGTATTCTTTGCCGTGCAGAGAATAGGTACCAAGGAGACCATACCTGTGGACAACGGAAGCAGGGGAGGTCTTGTGGCTAAAATTGATCTGGATACCGGTGTTCTCAGTGAGGCAAGGTGCCTTCACAACCGTAATGTGTATAAGGTGCATCCTGATTCAGGCGCTCCTATAGAAGGAGTGCAGGTTCCGGGCTGGCAGCAGCTTAAAGCCGATATGATAGATCTGGCAAACAAGCTGCCTTATATGCATTTCATAGCATGGGACATTCTTATTACCGAGGAAGGTCACTGCATCATAGAGGCAAACACATCCTCCGGAGTGAATATTATTCAGCTTTGGGGCGGACAGCGAAACAAGGAGCTAGGAGACTTTTACAGATACCATAAGGTTATTAAGTAAGGACTGCGAAAATATGAAATACATTATTATGGCCGACGGCAAAGGTACCCGATGGCAGAATTATAATGATATACCAAAGCACTTCATCGAAATAGACGGCGAGACCCTTCTGGCAAGGACAGTGCGGCTTCTCAGACAGGGCGATCCCGGATGTGAGGTCATTATCACATCCCATGATCCCCGCTATGAGGTTGAGGGAGCCAGACGTTATGAACCGAAGAACAACCATCTGGAAATAGACCGTTTTACGGAGGAACTGATTGAAGATGATATATGTTTTCTTTACGGAGACACCTTTTACTCTGAGGAAGCTTCAAAGACAATTATTGACACTGAAGCGGAAGATATTCTTTTCTTCGGAAACCGGCGTTCCATCGTGGCAGTAAAGGTGGCAGACGGCTCGCTGTTTAAAAAACACGTGGACAGAGTCAGACAGCTTTATCTTGACGGAAAAATAGAAAAATGCATCGGATGGCAGGTCTACCAGTCCTTTATGGGGCTGCCCTTCGATGAGAAGAGGATAGAGTCCAAATATGTCGTTCTGAAGGATGGCACCGAGGATTTCAATTCCCCGGAGGACTTTGACAGGAGGACAAAAAAGAAATGGGAATAAAGAAATTAGTTGTAAATGCTCTTGCACTGGGGCCGACTTCAAGAGGCTTTACCGGCGGAGAGGCGAGACGCTGGGTGAGAGAAGTTTACAGACATAAAACGAGGAACTACGGATTTTCCCGGAAAGAAACAAACTGGGCAATAAAAAGAGGCTTTATGCCTGAACAGGTTGCCGAGCTGGGCCTGACAGAGGAAAACTACCGGGATTATATTTCGGCTAAGGATTATGCCTTTCTCAGACCTTTAAACGGCACTTACAGCAAGTGGATTACTGATAAGGTTACGATTCATACCATTTTTAAGCCTTTCAGGCAGTACATGCCGAGAATTTATTATCAGCTCAGCAAGCGCTATGATGAAACCCAGATCATACCCCTTTACGATGATAATGCCGGGGATACCTTTGACGATGTGCTGAAGCTCATCAGAGAAAAGGGAGCCGTTACAGCAGCTGCTTCCAACGGAGTATCTGCAAGCACCGTGGAGTACAGAGACGGGGGTTATTACTTCGACGGCAAAAAGCTGAGCGGGCAGGATCTGAAGAAAAAGCTGGAAGCTTACACATCAACTATTGTAATAAAAGAAAGGATTGAGACATCTGATCTGGTAGATAACGGAGTTCTGAACCTTATAGTTTTCAATGAATTCGGCGATAATCCGGTAATAGGTGATGCATTTTTCGTATTTGATGAATATGAAACGAAACCGCTGCGTACCCTTGCTCAGAGAAAAGCAGACAGCCTTGAAGAAGAGGATGTTCTTGACGATAAATTCAGGAAAGTGAAAGCAGAAGCCGTAGACGCATCTGACGGAACCTGGAGGGGAAGCAAGGTTCCTCACTGGGACGAAATAACCGATGTCATAGACAGAATGTGCCGGTTTGTGCCACAGCTTGAGTTCTTTGGCGCTGAAATCGTCATAAGCCCGGAGGGATTCTGTATAACCAGGATGGTAAATCACCCGGACTATCCTACTGTTAAACCATTCAGCAAGGAAACATCAGCATACCTTTTCAGAAAGGTGGAGCAGAAAAAAGAAGCTTTTGCCAAAGGCGGAACCAGACTGAGCCGCGGCTTTAAAAAAGTAAAGCTGAAGGTGAGAGCCGCATTTGCCCGTGCTTTTTACCCTAAGGGTCTTGTGCCTTACCTGTCAATAAGATGGATACAGGATGTTTGGAAGGATTTAACCACAAACAAGGAGACCACATTAAAACAGAAACTGTGGGCCTACAGACACGGTTTCCTTTCATACAGACTCCTTCAGTACGGTATAACAAAAGAAAATTACGGGGAATACATCTCGGATTTTGAATACAAGTGGCTGAGGCATATCAATCCGAAGTACAGAAAGTGGATGGAGGACAAAATTACGGTCAAGTATGTCTGCTCCGATTTCAATCAGTTTTTCCCTGAATACTATTACCACATCATCTGTAAGAACGGAAACAACAAGGTAATATCAATGATGGACCTGCCGGAGGGATATACAAACGAATTTGAAGATATCTTCAGGCTGGTTCAGGAAAAGGGAGTCCTTGCCCTTAAGCCTGATGAGGGTTCGCACGGCGACGGATTCTACAAGTTCACATATGAGAACGGCAAATATCAGCTGAACTACAGGGATGCTACAAAACAGCAGGTTCTGGATATTCTGGAGGATATTAACAACCAGTATCTTGTTACCGAATACATCAACATGTGCGATGAGCTTAAGAGGGTTTACGACGGCTCTGTAAATACGGTAAGAATGATTGTGTTTAAGAAGGACGGCAAAAATCCTCAGGTGGGCAACGCTTATGTACGCTTCGGATCCAAAAAGACCGGTGCCGTTGACAATGTGGGCGCAGGCGGAATGACTGCCACAATAGATGTGGAGACAGGACGCTTCCATGATGCCAAGATTGTTCTCCATAACTCCATAGAGGACTGTCCTGTTCATCCCGATACAGGTGTGCCTATTGAAGGATATCTTCCTCACTGGGAGCAGGTTAAAGCCGATGTGCTGGCTGTAACAAAGTCAATAAAACAGCTGGAGTGGTTCGGAGTGGATCTTGCCGTCACCAATGACGGAATCAAGTTCCCTGAAATAAACAGATTCCCTGACTACCCGGCAGTGGAAAAATACACTAAACCTACCAGAGAATATCTTTTAATGAAGCTGGCCGGCAAAAAAAGAATGTTCGGTTACGATGTGAAACCGAACAGAACCCTGGTTCACCTTCCTAAAAGGCCGGAGATAACTGACGAAAAGAGGTAAGCTTTGAATATTATAAAAGAAATAGTCACCGATCATATAAAACACAGGAGCCAGATTTTTAAACTGGCAATTGCCGATCTAAAAAAGACCTACAGCGGTTCTGTACTTGGATGGAGCTGGGCTGTCATCAGGCCTGCAATACTTATCTTTGTGTTCTGGTTTGCGTTTTCCTTCGGCCTGAGAAAAGGCGGGGATGTAAACGGGTATCCTTTTTTCCTGTGGCTTATTTCCGGAATGATCCCGTGGTATTACATGAGAGATATGATAATAGGCGGTGCGGGATCCATACGCAGGTATAAATACCTTGTAACAAAGATAAAATATCCTGTTTCAACAATCCCTACATTTGTGAATCTGGCACTTATGGTCAGCCACATAGGCCTGGTAATACTGATGATACTCATATATATGGGTTTTGGCTATATGCCCACTGTATATTACCTTCAGATACCGTTTTATATGCTTCTCATGTTTTTGTTCTTTAACGCATGGGGACTCTTTGCGGGAGTGCTTTCAACGGTAAGCAGAGACTTCTACAACCTTGTAAAATCACTGGTTACGGCTCTTTTCTGGATGTCCGGAATTTTATATGATGCCACTACCATTGACAATGATATAATCAGGAAGGTGCTGCTGTTTAATCCTGTAACCATTGCTGCAAACGGATATCGGGACATATTCATAAACCATGTCTGGTTCTGGGAAAACTGGAGTCCGATAATCAACTTTGCAATAGTGTATGCTATAATGCAGTTATTGGCAGTCTGGATTTATAAGAAACTGAAAAAGGATATACCTGATATCCTGTAGGGGCCTTTAAGGGAAAGACACTGAATATTTGGAGAAACAGTATGAGTGATACAGTAATTGAATTTAAAAATGTAACGAAGGTTTATAAGCTTTTTAAAAGCGACAGACAGAGGCTGAAGGCTGTTTTCAGCAAAAAAGCGGCGGGTAAGAAAAAGGTTGCAGTGGATAACCTGTCTTTCAGGATTGAACGGGGGGAAGCAGTGGCTCTTTTCGGAAAGAACGGGGCCGGCAAATCCACAATCCTTAAAATGATAACAGAGGTTGCCTACCCTACATCAGGGGAGATTATTGTAAACGGCAGGGTCAGCGCCCTTCTGGAACTTACAGCCGGCTTTGATCCCGAGTTTACAGGCAGAGAAAATATTTACTTCAGAGGGCAGCTTTTCGGGCTGAGCAATGAAGAAATCAGGGAGCGGGAACCGTCTATTGTAGAATTTGCCGATTTAAGCGATTATATAGATCAGCCCGTAAGAACTTATTCCAGCGGAATGAAAGCCAGACTGGGATTTGCAATCAATGTAAGCATCAAACCGGAAATACTCATAGTTGATGAGGCCCTTTCAGTTGGAGACAGTGACTTCAGAAAGAAATGCCTTGACAAGGTTAAACAGATTATGAGCGAGGAGGATGTTACATTCCTGTTTGTGACACACTCAACCAATGTGGCAAAGATGTTCTGCAAGAGGGGAATGGTAATGCGCCAGGGAAAGCTTATTTTTGACGGCACTATTGATGATGCTATAGATTATTACAACAAAACTCTTGAGGAAGATCGCGCAAAGAAAAAGAAGAATAAGGGGATTTTTGAGCAATGAGCAGAGCAGAAAGAAAATCAAAAGAGAAGAGAACGTTCAAACAATGGGTTAAAGACCTGAAGACATGGCAGAAAATTACCTTTCTTGCAGCCATTATTGTTGTGCTGGCAATTCTGATCGGGTGTATAGTCGTGTTCGGGTATTTTAACGGTATAGTAGATGAAATGCACGAGCCGACACCGGATGATTACGACCTTTCACTGGTGGATGTGGACGGCTACATAAACATACTGCTTCTGGGCGTGGACAGCCGGGATATGGAAAATATAAAGGGAACCCGAAGCGATATGATAATGATCGCCAGCATAAACAAAGACACCAACGATGTGAAGCTTACATCCGTGTACAGGGATACTTACCTGAAGCTGGGCGACACCTCCACATATGATAAAATTACCCATGCCTGTGTTTACGGCGGACCGGAGATGACCATGAAGTCACTCAATCAGGCAATGGATCTGAATATAACAAACTATGCCATTGTAAACTTCAAGGCTGTTGCAGATCTTGTGGACGCCATCGGAGGAATAACCGTTGATGTTCAGCAGGGGGAAATTTACCAGCTTAACAAGTACACCAAGGCTACGGCCAGAAACATAGGACGCAAGAATTATCAGCTTGTAAAGGAGCCAGGAGTTCAGACCCTTGAAGGTGTCCAGGCCGTATCCTACGGAAGAATAAGAAAGGGCGTCGGTGATGACTTTAAGCGAACGGAGAGAATGAGGATTGTTGTTTCCAAGGTTTTTGAAAAAGCAAAAACAATGTCCTTTAAAGACCTTAAGAAGCTTATAGATATGATGGTACCTCAGGTTAAAACCAACCTTAAAATGAATGACATTCTTGCACTTGGAATCAGGCTTCCGCAGTATAATATTTCAACGGGAAGCGGATGGCCGTACAAGTGGAGCACGGGTACAATAAACAAGATTTCATATGTATTTCCTGTGGGACTGGCTGCAAATACCACTATGCTTCATCAGGAGGTATTCGGCCAGGAGGATTATGTCCCTTCGGCTGCAGTCAATGCCATAGGAAATGAAATTGCAGCCAGAATTGAAGCAGCACGGAAAGCCAATCAGATTAAGAATGAAAAAGACGGTGAAAGCAAGCCTGACGAGCCTCTGGAAGAAAACCCCGGCACCGAGGAGCCGGCAGAACCGGAGAATCCGGGCACAGATACGGAACCGGGCGAGTCTACAGAGCCTACCCTGCCGGGTACTGAAGAACCTACAGAACCTACCGTACCTGTGGATCCGGGAACCGTTGATCCGGACAATCCGACTACAAACCCGGGTGATGATAATCCTATTGCTGAACAAAGCGGCGGAGGGGGCAGTTCACAAGGCACCGGAAGCGAGGAAGAATAATATATAATAAAAACAGAAGGAGAAGGTGAAAAAATGGCTAAAGAAAAATTAAACTGGGAAGATGAGCAGGTAAGACATGACTACAGACACACTGCATCACATATTATGGCGCAGGCGGTAAAACATTTATGGCCTGATACCAAGCTGGCAATCGGACCGGCTATTGAAAACGGGTTTTACTATGATTTTGATACGGAGCACAAGTTTACTGAAGAGGATTTTCTGAAAATCCAGAAGGAAATGAAGAAAATCGTTCAGGCAAACTATCCGCTGGAAAGATT
>CAKMLH010000025.1 GCA_927797855.1 uncultured Clostridia bacterium | reverse complement strand
CTGTGTTGGCAAATTGCAGAGAAAAGCTATTAAGCCATATATGCAAAAAAGCTGCAGCCCATCGGCAGTTTCACACTACCCACTGGCTGCAGCCCGTTTTTTCTGCAATAAAAATATCCTGATGCGTTCCTCCGACGCATAGAACCTGTCTTTATCTGTGCATGTCTCCTGACTCAGATATCATCACTCTGCTCGCCTTCCCACGCTCTCATATCCTTGCATCTGCCGCAAGGCATCCGGCGCAGTGGCCCTTTGAGCAAAGCTCCCTCATTACAGTGGCGGGACCGTGCAGGATTTCCACCTGCTTCCATCTTAGCTCCAAAGCCGCCCCACAGGGCGCGCTCCGAAGAACACAGAATCTTCTATTCAATTTACTTTATAACTATATCACTTAAAAGGGGGCTTGACAACCCCCATTTTAAATAATTCCTGAATATGATCATTTCCGATCAGTTCTTTTTGCGGAGAAGTGAAGCCCTCACAACGCCCTCGGGATCCTTAACCAGCAGAATCACAAGCCAGATAATGAGTCCAAGCGCAACCACTGAAAGGCCCAGATATAAATCATTGAGCATATCCACAGGCGCAGGAGCAAAGAATGCTTCGTGAAGCTCTGCATATTCAAAAACGGCGTCTATGAGCCACATAAGGGAAGCTCCCCAGTACATCAGGCACAAGGTTCCTATCCTGAGTTTTCTTGCCCTGGAGCTGCTGTACCAGATAATCGTACAGGTAATTGCCGCAAACGCGGCAGTAAGTAATGTCATTTTTATGCTCCTTTAGCTTTCCGAAGGCTGCACTTTAAGAGCCCTCTTTTCGATTGCGGATGTAACAGCGACCATTCCCAGCCATACAGCAGTAACGATTGCTGCCATAGCTGCACCTGCAGTGGACATCTCCTGCAGCATTTCAGCAGCATCCGCAGGATTTGCCGCGTTAGTAAGAAACGGGAACCAAGGAACCAGTTCACCGTGCCAGAGGTGTTCAAAAGCAAGAAGCGCTGAACCTCCCCAGAGCATGTTGTTAAGCCATTTAAGCTTTCTGGTGAAAGGAATTTTTCCGGTTTTCTCAGATTTTTCAGCACTTTCAAACTGAGATCTGTCGTACTTGACATCCGCAAGCCCGGCTTTCTTCTCCCTGGATTTCATACCGCAATATACAGCGGTTGTAATTACTGCTTCAGCAACAGGTACTAAAAAACATGCCATTTATTCATCCTCCTTCAAATATCTTTATTTTGTTTTTTTAAATCCAAAAGGAAGGCACATAAACTCCCTCTTCAGAGAAAATATATACCTTCCTGGTATTATCAAAAAATCATCAATCACCAAATAATTCGGGCGGAATGCTTCTGCATTCCTTTATCAACTTCCTGTCGATATAAGAATTATATAATCTGCTTTTGGCAATGTCAATTCTTTTTAATTACAGCTTTTACATTTTACAGCTTCACTTTTTTAGCTTCGCTGTATGCGCCGTAAACCTTCACGCCGTTAACGGTCTTGTAGGCCCGCACCTTTACATAATAGGTCCTGCCTTTGGAAAGACCGGTGATCTTCCTGGAAACAGTGCTCCTGCCGGAGACGGTCACTTTTTTAACACCTTTAGTGAAGCCGGAGTCAGAGGCCAGCACCACCTGATATCCTGAGCATGCCGATGATGAAGGAGCTTTTTTCCATGTCACCTTTAAAGAAGTGCTGCTCGACTTAACCGCCTTGCTTATAGTTGCCTTGTCAGGAACGGTATTCTTGTATGCAGCCAGAGCGTAATATGCCTGCTCCGTGGCCATCTGGTCAACCACAGGCTCATAGCCGGCTGAAGCTTTATTAACATGTCTGAAGCCGCCGACCTTTGAATCATAAAAGCTCAGGAGCGCATCAACAAGGGACTTGCCGTTTTTCCTGAAGCGGGAGTCTGTGTTTGGATTTATGCCCATTGCAGTGAGCCCGCATATTGCCTGGGAAATGCTCTCCGATGAAGTTGCGCCCCAGGCGGTAAAGCCTCCCTCTTTATTCTGCATAGCTGAAAGGCACTTAACTGCTTTGTCAAGGGCCGTCTTTACCTTTTTCTGCGATCTGTAAGGTGCCAGCGCCGTCATTGCCATACCAGTAATATCAGGGTCTGACTTGAGTTTTGCCTTAGTAGTCTCAAAATCTTTATCTGAAGGGTCGCTTACATAAAGGTTCCAGCCTCCGTCGTCAAGCTGAGCATTGAGAATATAATTTATAAGTTTCTGGCGTGTAGTCACATTTTTTATGCCTGAAACCGCAGGAACCGCATAATTCCCCGCATCGAGAGCGCGGAGCGCCCAGATGGGGCCGTTGATTCCCTGCCATACCACCTTATCGAAGTCAGCCAGCTTTTCCACCATATTGTATCCGGCTATATGGGTGGGATCAAGGCCGAGAGCAGCGTAGGCAACAATCACTCTTGAATACTCGGTATATTTCTTGTCATGGAGCTGTCCGCTAACCCCGCGGTATCCCTCTTTGACCGTTTTCTCAACATTAGCCTTATACCTGGCAATATAATCGTCGGACATGGGGTGTCCTGCCTCTGCAAGGCCGTACATTACCCATTCGCCGCCTGTGCTGCCGCATATTGGATCTTTCACTGTTTTATACAAATAATCTCCGCATTGGTTAAAGGCCGAGGTGATCTCACTCTGTGAGGCTGCAGCCGCAAAACCTGCGCCGCCGCCAAGGGTCATGGTCAGAGCCAGCGTCAGAATAAGAATCAGTGATGTGATTTTCTTTTTCATAATGTTAAATTCCTTTCCTTTCGTATATAGTTCCGGCATTTAAGCCATGGAATTGTCTCCTACATCCTTTCCAAGATCGCAGGTGTAGACCCACTCAATAACGTCGCCGTCTTTTAAATAGTAAGAAGAACAGCCGTAATTAGGAAACCAGCCGTTGACCTTGTACATCCAGCCCGACAGACTGCCGCAGTCGAACTCGTAAAGGTAGTTTATGCCTTCGATATAGTAGGACTCATATATAGGGGTGTAGCTGAATTCCAGCTGTATGTCGTTGTTTCTGCAAAGAGTGTTTAGAGCATCGAAAACCGAGTTGTCCGTTGTGCCTTTGTAAGTGGTCTTTGCCAGTATAACCCCGTCTGCCGGTATGTAGTCCTTTATGGCAGGGTTTTCCAGCTTGCTCATATCCGATGAAAGGGTATCGCAGCGGATTTCCAGGGTTACGGTTACAGGCTTGGGCTCTTTTGGCTTCAGAGCTGCATTGCCGCCGTTGGAAGCGGTAAAGTCCTCGTCATTATCCACTTTCACATCTGAAGGGTCGATTTTTTCCTTTTCTTTATCGGTCAGCTTGGAAAGCTTCTCAGCCTGTTTTTCGGCAGCCTTTCCCGAATCTTCCTTACTGTCAGAAACCGCCGTTTCTTCATCATCTGCGGGCTGCCCAACCACGATATTCCCCTGGCCGTCAGGCAGCTTGGCATCTTTACTTTCTATGGAAAGTCCCACAATGGCCGATACTCCGATGAAAGCCGCCAGAGCTATGAGTATGTATTTTCTCCGGCGCTTGGCTTTAAGGCCTGACGCCAGCTCTTTTTTTTCTTTTTCGTCCATTTTCATGTCTCCTTTTCCCACATAAAAAAGCTGCAGTCCCATGGGTCAATACCCTGGCTGCAGCCCGATTTCGCTGTCATGATTTCATCCCGGCTCCTGCATGTCCGCTCGTCACGCAAAGCTCCGCTTACGATTTATGCATGTCTCCTGACTCAGCTATCAACGCTCTGTCCGCCTTCCCACGTGGCCGGGCTTTCGCCTTACCTATCGCAGTGGCACTATCGGGCAGAACTCCTTCATTACAGTGGCGGGACCGTGCAGGATTCTCACCTGCTTCCATCTTAGCTCCGTCCCGATAAGCACCGGCCGGAGAACATAAATCCTGTCAAATTTTCTACTTCTCGATTATATCATTTTACCCCATGGCTTTCAAGGGGGTTTTATATCAGTTCTTTATCCAAAAGAAAATCTATAATATTAATATTGAGTATCCCTTTTTCGTCATACCAGCGCTTGCCTATATCTTTTCTTACCACTATTTTCGGAAAAGAATCCCCGGTAAGGGCAAAAGGACGAAGCTCAGCCTCACGCTTTTCTTCGGTAGGCATTGAGTAGGCTGATTGAATATATGTCTTTTTGCTGCCGGAAGTGACGATAAAATCTATCTCTCTTGGGGTGCGTACAGAATTTCCCTTTTCATTTACTGTTCTGGCAAAAACCACCCCAACATCAACAGAGAACCCCCGGATCACAAGTTCATTATAAATGATATTCTCCATAATGTGGGTTATTTCCTGCTGTCTGAAGCCTATGCGGGCATTTCTCAGCCCTAAATCCTCACAGTAATATTTGTTAGGCGAGTCAAAATATGACTTTCCCTTTACATCATACCGCTTGCTTTCCGAGAACAGAAAAGAATCCTCAAGATGTCCTATATATGCACGAATTGTATTTGGTGAAACTCCTGCAGTCTGCTTTGATCTCAGTGTGTCTGCTATTTTGTTTGGATTAGTAAGGGAACCGATGGATGAGCACAGCAAATCGATAATCATTTCTAAAACGTCCTGACGCTCTATTCTTTTACGCTCTGCTATATCTTTAATGTATACCTCCGAAAAAAGCGATTTCAAATAGTTCATCTTTGCCCCATCATCAGGCCTTGATATAATCAGCGGCATACCGCCGTAAAACGAGTAATCATCAAAGGCCTCGCTTTTATCTCCCCCCACGGCAGAATAATACTCTGCAAAACTAAGGGGGTGTACACGTATTTCATCGCTTCTCCCTCTGAACTCTGTCAGAATATCACTTGAAAGCATTTTTGAATTGCTTCCTGTAACATATACATCCAGATTGGGCAGGCTTCTCAGGTCGTTTAACGCATCATAAAACGTAATTTTCTTTCCTGAGCCATTGTACGGATTAGGAACTTCATCAGACATCTGAATTTCATCTACAAACAGATAATATTCTTCCTTCTTTCCTTCCACCATTTCTCTTACAAAAGATGAAAGCTCCAGTGGATTGCGAAACCTTATGTCTTTAGCCAGGTCAAGTTCTATTATGATGATCTGATCTTTCCTTACACCGTTTTGAAGCAGATATTCCCTGTATATTTTCTTCAGCAAATATGATTTGCCGCAGCGGCGTATGCCGGTTATTACCTTAACTAATCCGTCAAAACGATATGAAATCAGCTGCTTGAGATAGCTGTCCCTCTTTATTTCCATAGTGATTTCCACAGTGCACCTCCTCCTATCCCACTACTCCATTGAAAATTATTGCCCATAAAGGCTTTTTTATTCAATAATTATAAAGCATTCCTCATGTTTTTTCAAGGGGTTTTATTTTTTCCCTTCCTGTGGTAGAATTATCACATTATGAAAGATATGAGAGAAAGGCTGTTTATCGCCACCTTTTCGTCAGGGGCAATTGACAGCATCAGAGAAAACAGATTAAACATAGAAATAAACCACACCTGCATTTCAGAGGATCTGGATCCTGAAAACCGCACCAGACTTTTGGCTTCCATTAAAAGTGACATTGCAGAAAGCGGTGCTCGGCGGGTCATCGTCCACGGACCTTTTACGGAGCTTTACCCTGCAGCCATCGACTATAGAGCAGTGGAGTTTGCCATGGAAAGGCTGGAGCAGGGCTATCAGGCAGCATCTGCCTCAGGCGCCGAATCAATGGTGGTTCACAGCGGTTACATTCCCTTTATATATTTCAAGGAGTGGCAGGCGGAAAAATCTGCGGACTTCTGGCAGAAATTCATTGCGGACAAGCCTTCGGATTTTCGCATCTATGTGGAAAACGTCCTGGAGGGCGAGCCTTATATGCTGGCTGATATGATGAAGCAGATTAAAGATCCTCGAATCGGCATATGCCTCGATGTGGGCCATGCTCTGGCAGCCGGCCGCAGCGCAGTCCCCATAGAAAAGTGGATTGAAGTTCTCGGCCCTCACATCGGCCATTTTCACATTCATAACAATAACGGAGAAGGCGATACCCACAGTCCTCTCGGCCATGGCCTTCTTGACTTTCACAGCATATTTGCCGCAGCAGAAGATTATTGCCGTCCTGAAGTGACTTTTACAATAGAGTCCCGGGACTGTGCAGAATCCGTTGAGTGGCTCATTGACCATGGATATCTGAAAAAGCTGAAATAATATTGACCTCCCCGGAAAATATATAGGATCAGCAGAAAACAAAAAACCGCCCCGGATGCCCTTACTTTGCTTTCATCAGCGGAGCGTCCCGTGCGGTTCTTTACTTTACCTTACTTTACTTCGATTCTATTCTTCTTCCATCATAATCTTATCGAATTCGGCAACAACAGCTTCAAATTCTCCATCGTCTTCGATGTCAATAAGCTCGAACTCATCATCGCCTACTTCCTTGTAGCCGTAGATGTAAACGTCGTCTGTGCCGTCATCAGGAATCAAGGCGATGTATTCCTTGCCGTTATAGTCAAATACGCCCATTATTTCGCATTCAACTTCCATTCCGTCATCAAACTCCAATGTGATAACATCAGCCTCTTCCGCTTCAACATTTTTCTTTTCGTCTGTCATTTCTAATCCTCCATGAACAACTTTGAAATCATTACCAATATACCATAAATCCCATTTTCAATCAACTAAAATATTCCCTGATTGCACGGGCGTTTTTCTCCGTTATTCCCTTTACCTCCATTAGCTTTTCCATATCGGCTTTTTTTATGTCCTCTACAGAATCAAAGTGGCTGAGAAGGGCATTGCGTTTGACAGGGCCTATTCCCGGAATATTGTCGAGAACCGAGCCGATGGTGTTTCTGCTTCGCAGGTTTCTATGGTACTCTATGGCAAAGCGGTGCACCTCCTCCTGAACGGTTCCGCAGTACTTAAAGAGCAGCGGGTTATCTTTCAGGAGTATCTCATCTCCCCGGCCGTTTACAAGGGCGCGGGTTCTGTGGCTGTCGTCTTTGGCCATTCCGAGAACGGGTATGTGAAGTCCCAGGTGCTCAAGGACCTTTTCCGCGGCAGTAACCTGCCCCCGGCCTCCGTCCATCAGGATCAGGTCAGGCATTGAAACAAATCCGCTGTCGCCTTCCAGTGCACGTCTGAATCGTCTTTCCAGCATTTCCGCCAGGCTGCCGTAGTCATCCTGGCCTTCAACGGTTCTGATTTTAAACCGCCGGTAATCTTTTTTCACAGGTTTCAAATTGCTGAAAACCACCATAGCTCCCACCGTATCCACTCCGTTTGTATTGGAAATATCGTAGGACTCAACCCGGTATCTCTCCTTTTCCTCACCCAGAAGCCGGGCAAAAGACTCACACAGAGCCCTCTCCTTTTCCGATGCAGAGGCCACCTTAAGGTCAATGGTCTTGGAAAGCTCCACCACATCCCTTCTGGCAAGCTCAAGAAGAGCTCTCTTGTCGCCTTTTTTCGGCACGGTGATTTTCACCTTGCGGCCGTCTCCCTGAGTCTCCAGAAATTCCTCCAGCAGAGCTTGTTCCTTAAGAGGTTCCGGCACTATAATTTCGCCGGGAACCACCGCCCAGCGGCTGTAGTACTGCTGTATGAACTGGCTCATAAGGCTTTCGTAATCGTCCTCGCCTTCCGCCTTCATGGAAAATGTTTCTCTGCCGGACAGCTTGCCGCCCCGAACGGTGAAAAGAACCATAACTCTGTTTTCACCGCTTCCTGCAGGCAGAATCATATCCATATCGTGTCCACCTATGACTGTAACCCTCTGAGTCTCCCCCAGTGCCTTGGCAGAAGCGATATAGTCCCGATAAACAGCAGCCTCCTCGTAGTTCATCTCATCGGAAGCCTCTTTCATCCTGGAGCCGAGATAGTCCAGCACAGGTTTCTGCCTGCCTCCCAGAAAGTCAAGAGCTTTGTCCACATAGGTTCTGTACTCCTGGGGGCTGATTGTGCCTGTGCAGATGCCTCTGCACTCCTTTATGTGATAGTTCAGGCATGGCCTGTAATCGTCTGGAAATGACGAGGCGGAGCAGCGCTTAAGCATGAATACCTTATTCAGAAGCTCGATTATCATATTGACAGCACCGGCATCGCTGTAAGGACCGAAATATCTGCTTCCGTCCTTTTTCAGAAGCCGGGTCTTTAAAATCCGCGGATACTCCTCATGAACAGTCACCTTTATGTACGGGTATGTCTTGTCATCGCGAAGGAGCACATTGTACTTGGGAGCATATTTCTTGATAAGATTGCACTCTAAAATAAGGGCTTCCATCTCCGTCTGGCAGGTGATGTATTCAAACTCCGCTATATGGCTTACCATTGCCCGAACCTTAGGGCTCTGATTGGCGGAGGACTGAAAATACTGCCGGACTCTGTTTTTCAGAGAAACGGCCTTGCCCACGTAGATGACCTGTCCCAGTCTGTCCTTATGCATATAAACTCCCGGGCAGTCCGGGAGTTTTTTCAGGTTTTCCTTAATATCAAACATCAGTATGGCCAGTTCCTTTGTCTGTAATCGCGCTCGCGCTCCATCTGCTCCATAGCTATTTTTTTCAGCTTTTCCTTTCTCCTTGCGGCGCGCTTTCTCCTGTTGGAAATTCTCAGTACCGCAATCATTATGAAAAATCCGCCAGTAAGGGCAAGGACAGCTATAATTATAACGGTCTGCAGATTTGTAATTCCGAAGGATGAAAGAAACCACCCTTTTTTTACATCCCTGGCAGCCAGCAGATCTATGGTTCTTACCGGGTCATCCGCCAGATATATTTCCACGGAACCGATTTTCTGACCCTTTTTTATAGGAGCTGTAAGATTTTCGTCATAAAGAGCCTCCGTTGTCACAAGGGAAGCAGATGCTCCTTCCGGCAGATTTACTATGCCTGCCTCTGCTGCAACACCTTCGATTCTGTTGGTGGCACCGCCTTTGAGCTTTCCTTTATCAAATTCCTGCCCTTTTGGAAACGCTTCGTAGCTCGAAATATTTTCTTTGGCATAATCCAGCAGTTTCTTCACGTCGGCGTACCTCTTAGCCACGGTAGAATCAAGTACCGCAACATAGACATCCAGACCGTCAAATTCACAGCCTACAACCATAGTAGCCTTCCTGGCAAGGGTTGTCCCTGTTTTGCCTCCAAAAACGCCTTTATACTTCTTCACACTTACAGTATTTCCCGATGGGTCTATTTTAGCTTTGCCGCCCTCAAGAAAATAGTTTGAATTTTCCAGATCTCTGCTTTCGCTTTTATTGGTTTTTGGAAGTATGTACTTGCTGGTTCCCGCAATTCTGAGGAGCTCTTTGTTGGAAAGTGCCTCTTTAGCAATCTTAACTACATCCGCTGCTGTAGAGTAATGGTTTTTTTCCTCTAT
This sequence comes from uncultured Clostridia bacterium, assembly GCA_927797855.1. Taxonomy (GTDB): domain Bacteria; phylum Bacillota; class Clostridia; order Peptostreptococcales; family Anaerovoracaceae; genus SUG1106. The sequence continues at coordinate 6,943 of CAKMLH010000025.1, read as the reverse complement.
TCCGCTGGCATTGGTAAAATTGGTATTGGTGCAGCCTATCTCCTCAGCGCGCTTATTCATCAGTTTGACAAATTTTTTCTCGCTGCCCGATACAGCTGCTGCCAAAGTGATTGCCGCATCATTTGAGGATACCAGCATAGCTTCATAGACCAGCTCCTCTACAGTAAGTTCTTCTCCTGCTATATTCCATGCCTCCGACTGGGCAAGCCTTGCAGCGTCAACAGCCGACTGCTTTACCGTCACCTTTTCATTCAGTCCCAGCTTTTCTATGGCAATGAGGCACGTCATGAGTTTTGTAATGCTGGCAAGGTTCATCTTTTTATCGGAATTCTTCTGCCAGAGGACCTCGTTCGTGGAAGCGCAGTATACTATTGCCGCCTGTCCCTTGATGTCAGGGCCGTCAGAGGCACCGTATGCGCAGACGGCGGAACCGAAGGATCCGGCGGTCACAGCCAGCACCACCGACAATATTATTATTTTTTTCAACAATCTTTTTTTCATTGATTTTTCCGTCAGTTTCAAGTTTATTTCTTTTTATCTTTCAAAAAAGTAATCCGCCAGGGTAAATCCATCCTCAATGTGGTTTCCCGCCGCCAGTGCCGCTCTTTCGTTGAACTGTCTCCTTTCATCTGGGGTTCTTTCATGTCTGCTGTCGTAAATCAGGAAAGGCACCGGATCAGATGTGTGTGTTCTTATGGCAAGGGGCGTTCTGTGATCAGGAATGACAAGAATCTTAAAATCATCCCCCGATTCCTTAAGATATCGGTAAACAGGTGTCACCACCTTGCTGTCGATATCCTCGGCGCACTTTATCTTTCCTTCAAGATCCCCCTGGTGGGAGCACTCGTCGGTTCCCTCTATATGCATATAGATGAAATTTTTCCCATTCTCGTAGGCTTCTATGGCGGCCTGAGCCTTGCCGGTGAAATTGGTATGCTTGGTTCCGTCTATACCGTCAACCTTGAGCACATCAAGTCCCGCAAACATGGCAATGCCTTTGATCAGGTCCACGGCAGAAATCACCGCGCCTTTTACACCGTATTTCTCGTTGAAATCCGGCAGATCAGGCCTTGTTCCCTGCCCCCATATCCATATGCTGTTGGCAGGATTGAGACCTCTCTTTATTCTGGCTTTATTCACCGGATGGTCTTTTAATATGTCATAGCTTCTGCGCATCATATCTGTAAAGTGATCTGCGCCCCGGCCCTTTGGAAGATAGGGGCCTGCCTTCTGATCGAGAATATCGTGAGGGGGAACGCATTTGTAATCCGTATGACCGTTAGGGTGACTTTTATCTACTATCATGCACTGGCGGTAACCGGTTCCCAGGTGTATATAAAGTCCGTCCTGAGCAAAATGCTCGTTGAGAACATCAACCAGCTGTGCTGCTTCCTCGGTTGTAATGTCTCCGGCAGCATGATCCTTTACAATGAAATCCTCGTACGAATCAGCACCGGCAGGGTCAACGGTTATGAGGTTTACCCTGAAGGAAATATCGGAATCGGACATTTCAAGACCGATGGACGCAGCCTCAAGAGGGGATCTTCCCGTAAGATACTTTCTCGGGTCGTATCCCATAACCGAAAGGTTTGCCGAATCGCTTCCCGGGCTGATGCCCTCCGGAACGGTCCTGGCGCTTCCGATTTCACCTCTTGCGGCAAGACCGTTTATACAGGGAAGGTCAGAAGCTTCCAGAGGCGTTCTGCCTCCCAGACTCTCAATGGGGTTATCTGCTGAGCCGTCAGGCACAACAATCAGATATTTCATTTATTGTCCTCCTCAAATTTTTTCATAAAGGCGATGAGGGCTTCCACGCCTTCCTTCGGCATAGCGTTGTAAATGCTTGCTCTCATTCCTCCGATTGAGCGGTGGCCGGCCAGATTAACAAGCCCCGCCTCTTTTGCTTCGGCAACAAACTTCTTGTCTAAATCTCCGTCTCCCGTTACGAAGACCACATTCATCAGAGAGCGGTCCTCTTTGGCCACAGGGCACTTGTAAAGGCTGCTGCCGTCAATATAGTCGTAGAGCATTGCCGCCTTTTCCCTGTTTCTTCTCTCCATCTCCTTTACGCCGCCGATTTTCTTAAGGTATTTGAAAACCTCTCCTGCTACATATATTGAGAAGCAAGGCGGTGTATTATACATGGAGCCGTTTTCTGACTGAATCTTGTAGTCAAGATAGGTCGGAATGTGGTCAGCCGGTGCATAGCCGATAAGGTCTTCTCTTACGATTACGATAGCCACACCTGCCGGGCCCACATTTTTCTGCGCACCTGCCCAGATGATTCCGAATTTGCTTACATCCACCTCTTCGGAAAGGATATTGGATGACATATCGGCAACAAGAGGAATATCGCCGGTTTCCGGAACATAGTTGTATCTGGTTCCGTAAATTGTATTGTTGGTAGTAATATATACGTAATCTGCATCAGGTCTTATGTCTTCTTTTGTAATCTTAGGCACCCATGTAAAGGTATCTTCTTCCGAGGAAGCCGCCGCCTTAATGTCTCCGAACTTGCATGCCTCCTTGTAGGCCTTCTTGGCCCATGTACCTGTAATTACATAATCGGCCTTTCTTGACTTTCTCAGAAGATTGAGAGGAACCATGGCAAACTGCAGAGTGCCGCCTCCCTGAAGGAACATTACCTTATAATTGTCGGGGATATTCATCAGTTCTCTTAAATCAGCCTCTGCATCCTCTATTATCTTCTTGAATTCCTTGGAGCGATGGCTCATTTCCATAACGGACTGGCCGCTTCCTTCATAGTTTAAAAGATCCTTCTGCACTTTCTCCAGAACCTCTACAGGCAGCATTGACGGGCCTGCGGAAAAATTATATACACGGTTATATTCGTTCATTTTCATGCCTCCAATAAAAAAACTAGTTTGATGTCAGTATAACACTTTACCCGCCTTTCGTAAAGTGATATACTTACAATATGCTGATTTAAAAAAACGGAGGAAATCACAATGTATAAAATTTCTACTTTAAATAAAATTTCTCCCGTGGGTCTTTCCCGCTTCAATGAGGAATATATAATTACAGAAAAAATGGAAGAAGCTGACGGCATTCTTGTCAGAAGCCAGGATATGCATGAGATGGAGTTTTCGGAAAAGCTGAAAGCAGTAGCAAGAGCCGGAGCCGGCGTAAACAACATCCCTCTTGACCGCTGTGCTGAAAAGGGAATAGTAGTCTTCAATACGCCGGGCGCCAATGCCAATGCCGTAAAGGAGCTTGTAATCTGCGGCCTTCTGCTTGCGGCCAGGAACGTTCCCGATGCTCTTCAATGGGCCGGCACCCTCACCGAAGATGTAAGCAAGGCTGTTGAAAAAGGCAAGTCTCAGTTTGCAGGTCATGAAATTGCCGGCAAGACCTTAGGCGTTGTGGGACTCGGCGCCATAGGACGCAAAGTTGCAGCAGCAGCAAAAGCCCTGGGCATGGAAATAGCCGGTTACGATCCTTATTATGTTTCCGGAGGCGAGGGCATAAGCGTTTATACGGATATAGAAGAAATGCTGGGAGAATGCGATTACGTCACCCTTCATCTTCCTGCCAACGACTCAACTAAGGGAATGTTTGACCGCAGGCTGCTTGGAGCCATGAAGGAAGGCACCGTACTTCTCAACTTCTCCAGAGATAAGCTTGTCAACGATATGGATCTTGCTGCTGCCATTGAAACAGGTAAGATTTCCAGATATGTAACAGACTTCCCTAACAATAATCTTGTGGGAAGAAAGAATGTCATTCTCATTCCTCATCTGGGAGCTTCCACTCAGGAGGCGGAGGACAACTGTGCCGTCATGGCAGCAGATGAGATACGCGACTACTTTGAAAACGGCAACATAATCAATTCCGTTAATTTTCCTAAGCTGGATATGGGGCCTCTGGAAAAGGGCATCAGATGTTCCTTTATGGTAAAAGATATGGAAAATCCTGCTTCGGATATTCTCGGTCTGCTTTCTTCAGCAGATGTTCAGGTTTCCAAGGTTATGGCTTCCCGCAGAGATGACGGCATCTCTTACGTGCTGGCTGAAATTGCTTCTCAGAACGTTCCTTCCCTTCTCTTCCAGGGAGAAAACGGAGCAAAGATAATCAGATACAGAGCCATAGAGAGATAAACAGAAATATATGTATCCGGTTACGGCTGAGACTTTCCTCCTTCTCTTATGAGATTGACAGCCTGAACTCTGTTTTCCACACCCAGCTTCTTATAAAGCCGGTAATTGTGGGATTTGACCGTATTTTCAGCCACGGAAAGAGCCTCGGCTGTCATGGCCGGGTTGATACCCAGTCCCATACCCACACCGATAAGGGTACAGCAGAGCAGACATCCCGCAAACAGGAAAATAGTCGGGTTAAGTACCTTGAGTCCGTAATAGATAAGAGACGGGATTACTCCGCCCGGTATCCACGAACCGATAAGAAGACCTACCATCATCAGAATAAGCATGGCCTGCATTGATCTGCTTATAGCCATTATTATTCCCTGCTCCAGATAGTTCCACTTCCATCCGTTGGCTACGGCTACAATGGCCGCTACAATTGCCGCACAGATAAGTGCCAGATGGCCTTCGCCATCTTTACAGATTACGATTTCCCACAGCAGGAAAGCCAGCATTGCCAGAATAACTACAAGGCATTGCCACATTGGAATTTTTTTGCCCATAATAATACCTCCTTTTGAATAAAATAATTTCCTCTTATATTATCATTCAGAAAGGAGGTTTTTTTCAACGGAACTTAAGTATCAAAAATGTAAACTTTAGTGCCTGATATGCCTTATTTTTGTTTTTCTTTTTCTTTTTTCTTTTCATGAGAATACTGCTTCAGCACCGTGTCGCGCCATTCCTCCACAGGGTTGCCGTTAAAGGCTCTCTGCAGCTCCAGGTATCTCTGGAGATGGTCTCGCAGCTGCTCTCCTGATGCAAACCTGAGGAACCAGTGAAGTTTCTCTTTGTTTTCCTCGGAGCGCTGGCGGATCTGCTGACGGAGTTCCTCGTAGCGGACAAGTATATTGTTTTCCTTGGCGAATGCGCGTATTTTCTTCACAATTCCCAGGGAATATACCAGATCCACGCCGAAGATGCCGAAAAACATTCCTACAACGAAGGAAAATGCCAGGTTATTGCTGAACCAGTTTAATGCATTTAAGATATGCGGATGTATGAGGAAATAGTAAACGGCACCCAGAATAGCCCAGTAAATTGAAAACCTCAGGCATATTATACCCTGGAAGTTAAATTTTTCTTTTGAATAATCCCAGAGCTTCACCTTCATACCTTTTATGAAGATTACGCCTGCTATGTATTCAATCAGCGTCATAACAAGAGCCATGACTATAAACAGGATTATTTTGCTGCCTGCAGTGACTTCCCTTATGAGCGATGTATTCTCAAGGCCGGCAAGCAGATAAAGGGCGCAGAGGCCGAAACCGTAGAGGGGCAGATAAGGCCCTACAAGGAACCCCGGGTTTATCCATCTCCTTGTTACATTTGACGGTGAGAACCGTCTGTAAAGAACCTCCAGTCCCCATCCAAGAATGCATCCTATAAAAAACAGGAATGCCAAAACGAGAAATTTATTCATATCTGCACTCCCTGGATCGAGGCCTTGGCCGGCACTGCTTTTCTGGCTTTATGCCCCGCCATCATAAGTTCGATTGCGTGATGCAGATTCCTTACTTCTATTTCTTCACAGCCTTCCTGATATTCACCGTCTAGGGACCAGGAAGTGTTTTTGTCCGCGTGAATCTTAAACTCGCTTCCGTTAATAAAGACAAGTCTGTTTGATTCGTAATTCTGCGAATTGAGCATGTACACTATTTCCGCAAGATCCATCAGATCCTTCGGTGCCTTGACGAGAAGCAGCTCGAACCGGCCGTCACTCATATCCACAAACTTGGGATTGAGTGTGAGAATACCTGCGAGGGATGTGGAATTGCTGATGGCTCCGAAAATATAGTCATCCTCATAAACCTGACCATCAGCCTCAATTATCATATGCTCGTTCCTTATAGAAGAAATGGAGTTGATTCCCTCCAGAATATAGGCAAGATGACCTAAGGCATTTTTAACATTCTGGGGCGTTGCGTAGGATGCCTTGGTAAAGGCTCCGAAAGATGCAACATAGGAAAAGTTCCTGCCGTTGAAGCTTCCCACATCAAAGGATACAGGCTCGCCGTTGACCACATCCCGGGCCGCTGCCAGGATATTTTTAGGAATTTCAAGGCTGCTGGCAAAGTCGTTTGTGCTGCCGGCAGGTATATATCCGATAGGTACCCTGTGTCCGCTCTGTATCACGCCTGATACCACCTCATTAAAGGTTCCGTCACCGCCTATGGCCGTTATGAGATCCATCTTTGAGGCATATTTTTTTGCATACAGAGTGCCGTCACCTCTTTTTGTGGTGGTCAAAACGGTGCATACATAATCAGCTGTAGTAAATATATCAACAATATCTGTAAGATACTTGTTTGCTCTCCTTGTCCCAGAACATGGGTTGATTATTATAAGTGCTTTTTTTGACATGAAATGTTTCCCCCTTTGATGTGTTTAGAATATGTTCAGCGGCTTTCTTCTGGTCCTGGCCTCCTCGGCTATAGGCTTCTGATTAACCGGCCTTGTGGCCCACCAGACTCTGTTAAGGGTTACCCCCAGACACATTACCCAGGCCATAAACCAGAGCCACATGAGCAGTGCCACAATGTTGGAAAAAGAGCCGTACAGAATGTCGTAGTTGGCGCTTCTGGCAGTGTAAATGTTGTAAAAGAAAGTTACAATCAAAAAACCCACAGAGGCAAAAACGCTGCCCGGCACTATGTCCCGGAAAGGCACTTTCTTAGTTGGAAGTACATAGTAGTTGTATGAAATCATCAGGAAGTACAGGGCTGCCGATAACGGCCACCTGAGAGCAACCCACGTGGCATCTGCAATCTTTCCTCCCG
>CAKMLH010000024.1 GCA_927797855.1 uncultured Clostridia bacterium | reverse complement strand
ATCTTATACATTTTCTTCTCCTTCTGTTTTATTGCAACAAAAAACACGCCAAAACAAAGGCGGCCTGGGCGGCTCCCACCGCTTTCCATCCTTCATTAAAGACGCGTCTCAATCTCCTCTGCATCGTGCTGTTTGATTTTCTACCTTCAGTATATGTTAAACACGGCCAAAAATCAACAGTTATTTATCTCCGTGAAAATCAGAACCTTCTGTTATATGCAGGTGGTACTTTGCCGCCAGGTTTACAAAGTCCATGGCTTCCTTTTCGGAGTGGGAAGGATGAAAACATTCAATACCTTTAAGTCCCTCTTTCTTCAGCTTCCGCACCAGCTGGTCCATGTTTTTTCTGTATTCCTCAGTGTCTTTTTCTCCAAGGCCTTTAATCTTGCCCGGGTGAGCCATTACAGCCATACCGCCCGCCTGGCTGATAAGATGTATAATCTCGTCTGTGCACGGCTTTTTCCGCCTGATAGATTTAATTTCTTCAGATTCAAAAATCCTGTCGGATTCAAAAGCCTCAGCCACGGTGAAAATATATCCTTTTTTCACCATAGCCCTTGCTATTACCGGCTTTCCCACAAATCCCTTCGGAGACTCAGCAAGTACTTCCTCCGGTGAAAGCTCATAGCCCATTTCACAAAGCTTATCAATGAGGCGAATGTTTCTTTCTCTTCGTATTTCCCTGAGTTCGGCGAGCTTTACATTGAGCGCCTCGTTGTCAGGATCAAAACCATATCCCAGCAGGTGAATGCCATGTCCCTCGTATTCCGTGGAAAACTCTACACCTGTGACCACCTGTATTCTCAAAGCCTCGCCTGCAGTAAGGGCCTCGGTGAGTCCGCCGATGCCGTCGTGGTCTGTAATGGAAATTATATCGTATTCCTCGTCGTGATACTTTCTTACCAGTTCCACAGGGCTCATGGTCCCGTCGGAATAGTATGAATGAATGTGATAATCTACCTTATATTCACTGCTCATATGTTATAAATAAGATCCTCTCTCAAATTTTCCGCTTCGCTGCGGCCGCATATTCTTTCTACAAGGGCAAGGCCGAAATCCATAGCAGTTCCCGGTCCCATGGAAGTTATAATATTTCCGTCGGTGACCACCTTTTCCTCGCTGCGAGCGGCCCCCCTGAGGAATTCCTCCATTCCGGGATAAATTGTGGCTTTTCTGCCCTTAAGAAGCCCCAGTTCTCCCAATATCATCGGTGCGGCACAAATTGCCCCAATGAGCTTTCCCCTTCGGTCAAACTCTCTTATTATATCGCAAAGGCCTCTGTGAGCTGCAAGGTTCTTTGTCCCCGGCATACCGCCGGGAAGAACAATCATATCACAGCCTGCGTAATCAGCATCTTCAAAAAGCAGGTCCGCCTCGATCCGCAGTCCGTGGGCACCTGCCACCGTCTTTTCCCCCGTTACCGAAACCAGCATTGCATCGGCTCCCGCTCTTCTGAGAAGATCTGCCGCTGTCAGTGCTTCCACTTCCTCAAATCCTGAAGCCAGGTGAATATATACCATATCTTTCCCTCCTGTCTTTGTACTCAAAACAAAACTAATAGAAAATCCTTGGCGGCTTCGTAAGGACGTAATTAATGTATGCACATACTCCCGTAGCTATCACCGTCAGTGCAATGAGAAATATGGCCGCCATATTGAAAAAATCCGCCCCCAGCAGAATGGTAATCTGAGAATCCTTCCCAAGATCAATCATTCCCAATATCTCCATAGCCCGGATTCTTCCTGAATTGGTTGCCATTAAAGCCGTTTCAGAAACGATTCCTGCAAGAACAAGCACCATGGAGACTTTAAACATGTCAGCAAGGACCTTCTTCTTTTTGTTCCTCAGGAAATAAACATATATTGATACGGTAAGTATGAGGCTGATAATGCAGATAATTCCGCTTATATCAAGGGCTCTTTTAGCTGCCATCATGTTTACGCCTTCTTCCTCATCAAAGACGTTCTCCATATCATACCCTGTATCTTCCAGAATCTCAAATTTATCAGGCCTCCACGAGTTCATAAACCCGGCGATTTTATCTGCCATCTCAGAACTTGTAAGCTCTGTGTACACTCTGCTTACGGCGCTTGAGTCGTTAAAGTAAAACCCGTACACCTCAGCAGACCTGAACAGCAGATTCTGAGAAGCTGTCAGAATCGCAGCGGCTGCCGTAAATATCACTAGAATTGAACATATTCTGTTAAATACCTTCACTTGCAATCCCCCGCAATACAGTGAAAGGGGCATCGGCCGAAGCAGCGATGCTTACAGGCCTCTTCCCCTTTTCTTTTTCGGTTAAATAAACCCTGTTTTATTATTTTATAATTGTGCAGACAGTGTCAGGACCGCATCCTGCTGCGTTTCCTTCGTCAGTATCAAGATGAACTTCTCTCTCATGCTTTGCTCCTGCTCTTACGAGTACGTGGTCAAATGTAAGTCCTCTTTCGCCTTCAATCTTAATGCTTACAACATCGCCGTCCTTAACGCCGGCTTCCTTAGCCTGCTCATCATTTAAGTGAACGTGTCTTAAAGCTATGATTACACCGTGATCAATTTCAATTTCGCCGCAAGGTCCTATAATCTTGCAGCCCGGAGTTCCTTCCAGCTTTCCTGACTCTCTGATAGGAGCTTTGATGCCGATTGTTCTTGCATCTGTCATAGCAAGTTCAACCTGAGTTTCTTTTCTGGCAGGTCCCAGAACTCTGATTCCCTTTAAGGTTGCTTTAGGCCCAACGATATCAACTTTTTCTTCGCAGGCAAACTGTCCCGGCTGAACCAGAGGCTTTGTCGGAGTAAGCTGATGTCCTTTGCCGAATAATGCTTCGATGTGCTCTTCACTTAAATGAAGGTGCTTGTTTGATAATCCGATTTTTACTTCGTATCCCATTGGTCTATGTATCTCCTTTGCATAAAAATATTTTAAATGTATTTCAAGAAGGTTTTGCTCTGTACAGGCAGGGTAATCATCCTTCAAGATAGCTTATATACGGCAGATTTCTGTACTTCTGATCATAGTCCAGACCGTATCCGATAACGAAAAGATTTTCAACTTCAAATCCCACATAATCAGCCTTCACATCCACAAGTCTTCTGGAAGGTTTGTCGAGAAGTGTGCAGATTTTTATGCTCTTGGGATTTCTGTCGGCAAGGTGCTCCTTCAGGAACTTAAGGGTCGTACCCGTGTCCACAATGTCCTCAATGATAATGACATTCTTTCCGTAGATGTCACCGTCCAGATCCTTTTTAATCTTTACAACTCCCGATGTAGTTGAGGCTGATCCGTAGCTTGAAGCAACGATAAAGTCAATCTCCGAATCGTTTGGAATATTCTTCATCATGTCTGCCATCCACATTATAGCGCCTCTGAGGGTTCCGATCAGGTAAACCTCTTCGCCCTCATAATCCTTGGCAATCTGAGCGCCCAGTTCCTCGGCTCTCTTTTCAATCTGTTCTCTGGTAAATAAAATCTTTCCTACTGTATTGTTTTCCATTTCAGTTCTTTTGCTCCTCGTTTTTTCCTTCTCCTGCATCTGAGTGTACCTTAAAATCCACTCCCTCTACCATGTTTTCAGACTTGAAGTCCTTTGAATAGTCCACAGTCTTTTCACCTAGCCAGTACTGATCCAGCGTGTCTTTAAGGTGCCAGATAATCCAGATCCAAAGAACAAGGTCATCCAGAAATCCAAAAGGAAAAAGTACCGGCGGAATTATGTCCACAGGCAGTACAAGATAAATCAGGCCGAAAATAACCAGCGCCTTCTTGCGCTTGGGCACCGTCTTATCCTTCATCATACTGGAAATAGCCTTGATTCTGTTTATTATAAACCTAAAACTAAAAAATTGCATCTATCCCTCCAGAATTTTTTCAATCTCTGAAAGAAGCTTTTCGTGGCCCTCTCTCTTAAGAGACGATACGGGAATAACTAAATCTTCTGGTTCCAGTCCCAGGGACTGTTTTATGGTTTTTAAACATTTGGGCATCTCGTTTCTGGATACCTTGTCCGCCTTGGTTGCCACTACGAGACCGTCCAGGCCGTAATGTCTCAGATAATCGTACATCTGCACATCCTGTGCCGACGGGGCATGCCTGATATCTACCAGCTGAACAACCTTCCTGAGCCCTTTCCGGTTCCGGAAGTATTCCTCCATCATGGCCCCCCAGTTTTCCGTGACACTTTTTGACACCTTGGCATAGCCGTATCCCGGCAGATCCACTATTCTGAATTCATCGTTTATGCGATAAAAGTTTATGGTCCTTGTCTTGCCGGGACTCCCGGAAACTCTTGCCAGACTTTTTCGTCCTGTTAGGAGATTCAGAAGAGATGATTTCCCTACATTAGACCTTCCGGCAAAAGCGATTTCAGCCATGCAGTCCTCGGGGTACTGATTCTTTTTAACCGCTACGGCTTCCAGTTCTGCTTTCTTTATTATCATACTACATTTCCTGTTCTTTTTCCATAGGCTAATGCCTGTCTTACACGTTTTTTTTCGTTTTTGGTGCAAAAGCATATTCCAGGGCTTCCGCCGCTTTGTCAAGAAGTACAAAGTCAAGCTGTTTTCTTACTGCCTGAGGAATATCGTCAATATCCGCTTCGTTTTCTCTCGGCAGAAGTATGGTCTTTATACCCGCTCTGTGAGCAGCAAGAACCTTTTCCTTTATGCCTCCCACAGGAAGGACCTTGCCTCTCAGGGTGATTTCACCGGTCATGGCCACATCCTTTCTTACAGGTGTGTCAGTAAGGGCGGACATAACCGCCGTGAACATTGTAACACCTGCCGAAGGGCCGTCCTTAGGCACTGCCCCCTCGGGAACGTGAACGTGCAGATCGTAATTCTTGTAAAATTCCTTTTCTATACCGTACTGATCGGCAATTGACCTGATGTATGTGATTGCCGCTTTGGCAGATTCCTGCATTACATCACCCAGCTGTCCGGTCAGCTGAATCTTCCCGCTTCCCGGAACCAGTGCGGTCTCAATAAAGAGTGTGTCTCCGCCTACCTGAGTCCATGCCATGCCCGTTACAACGCCGACCTCGCTTTCGCCTTCAACCACATCGTATCTGTATTTCTTTTTGCCCAGATATTTTTCCAGGCTTGCAGGAGTGATTCGGAAAGCAACGCCTCTCTTTGTAACAATCCTGCGGGCAACCTTACGGCAGAGACTGCCGATTTCTCTTTCCAGATTACGGACTCCCGACTCTCTGGTATAGTAATTTATAAGGTCTCTCAGAGCTTTTTCAGTAATGCTGAAGTTCTTCGGTTTAAGTCCGTGAGCCTTGATCTGTTTCGGGATCAGATACTGCTGTGCGATTTTAACCTTTTCCTCTTCCGTGTAGCCTGACACCTCGATGATTTCCATTCTGTCGAGAAGAGGTCTCGGAATGGTCTCAGTGGTGTTGGCGGTGGTTATGAACATGACCTTCGAAAGGTCGAAAGGAAGATCCAGGAAGTGATCCGTGAAATCTTTGTTCTGCTCAGGGTCAAGAACCTCAAGGAGGGCTGATGCCGGGTCTCCTTTAAAGTCTGCACCGATTTTATCCACCTCATCAAAGAGGAAAACAGGATTATTGGTGCCCGCATCTTTAATAGATGTTATTATTCTTCCCGGAATGGCTCCTATGTATGTTCTTCTGTGACCTCTTATTTCGGCCTCATCCCTTACGCCGCCGAGGGACATTCTTACGAATTCTCTTCCCGTTGCTCTGGCAATGGATTTTGCAATGGAAGTCTTTCCTACTCCCGGCGGGCCTACAAGGCAGATAATCGGTCCCTTTATGGCTTTAGAAAGGTGCACCACAGCAAGATATTCAAGGATTCTTTCCTTAACTTTTTCAAGTCCGTAATGGTCCTCGTTTAATATTTTTTCCGCCTTTTTCAGATCGGAATTTGTCTTGGATGAAGTGTGCCACGGAAGGCCCAGTACCGTTTCCACGTAATTTCTGATTACCGCGGCGTCGGCTGAGTTGGGCGCCATTTTGGCAAATTTGTTTATCTCCCGTTTTACCTTGTCGGTTATCTTAGGGTCCAGCTTCAGCTTTTCAAGCTCCTCAGTCCATCTGGCGGCTTCTCCCGCGGCTTCTTCGCCGTATCCCAGCTCGTCCTGAATGGCCTTCATCTGCTCACGAAGGATGTACTCCTTCTGATTCTGCTTTACGCTTTCCTGGACTTTTTCGCTGATGTCTCTTTCCAGTCTGAGGATCTGATTCTCCTCTAGAATAATCCTGTTGAGAATTTCCAGTCTTTCCTTTACATCGAAAGCTTCAAGAAGCTCCTGTTTGGCGGAAATTTTAATATCCATCTGCATTGCAATGGTGTCGGCAAACACATCAGGCTCGTCAATAGAGCTTATGAGATCGTAAACCTCTTCCTTAACTGCCGGATTCAGCTCTATGTATTCATCAAATGCGTAAAGTACCGACCTCATCATAGCCTGAACCTCAAGCTCTGTATTGTCAGCAGGTATAATATCCGCCTCCTCAACCATCACCTGAATAAAAGGTTCCTCTGTCACTATCTCTTCAAGGGTGGCTCTGTACTGTCCGTCTACCAGAACTCTTACAGCATCCCCCTGTATTTTCAGCATCTGTTTTACCTTGACCACCGTTCCCACGTGGTAATAATCGTCGGGTGTGGGAATCAGAATATTTTCGTCTTTCTGAGATGAAACAAAGAGCAGCTTGTCGCCGTTCATTGCGGCCTCAAGGGCTTTGATTGATTTCTCTCTGCCTATATCAAAATGGAGTATTGTCCTCGGAAAGATCGAAAGCCCCCTCAGCGGTATGCAAGGCATTAAAATCTTTTCTTTCATGTTTTTTCTCCCCTTTGTTTAATTATCAGTAAAACCCAGCAGGCGCCGGGTTTTACCTATGTGATTTTATGCTATATTTTCGTTCTTGTCTTTTTTAGGGCTCTTTCCCTTATCCAGTACCAGTGTCGGACGACAGCCCTCCTCGATGGTCTCTCTGGTTATAATACACTTTTTCACATCTTCTCTTGAAGGAATATCATACATTATATCTGTCATTACACCCTCAAGAATGCTCCTGAGTCCTCTGGCGCCTGTCTTGCGCTCAATGGCTTTCTTTGCCACAGCTCTTATTGCATCGGGCTCAATTTCAAGCTCCACATTATCCAGACTGAAGAGCTTCCGGTACTGCTTGAGCAAAGCATTCTTAGGCTCTGTAATGATTCTCACAAGAGCATCTTCGGAAAGCTCATCAAGTGTCACCATTACAGGAAGTCTTCCGATAAATTCAGGAATAAGACCGAATTTCAGAAGGTCCTCCGGCTGAACCAAGGAAAGAATTTTTGATTCGTCAGCCCTTGCCAGCTTGATTTCGGAGTTGAATCCGATAACCTTGTCGCCCAGTCTTCTCTGTATTATTTTATCCAGCCCGTCAAAGGCGCCGCCGCAGATAAACAGAACATTTGTGGTATCAAACTGTATAAACTCCTGATGAGGGTGCTTGCGTCCTCCCTGAGGAGGCACATTGGCAACGGTTCCCTCGAGAATCTTAAGAAGCGCCTGCTGCACGCCCTCTCCGCTTACATCCCTGGTAATTGAAGGATTTTCAGAGCGTCTGGAAATCTTATCTATTTCATCCACATAGATTATGCCTTTCTGAGCCTTTTCAACGTCGAAATCGGCAGCCTGAAGAAGCTTCAGGAGAATGTTTTCAACGTCTTCTCCCACATATCCCGCCTCTGTAAGGGCTGTGGCATCTGCAATGGCAAAAGGCACATCAAGAATCTTGGCCAGTGTCTGTGCAAGAAGAGTTTTTCCTGAACCTGTGGGCCCTATCATAACGATGTTGCTCTTCTGAAGCTCAACATCATCATCGTCCTTTTCAGTGCTGTTAATCCTCTTGTAATGGTTGTAGACTGCAACGGCAAGGGCTTTCTTTGCCTGATCCTGCTCAATAACATACTCTGAAAGAATGTCTGTTATTTCCTTAGGCTTAGGCAGTCTGTACTGTTTAGGACTTGCACCTTTTTCTGCCTCGTCCTGTATGTTTTCATTAAGAATATCCATACAGATGTGAATGCAGTCATCACATATATATACTCCCGGTCCTGCTACAAGACGATTAACCTGACTCTGCGGCTTTCCGCAGAATGAGCACCTGAGCTGTTTATTTTCATCATATTTACTCATCGTCGTCTTTTCAACCCCCTTTTACCTATCTCTCTTTTATAACCTTGTCAATCAGGCCGTAGGCAGCAGCCTCATCGGCCCCCATAAAATTATCTCTGTCAGTGTCATGGGCAATCTTTTCTAAAGGCTGACCCGTGTTTGCCGCCAGAATATTATTAAGCTTTTCTCTTGTTTTCAGAATCCATTCCGCATGGATCTTTATATCCTCCGCCTGGCCGTTCACGCCGCCGAGAGGCTGGTGAATCATTATTTCCGCATTTGGCAGGGCAAATCGTTTTCCCTTTGCTCCCGATGAAAGCAGGAATGCTCCCATGCTGGCCGCCATTCCTATGCAGATGGTAGATACATCGGGCTTTATATACTGCATAGTGTCGTAAATAGCCATTCCGGCAGTGACGGAACCGCCCGGGCTGTTGATATAGATGCAGATGTCCTTTTCAGGATCTTC
Source organism: uncultured Clostridia bacterium (assembly GCA_927797855.1). Classification (GTDB taxonomy): domain Bacteria; phylum Bacillota; class Clostridia; order Peptostreptococcales; family Anaerovoracaceae; genus SUG1106. Next base: position 7,718 of record CAKMLH010000024.1, on the reverse strand, counting down.
GGCCTCCAGGAAAAGCAGCTGAGCCACAACAAGGCTGGCCAGATGCTCGTCGATCTCCTCGCCGATAAAGATTATCCTGTCCTTTAAAAGTCTGGAATATATGTCGTAAGATCTTTCTCCTCTGCTTGTCTGTTCAATTACATACGGTATTAAAGCCATCGTTCATACCCCTTTCCTCTTTTCAAAGCTTCTGTTTCCTTATTTGATTACAGCGTTGTCGAAGATAAAGTCTATAGCCTTTCTAACCTGAAGATCCTTCATTAAGTAGGTAAGGTTTTCAACTCCGATCATCTCTCTGATCTTGTCAGCAGTTGTCTGATACTGTGCTGCCATGGTCTTAAGCTCTTCCTCGAGCTCTTCCTGGGAAACCTCCAGCTTTTCTGCTTCTGCTATGCCCATGAGGACGATTCTTGTCTTAACCTGTCTTTCTGCATCAGGTCTTACCTCTTCTCTGAAAGCGGCCATATCTTTTTCGGTATACTGGAGATACTGCTGAAGGCTCATGCCCTGATATCTCAGCTGCTGGTCAAGTTCCTGGCACATTCTGTCGATTTCGTCTTCAACCATTGTCTCAGGTACATCCACTTCGTTAGCTTCAACGACCTTCATTAAGGCTGCATCCTTCATCTGGCTTTCGCTGCCTGCTTTTGCATATGATTCTAGTCTTTCCCTGCTTGCCTTTTTTAATTCCTCTAATGTATCATATTCGCTTACATCCTTTGCAAACTCGTCATCGAGTTCAGGGAGCTGCTCTTCCTTGATTTCGTGAACCAGGCAATGGAAAACGGCTTCCTTTCCTGCCAGATCTTCTGCGTGATATTCTTCAGGGAAAGTAACCACAACGTCCTTCTTTTCTCCCGGAGCCACGCCTACAAGCTGCTCCTCAAATCCCGGAATGAACATGCCGGAACCCAGCTTCAGCTCCTGTCTTTCTGCTGTGCCGCCTTCAAACTGTTCATCGCCGACGAATCCGGAGTAATCGATGAGAAGGGTATCTCCCTCCTGTGCAGGTCTTTCTACGAGAACCATTCTGCCGTTTCTCTTCTGAAGAGCCTTGATTTCGTTCTCAACGTCTTCGTCCTTTACTTCCTGCTCTATTTTGTCTATCTCAACGCCCTTATAGTCCTTAACGTCCACGATAGGGAAGCAAGGCACAGTAATGGTAACGGTAAAGCCTTCACCCTTGGCAATCTTGCTGAATTCAGCTGCAGGGCTGCCGATAACTTCAAGCTCAAGCTCACCGAGGGCTTTGCCGTAGTGCTCACTGAAAAGCTCGTCTATAGCGTCTTCAAAGAAAACTCCCTCGCCATAATGCTTCTCAATTATGCTTCTCGGAGCTTTGCCCTTTCTGAAGCCGTCAATCTGGAACTGATCCTTAGCCTGCTGATAGGCCTTAATCTGAGCATTTTCAAATTCTTCCGGTGTGAATTCCATGGTAAACTTTACATCGTTATTGTCTCTGGAAATAAATGTAGCTTTCATTAAAATATATCCTCCCAAATACATTAAATACAATTTATTTTGTTGTTATTTTACCGTTTTTTGCTTTCGTTTTGTGCTTTTTGGGCTTGAAACTGCTAAAAACCGCAAACAATTGCAATCTATTATACAACTTATTACCCACAAAGTAAAGAAATTATCAGTTTTTTAGGTGTTTTTTTCGTGAAAATCCACCATTTGCCCTGCTGTTTTACCTTCATAATGGAAAAAGATGCTGTCAGAGCAGCACCTTTACATTGAAAATAACATTAAATCCTATATCACACCCAGAAGTTCCAGTCCTCTCTGGTACTTGCTCTTGTCGCTGGCCACCAGATTATATTTAGCTGCCAGTTCTCCTCCGAGAGCAACCATGTCCTCCTGATCTCCCGAGTAAAGCTCAACCTCCACCTCCAGGATGTCACTGTCGCCCTTTGAAGTATGGATAGTCCCCTCGTCCAGTGAAACCACGCTTATGGATTTTCCAGTGTCAACCTGAATAGCTTTTCTCACATAATCCATATCCATAACAGGCACAAGCTTCTTGTCTGCCACTGCAGCCAGAAGCTCGTCATAGATTTCACTTCCTTTAAAAATATCCACTGTAGGGCTGTGGACAAATTCAGGCCCCGCCGGCACGTTAAGCTCTCCCCGGACATGGAGTCCATCGTGGGCGCTGCCTTTCCACTTAAGTGTCACAACCACACGTTCATTTTCAAAGCGGGCTCGCAGAGCGATCTGCAGTCTGCGCAGATCCCCTTCCTCTGTATCGAAATATACAGCCTTCATCTGCACAGTCTCATCGCAGGCGGGATCCTTTATTTCCAGCAGGTGACCGTCGCTGAGAATTCTGTCTTTTGCCAGATTGTCATTGAGCAGATACTTTAATTCTATTTCCATTTTATCCTCTCCGTGTTTCATAGTGAAATCATTATACCACAGCTATAAAAAAATTCCAGCCTTTTTTATATTCCCAAAAGTTCTTTCCCTGCCTCAAGGGCGCCGATGGCAAAGATTCTCTTTGAATATGCTCTGTGGGTGATTTCAAGAACTTCGTCTTCCATTGCGAAGTACACCGTGTGCTCCCCCGGCACTGTTCCCATACGCAGCACAGCTGTTTTTTCCGGATACTCCGACTCCGGAATTCCTATACATGAGCAAAGTGTTTTAGCCGTGCCGCTGGGGGCATCCTTTTTCCTGGTATGATGGCTTTCCATGACCCTGATATCCGCTGCGTCTCCCAAAAGCCGCGCCCCTTGCTCCGCCAGCCGGTTCATGGCTTCCACACCTCTTGAAAAGTTGCTTTTCTGCACCAGAGGGCAGATTTTCTGAATAAGCTTGATTATTTCCCACTCCTGGGGGCCGTAACCTGTAGTTGCCAGAACCACACCGAAGCCTCCCCCCTGCTTTCTGCAGAATTCATAAATAGAGTTTATGGCTCCCGGATGGCTGAAATCTATTAAAAGATCGGGTTTTTCCAAAGGCCAGGTGCTTTCGTCCGTAGGCTCTATGAAAAAGATTGTTTCGAAGGTTCCCTCCTCCTCTGCATAATTTTTCAGAACCTTTCCCATAGCTCCCGTTCCAACTATTGCAAGTTTCATTTTTACCTCCTTGCTGATCTGTATGATGCTTTTTCTCTCATAGTATTAAGAAAGGCTCGTCTGAATTCCCCTTCTTTTCAGATTTTTCTGCTCAGACAAAAACCGTCTTGATTGTAAGATGGGTTATTTGCTATAATATACCGGTAAAAGGAGATATTATAATGGACAAGGCAATTATTCGCAGCTGTAAAATCATATTTTTTCCGCTTGTACTGACTTTCATTCTATTGCTTGCTTCATCGGCGGCATATGGCTCATCAGAATCTGAAGTTACCATTATGTTTACAGGTGATCTCATGTGTCAGCCCGCTCAGCAGACTGCGGCTTTTGACGGCGAAAAATACGATTTTAAACCCACTTTTAAGTATGTAAAAAATATTTTTGATAATGCAGATTTTGTTGTAGGGAATCTGGAGACTCTCATAAGCAAAAGTCTTCCCCTGTCCAAAGATATGCCAAGGCTGCAGAACAGGCCTTATCTCAACGGTCCTGAATCATATCTTGATGCACTGGAATATGCAGGCTTTGATGCCTTCATTACGGCCAACAATCACGGCTGTGACGGCGGCAGGCTGGGCATTGACGAAACGCTGGATGCTCTTGATGAGCGTGGAATAAAGCACACCGGCCTTTTCAGAGATTCGTCGGAAAAGAGATATTTTATTCTGGAGCAGAATGGCATTAAAATAGGCATACTTTCCTATGCCACATACTTTAATCAGAAGGAGCAGTTCCTTCCTTCTGAAAATCGGGAGGACATGATAAACCGCACCGGCAAGGCAAAGATAAATGCCGATGTAAAGGCTCTCAAAGAAGAAGGCGCAGACTACATAGTGGCATACAATCACTGCGTCACTGAATATTCCCAGAAGCCGGCACGCCGTCAGAAAGACTACGGGCTTATGTTTACACAGGCGGGAGTTGACTATATCATCGGCTCACATCCCCATGTGCTGCAGCCCTATACTCTTTCAAGATTCGGCGGTTACAAGCCTACACCATACATTTATTCCATGGGCAACTTCGTTTCCGCTATGGCCGATCCTGTCACCAAGGAGACAATAATCCTGTCCCTGACTCTCAGAAAAACCGAATCCGGAAATGTAGTCCTTGCTGATCAGGAGTACTACCCATGTTATATGCTTGATGAGTACCAGGGAAAATCTTTTGTCCTTATCCCTGAAGATGAGGATTATAATGACGGATTTTATAAAAAAGCTCCAAAAGATTTAGTCAAGCAGATAAAAAAGAACTTTAAACATATTCGTAAGATAGTAGGAAAGCTCCGCACTTAGCGGAGCTTTTGATTCTTTATATCTTCATTTTCAATGGAGCCGACCAGGATCCTTTTAAGGTTTTGCTGTTTCCCCTGCCGTCAGTGATCTTGGTAAGAGCTCTTATTCTGACATAGTACGTTCTGCCGCTTCTGCGCTTCTTAAGCTTTAATCTGTCCCTTGAGGCGCTGACTTTCACCTTTCCCCGGTGATATTCTTTTGCCCCGGACGAAGTCTTCGGTTTTGTAAATCTGCTGCTTGTTGAATATTCGATTTCGTAGCCTGTTGCACCCTTTACCTTATTCCATGCAATATTGTTCTTCGAGCCGGATTTCCTATTAAGTGCTGCAATCTCTTTTTTATCCCATTTAACCTTAGCCGGGCTGATTTCAAATACTATTGCTGCACCGGCAGGCTGATAGAGCTTGTCGCCGCGTGTCGATACTTTTACAACAGCTCTTCCCGCCTTAAGGGGCTTTACCTCTGCCTCATTGCCGTATCTGTAAACTCTTATTACATCGGGATAAATATTCAGGAAGGAAAAACCTTCGCCATCCCCGTCTGTCTCAGGCTTTATCTCCACCGGCGATGCACCCATTTTCAGGGAATATCTTGTTTTTTCCAGGGTGAGATGCTGCTGCTTTCCTACAACGGTAAACAGCGCAGAGGCTTCTCCGCAGTACGGTTCCTTTCCCATGACTGTAACCTTGTACTCGCCTACTGTGCAGATTTCATCTACCTGCTCATATTTTTCCTCTGAGAAGCTTAAAACTTTGTAGTAAGAAACTTCATAGTCCTCCGGTTTCAGTGTTTCCTTCACAGAAGAAGAAGGAGCATAGGGTTTTCCTTCCCACAGGTTAACTGCAGTAACCTCAGGTGTGACGTTCTCCCCCGCTGCCATAACAAGATAGCTGTCAAGCTCAACTGTAAATTCCGAAATGTCTTTTTTGGCTTCATCTGCAGCAGTTTCTTCCTGGGCCGCCGGCCCTTCCTCTGCAGCAAACCCCGGGGCCTGAGTGCTTATTGAAAGGGTCAACACCAGCATAAGGGCCAGCAGTATCTTAAAAAATTTCTTCATCGATCTGATTCTTTCCGGTGATTATTTCTTTCTGGTGATTTCAACAATATCATTGAATTTGCTCATGATATACTGGTAGTTATTTCTCTTGTGCGGCACAAGGCAGTTTGAGCAGTCCTTTATGCCGTCTTCGGTGAATTTAAAATTGCCTCCGCATTTTTCGCCCAGAGCATACAGCGGACAGTAGCAGAAGAGGCAGTTGAAGTTTTCCGTATCCTCAGTCTTATGGCATGGGAAAAATTCGCACTCCCTGTGCTGGAAAAATTTATAATTTTCAGTTTTTAAATCTTGCATCATATACCTCCATCTATCGGTAAATCCCGTATTTTATCTTTATTCTCTCCAGCTTTTCTATCATGGGGCCTCCGATTACGAATATGCACAGGGCGGCAGTTCCTCCGTGGTACAGATCGTAAGGCAGCCCTGAAATGTATAAAAGCCGGAGTGTATTGAAACTGATGTCGTTTCCCGGTATTGCACTGGCTGTAAACATGGCAGCCATATTCATTATGCCTCCGTATATTATAACAGTTGTAAGCAGGGTAAACAAGGCCAATGTCAGGCTGTCGGCAGGAAGTCTCTTCCTCTGAAGGAGTGCGCCGGCAATAAGGCCTGCACCTCCGAAGGCGTATACACGCCAGCCCCAGAAGGTTGTATCTTCTCCCGGCACGAAAACATAGGTCACATAAGCCAGAATAACTCCTGCAAAAACGCACATAACCGGCCCCATGACAACCTTGAAAGTTCTGGACTTCTTTTCTTCCAGAGCTTTTACAGCCGCAGCTTTTCCTTCATCGCCGAGACTCTCATACCGGTTTTTTACCGTCACCTTGTTAAAGGCAAGTCCTGCCAGAAATCCCAGCAGTCCCCAGCAGAACATCTGCCACGGTGTGTTCGGAGTCTGTCCCTGGAAAAAGTTGCACACAAATCGCGCCAGAGCTCCCACCATAAAACCGGCCTCCGGCCCCAGGGAAACACCTGAAATAATCACGAGAGCCGTACCTATGGGGATCGGTATGGTCATGTGGAAAAAAATATGTATTACCACGGTGATTGCTGTCATCATGGCTATTAAAACAACTTCCCTTGCCTTAGGCTTTCTCTTTTCAAAAATCATGAAAAAAGGCACCATGGTATATATGATAAGAAGAAGGCTCGTTATCATGTATTTGGCACCGCCGAAAAAAATGGTACTTGCGGCGATGGTAGCCGGCATCAGGACAAATATGCAGACGGCAGCGGCTATGGTTCTCTTTTTTCGTGCTTTAAGCTCCGGCTGGCCGTAACTCGTTCTGCCCAATTTGCCACCTCCTCCCATGTGATTCCTTCAGGGAACCACATTCTGACTATTCTGTTGGCCGAAGTGGTATAAAAGCTGTTTCCCGCAAAGAACTCCTTCGGTGTGCCTTCCGAAACCACATCTCCGTCAAAGAACATGGCACATCTGTCGGCGTATTCAGCACAGAATTCCACATCGTGAGAAACCATAAATATAGTCACTCCCGAAGCCGTAAGTTTCTTCAGAATACCCGCCAGCGTGATCTTAAAGAAAGGATCCAGCCCTTTGGTGGGTTCATCAAGCAGCAGAATTTTAGGGTCAAGCAGGAGGATTTTTCCCAGGGCCAGCCTCTGCTGCTCACCTCCGGAAAGGTCATAAGGATGGGATTTTCTCAAATGGGTTATCTCCATCATTTCCAGAGTTTTTTCAATTTTATCTATTTTTTCCTCATCGGATATTTTTTCAAAATAAAGTGCTTCCAGCAGCTCCTCTTCCACTGTTATTTCAGTAAAAAGTGCCTGAGGATTCTGAGGCAGCATGGCAAGGCGCTTGTTAAAAAGCTCCTTCAAATTTTCTTTCTTAACCTTAAGACCGTCAACTGTGATGGTGCCGTGCTGAGGTATCACTGCACCGCTGATGGCTTTGAGAGTTGTGGATTTTCCAACGCCGTTTCCTCCCAGAAGGCAGAAAAGCTCTCCTTTATTCACTGAAAGGTTCAGGCCTCTCAGCACATCTCCCGACTCTTTGCTGTATCTGAACCAGAGATCCTTTACTTTGATGATTTCTGTTTCTGTTTTCTCCGATTCTTTTCTTTTTGCTTCGGCTTTTTTTTCGTCTGCCTTCCCGTCTTCCGGCTCAATAATATTATCGCCGGTATTATGGCCGAGGAAACTCTCAAGCCACAGTCTGCCGTCCCTTATGGTCAGAGGTGATATTTCTTTTCCCTCACGAATGCAGCGAGGCACTCCCGCCGCCCTGCAGTGGGAATATATTTTCATAACAGCAGG